>NZ_JBSUQM010000021.1:0-105332 GCF_054065835.1 Nocardia citri
GTATAGCCCTGGATCAGCGCACCCGCGACTCCCAGAGCGAGCCCGGTGATCAACGCAAGTGCGGTGCGCGGCAGGCGAAGTCCGCGCACGATCTCCTCCGCGATCGAGCCCGCGGGACACGTGAACGGTCCGCCCGGGCAGGTGAGGGCGTGGTGCATTGCGTCGTAGACGGTGCCGGGGGACAGCGATCGCGTGCCGATGGTGATGCCGGCCACGGTGGCGACCAAGAGCAGCGCGGTCAACGCGAAGAGTCCGAGCCGACGACGCTGTGCCGTATTCGTTCGTCGCGCCCTCGGCGCGATGGTGCTTGATGCCGTCACGGCGACGAACTACTCCTGACTCGATATCCGGTGTTGGCTGCTAGGTCTGGTAAGCCTAACCTATCTTTATGATTCGGCCCGTCGCGGAGCCGACCCGAGAGAGTTCGAGGTCGGAGCCGGTCACGACCTGAATGCCTCGCCATTCCTAGGTGGCATTCGGTAGCGCATATGCCTGGTTGCGCTCATTGCAACCCGAACATCCGCGGGTATACGCGGTGGCCGCGACGTCCGAGTAGGGACAAACGGCGCTGGCGGCGGCTGGCCAACGGGTTGTGCGAGGGGCGGATCGAGCCGATGTACCGGCGGCGCGCCGCGGAAATGCCATTCGGCGGTCGCGCGTGGAATCGTCTCCGGCAGAAAGTGTTTGGTCGCCATCGAATTCGGTACCGTGAGACCGGTGGCAGGACCAGGAGTTGTCTACTTAGGTAAGCCTGACCTATACTTGGTTCGGCGTTGGGATCGGCCGAGCGTTCCGGAGGGCTGCCGTGAACCCCCGATCCACTGCCGCGGTGGGCTCCATGTGCGTGTGGAGCCCACCGCTCTGTCTCGGCGGGCGCGACACCGGGAAGTAGCCGTCGTACGAGAGTACGGATGCCCTGTGTCAAGGTGAAGGCATGACACAACAGGGAGTTGCCCGGAGCCAGTCGCTGGCCGACGTGACGCCCGAGCAGATGACCGAGCTCGGCAAGAACACCTTCACCGACCTGATCGGACTCGAATTCACCGAGGTCACGCCGGATCGGGTGCGCGGTCAGCTGACCGCCGGTCCACAGTTGCTGCAGCTGGCGGGCATTGTCAATGGCGGCGTGTACTGCACGATCGTCGAGACGCTGGCCAGCGTCGGTGGCGGGGTCTGGTACAACGCCCAGGGCAATAACGGCACCGTGGTCGGGGTGAACAACAACACCGACTTCCTGCGCTCGGTGCGCGAGGGCAAGGTCTTCGGCGAGGCGACGCCGCTGCACCGCGGCCGTCTGCAGCAGCTGTGGCAGGTCGTACTCACCGATGACGAGGGCCGCACCGTGGCACGCGGTCAGCTGCGGCTGCAGAACCTGCCTGCCCGGGATTGATCGGCACTCCCGCAACGGGCGTGCCAGAATTACTGTCACCCCGAACCGTGAACGCCGAGGAGCCCGCATGCGACTGTCGCCGCACGAGCAGGAACGGCTGCTGCTGAGCTACGCGGCCGAACTGGCCCGGCGCAGGCGGGCGCGCGGGCTCGAGCTGAACCATCCGGAGGCCGTCGCGCTGATCACCGATCATGTGCTCGAGGGCGCGCGCGACGGGCGCACCGTCGCGGAGCTGATGTCTTCGGGGCGGACGGTTCTCACGCGCGCCGATGTGATGGAGGGGGTGCCGGAGATGATCCATGATGTGCAGGTCGAGGCCACCTTCCCGGATGGCACCAAGCTGGTCACCGTCCACCATCCGATCGGCTAGGCCGAGGAATGATTCCGGGGGAATACCTCTGCGCCGAGGGCATGATCGAGTTGAACGCCGGCGCGGACCGCATCGAGCTCGATGTCGTGAATACCGGCGACCGGCCGGTCCAGGTCGGCAGCCA
Source organism: Nocardia citri (assembly GCF_054065835.1). Classification (NCBI taxonomy): domain Bacteria; kingdom Bacillati; phylum Actinomycetota; class Actinomycetes; order Mycobacteriales; family Nocardiaceae; genus Nocardia; species Nocardia citri. The sequence continues at coordinate 1,885 of NZ_JBSUQM010000021.1, forward strand.
TGTGCATTTTCCGCAGGCCAATGCCGCGCTGCGTTTCGATCGGGGAGCCGCGCACGGGCGTCGGCTCGATATTCCCGCGGGTACCGCGGTGCGCTTCGAACCCGGTCTCGGCCAGCGGGTTTCGCTGGTTCCGCTCGGCGGCACGCGCGAGGTGCACGGCATCAGCCTGAATCCGCCCGGACATTTGGATGGTGGGTCGTGACCGAACTCAGTCGTGTGCGCTACGCCGAGCTGTTCGGTCCGACTACCGGCGACCGAATTCGTCTGGCTGATACCGATCTGCTGATCGAGATCACCGAGGACCGCAGCGGCGGACCGGGGTTCGCGGGCGATGAGGCCGTCTTCGGCGGCGGTAAGGTGCTGCGCGAATCCATGGGTCAGGCCCGCGCGACCCGTGCCGATGGCACCCCCGACACCGTGATCACCGGCGTGGTCATCATCGATTACTGGGGAATCATCAAGGCCGACGTCGGAATTCGCGACGGCCGCATCTGCGGGATCGGCAAGGCGGGCAATCCGGACACCATGAACGGGGTACACCCGGATCTGGTGGTCGGTCCGAATACCGAGATCATCGCGGGCAACGGCCGCATCCTCACGGCGGGTGCCATCGACTGTCATGTGCACTTCATCTGCCCGCAGCTGATGGACGAGGCGCTCGGCGGCGGCATCACCACCTTGATCGGCGGCGGCACCGGTCCGGCCGAAGGCAGCAAGGCGACCACCGTGACGCCCGGATCCTGGCATCTGGCCCGGATGTTGGAGGCTACCGACGCCTGGCCGATGAATATCGTGTTGCTCGGCAAAGGCAATACCGTCGGCACCGAAGCCATGTGGGAGCAATTGCGTGGTGGCGCAGCGGGTTTCAAGCTGCACGAGGACTGGGGTTCCACACCCGCCGCGATCGATGCGTGCCTCACTGTCGCCGATGCGGCGGGCGTGCAGGTGGCGCTGCACTCGGACACCTTGAACGAAGCCGGATTCGTCGAGGACACACTTGGCGCCATCGCGGGCCGCGGCATCCACGCGTATCACACCGAGGGCGCGGGCGGCGGGCACGCACCCGACATCATCACCGTCGCCGGACATCTCAATGTCCTGCCCAGTTCGACCAACCCGACCCGTCCGCATACGGTCAACACCCTGGACGAGCACCTGGACATGCTGATGGTGTGCCACCATCTCAGTGCGTCCATTCCGGAGGATCTCGCCTTCGCGGAGAGTCGAATTCGACCCTCCACCATCGCCGCCGAGGATCTGCTGCACGATCTCGGCGCGATCTCCATGATCGGCAGCGACTCCCAGGCCATGGGCCGTATCGGCGAGGTCGTCATGCGCACCTGGCAGACCGCGCACGTCATGAAGCGCCGCCGCGGCGCGCTGCCCGGTGACGGCGCCGCCGATAACGCCCGCGTGCGGCGCTATATCGCGAAGTACACGATCTGCCCGGCCATTGCGCACGGACTCGACCACGAAATCGGTTCGGTGCAGGTCGGCAAGCTCGCCGACCTCGTGGTGTGGGATCCCGCGTTCTTCGGCGTCCGCCCGCATGCCGTTCTCAAAGGCGGCGCGATCGCCTGGGCCGCGATGGGTGATGCCAACGCCTCCATTCCCACCCCGCAGCCGGTGCTGCCGCGCCCCATGTTCGGTGCCGCCCCACTCGCGGCCGCCGCGACCTCGTTGCACTTCGTCTCCGAACAGGCCCTCGAGGACGGCCTCGCCGACCGCTTGGGTGTGCGCCGAAAACTGGCCCCCGTCGCGAACGTTCGCCGCGTTACCAAGGCGGATATGCCGAACAACGACGCCATGCCACGGATCGAAGTCGATCCGGATACTTTCACCGTGCGCATCGACGGTGAGGTCTGGACCGAGCAGCCCGCCACCGAGTTGCCCATGGCCCAGCGTTATTTCCTGTTCTGATTGCTGCGACGGGAAGGGCTGATTGCCGGGTAGCGGCTCGACATCGTTGAGTCGGTCCCGTGCGCGGTGCCATCCGATTGTCGGCGCCCGTTCGGGCGGTATTGCCGCATCCAGTGGCAGACTTCATGGCATGACGACGTTCGAGTGGGCCGACGTGGACAGCTACATCGTGGACTCTCTGGTGGGAGGCGAGGATTCGACCGCGACGGCATTGGCGGCCAATGCGGCGGCCGGACTGCCCGCCATCGATGTATCGCCGGCGCAGGGAAAGTTCCTGCATTTGATAGCGCGGTCGATCGGGGCCCGGAGGGTGCTCGAGATCGGCACGCTCGGCGGTTACAGCACGATCTGGTTGGCACGGGCGGTGGGGAAGGACGGTCAGGTCATCACCCTGGAATTCGAGCCGCGGCACGCACGGGTGGCGCGGGAGAATCTGGATCGGGCCGAGGTCGGGGATCGGGTCGAGATCCGCGTCGGTGCGGCGCTGGACAGTCTGCCCGTACTGGCGCAAGAGGATCCGGAGCCGTTCGATCTGGTGTTCATCGACGCCGACAAGGTCAACAATTCGAACTACGTGCTCTGGGCGCTGCGACTGACCCGGCCGGGCTCGGTGATCATTGTCGACAATGTCGTGCGCCATGGCGCTGTCGCCGACGAGCATTCGGATGATCCCGCGGTCCAGGCCAGTCGTGATCTGGTCGAATTGCTCGCCGCCGAACCCAGCCTCGATGCCACTGTCCTGCAGACCGTCGGCAGCAAGGGCTGGGATGGCTTCGCCTATGCCGTGGTCAATGGTGAATTCGTCGACTGAGCGTCGCTGATATCGGGCATCTCGCGTGCGGCACGGACGCACGGTAGGGCGAGCGAGGCTGCGGCGGTTGATCTTTCGGTGTCGGAGTTGAGCGGCATCTCGTGTAGTCGAGCGGTTTCCGTCACGGCCGACTCGGCGTAGCCATCGGGGACCGGACCGAGATGCGCGCCGACCCGCTTGCCGAGCTCGACGTCGACATCTGATCCGATTCGGTCCACCGTCCCGGCGACTTCGCGCCCCGGGATGGTCGGCAGGTGCGTACGGTGTACGCGAGACAGAGAGGACCGACATGACCGAGGTGGAGGTCGCGCAGCCGACGTCGACCGGATCACCGCGCGCTTGGCTCGGTCTGGCGGTACTGCTGCTGCCGGTGCTGTTGGTGTCGATGGACATCTCGGTGTTGTTCCTGGCCATGCCGACGCTCACCCTCGATCTCGACCCGTCGGCCGCCCAGCAGCTGTGGATTCTCGATATCTACGGCTTCCTCATCGCGGGCCTGTTGATCACCATGGGCAATCTCGGCGACCGGATCGGTCGGCGCAATATTCTGCTCGCCGGTGCGTCTGTATTCGGTATCGCCTCGGTCATGGCGGCCTTCGCTCCGAGTGCCGCGGTGCTGATCATCGCGCGGGCGCTGATGGGTATGGGCGGCGCAACCCTGCTGCCGTCGAGTCTGGCGCTGATCTCGAGCCTGTTCCCGAATGCCCGCGAACGTGGCGCCGCGATCGGTGTGTGGACCGCGTTCTTCGCGGGCGGATCTGCGGTCGGTCCAATTATCGGCGGCTTGCTGTTGCACCGCTTCTGGTGGGGGTCGGTATTCCTGATCAACATTCCGGTGCTGCTCATCCTGCTCGCCTACGGTCCGTTCGTACTCCCGGAGCATCGCGTCGGTGTGGTCGGACCGCTGGATGTTGCGAGTGTGCTGCTGTCGATCGGCGGCATTCTGCCGGTGGTGTACGCGGTGAAACAGATCGCTGCCGAAGGATTCGATATCGAACCCCTCGTCATCGGAGTCATCGGTGTGATGCTGCTCGCGATATTCGTGCGACGGCAGCGACAGCTGGCCGAACCGCTGCTGGACCTGCGACTGTTCGGGCGCGCGCAGTTCTCGGTCGCCATCGGCTCCAGCTTGGTCGGGATGATGACGCTCGCGGCATTGAGCTATCTGACCAGCATCTACCTGCAATCGGTGACCGGACGTGACCCGCTGGCGGCCGCACTGCTCGGGGTTCCGATGGCGGTCGCGGTATTCACATGCTCAATGAGTGGTGCGCGGGTCGGGCACCGGCTCGGGGTGCGTCTCACCTTCGTGCTGGCGCTGCTGGCCTCGGCTATCGGCAATGTGCTGCTGATCGGTGTCGGCGTGGACAGCGCAATCGCTTGGTACCTGGCCGGATCCACGATCGCGGGCATCGGTTACGGGTTGGCCTTCACCCTGGTTTCGGATGTGGCGGTGTCATCGGTGCCACCGGAGCGTGCCGGATCCGCGGTCGGCATCTCCGAGACCAGTTTCGAATTGGGCAATGCCCTCGGTCTGGCACTGCTGGGTTCGGTTGCCGCACTGGTCTTCCGGTCCGGTGGCGACTACGCGGACACGCTCGGCGAAACCATCCACGATGCGGGCGGCAATTCCGCGCTGGTCGATTCCGCGCGCGAATCCTTTGTCTCCGGAATGCATGTGGCGACCTCGGTCGGTGCTGTGCTGTTGATGGTGATGGCGGCAGTCGCAACATTCGCACCCCGGCGCTGACCGGTGCGCCTACCCGGGTCCGGATCCGACTCGCGATATAACGTGATGTCACGATTCCGCATGACATCACCTCGATCAACCTTCAACTCGGTGGCCACTGGTGGCTGACCTCCGCCCGATGGGTGCTGTCGCTCGGCGACCGTTCCCTCGACGTGTATAGCGACTTCCTGGTGCGCCGTGGCGAGGACTGGTTGCGGATCGCGGCCTATCTGCTTAGACAGGATATGCCCGAGCTGCTGCGCACCTGGGCAAATGATCGCGAATAGGGCAGCTCGGCGCATACAGTCGAGAGGGTGAGCGACACTTCCGCTTCGAGCAAGGGCCGCCCGCTCGCCGAACGAGTGGCGTCCCGGCTGCTGTACCCGACCGTACGGCCGCGCGAGAAATCCCTGCGTCGCGCGGTCGAGGGCCGGATCGTGTTGGTGACCGGCACCTCACATGGCATCGGCAAGGCGAGCGCGCGCAAACTGGCGGCGGCCGGTGCGACCGTGCTGCTGGTGGCGCGCTCCGTTGATGCGCTGAAGGAGGTGGCGGCCGAGATCACCGCCGAGGGCGGCACCGCACACGTGTACCCGACGGATATGACCGATATGGACGCCGTCGAAAAACTCGGGCGCGACCTACTGGCGGAGCACGGCCATGTCGATGTGCTGATCAATAACGCGGGCAAGTCGATTCGCCGCTCGATCGACGAATCCTATGACCGCTTCCACGATTTCACGCGCACCATCGATGTGAACTATCTCGGGCCGGTTCGGCTGCTACTTACCTTGCTGCCGAGTATGCGCGAACGCAAACAGGGCCATATCGTCAATATCTCCACCTGGGGCGTGCTGATGCCGCCGGCCCCGCGGTGGGCGGCCTACGGTGCTTCCAAATCCGCCTTCGATGTCTGGTTGCGCAGTACCGCAGCGGAAATCGCCGCCGACAAGGTGACAACGACCTCCATCTATATGCCGCTCGTGCACACCAGGATGAGCGCACCGACCGATTTCAGCCGCATTCCCGGGCTGACCGTCGATGAGGCCTCCGATCTCGTCTGTCACGCCGTGGTCGCCAAGCCGCGCGAGATCGCGCCGTGGTGGTCGCCGAGTGTTCGGGCCTGGACCGATCTGAAGCGCGGGCAGGCGCAGCGTTTCATGGAACGTACATTCCGTCGGTGATCGTCATGCGCCTGGTGTCCGGCGCGGACGTGGACCGATCTGATCGAGCAGGATGTTGACCTCGTCGGGGAAACCATTGGTCACCGGCTTCGGCGTCTTGTTCGGGAATCGGCGCGTGACATGCTCCTCGGCGGCCGATCCGGGTAGGACGTAGACGGGTTCGGCCTTGTTCTGCAGCGGACGGACCACATCGTCGAGGTGGGTTCTGCGATCGTCGAGGTAGGCGCCGATCACATCCTCGCCGGCGGGGCAGACGGCCATGCAGTACCCGGCCTTGTAGTTGGGTTTGAACGACAGGCTCTGCCACATCGAGAACGATTCGCCGGTGGTGACCCGCTCGCGGTAGTCCTCGGCGCTATCGCTGTCGGCGACGGTTTCGGCCCAATCGGTGAAGCCGCCCATGAACTCTCGGTAGTTGTGGGTATAGCAGGCCTGGAAATCGAAGTCACCGGCATTGGTGATCGCGCCGACCGGACAGGCCGATACGCACAGCTTGCATTCCAGACACGGATTGAAATCCAGTGCGGCGCTCGGCTCGTCGATTACCGCATCGGTGACGACCGTGCCGAGCAGGATGAAATTGCCGAACTTCGGGTGAATGACATTGCGGTGGATACCCATAACGCCCAACCCGGCCGCCTCGGCCACCACCTTGTGTGCGATCACCCAGATCCGTCCCGGGAACTTGTCCACCTCCATCGGATATCCGGGCGCCGGGTAGACGGCGCGGTGCCCGGCATCCTGCAGGGCCCTGGTGATGCGGCGTGATACCTCATTGGTCTCGTCGTCGGCGTGGTTGAATTCGGTATTGGCGAGACTGCGCATGGTGCTGCGCAGGTTGTCGCGGTTCATCCGGACACAGAAGGCCACGAATGTGCGTGCGGAGGGCAGGATTTCGCGCGCATGCTCGAGTTCGACCGCCACCCTCGGATCGTCGACCGGAACGAAGCCGACATCGTCGGCTCCGGCTGCTAGGCAGAGCTCGCGCAGCCGCGCCGAAGTCAGCACTGGATTCGGGGTCGTGCGTGCTGTCTCGGCCATCCGCTTGACGGTCGGATGCTCCGCCAGTCGACGCTGTCCCGTTGCTTCGTTATCCGACATCGGCCCTCCTCATAACCGCGAGACCGGATACGGCCTCAGGAAGATAGACCGCGCGGACCTCCGAAACTCATCGCACCGATGCTTACATCTCGCCAGCACTGGAGACAGACATCCCGAGGCCGCCCCGGTTCGAGGATCATGTGTGGCCCGGTCGGGGTGCGGAAGGCCGACCGGGCCACACATAGGATCGACGGATGCACGGATCGGATCCGCGAACCAACGGGTTGGCGACACTGTTCGCGTTGGCGGACTCGCGGCTGCCGATCGGCGGACATGTGCATTCCGGCGGCGTGGAGGAGGCGGTGGCGTCGGGGGTGGTGTGGGATGTCGCGACGGTCGAGCTGTATTTGCGGCGGCGGATACGCACGTCCGGATTGGTGGCGGCCTCCTTGGCAGCGGCGGTTTGTGCGGGGAAACTGACTGCGGAGCGGGCCGAGACCGAGGCCGATGCACGGACAGCGGCACCCGGTGCGCGAGCGGCGTCACGGGCGCAGGGGCGTGGCTTGGTGCGGTTGGCGAAACAGGTTTGGCCGGGGGAGGATTGGACAGTTCTGGGTGTGCGGCCGCATCTGTCGACGGCCTTCGGTGTTGTCGGCGAGGTCTGCGGTGCGACTCCGGAGCAGGTCGCCGCCGTTGTCGTGTATACGACCATGACCGGCGCGGCGATGGCGGCACAGCGGCTACTGGCGCTGGATCCGGCCGCGGTAGCTGCCTGCACGATCCGGCTCGGCGAACTGTGCGACCGGACCGCCGCCGCGGCCGCGGCCGAACTCGCCGCACTCTCGGATCCGCTACAGGACGTACTCGCACAGCGCCACCTGGTCCGAGATATGCCGCTGTTCGCGTCCTAGGAGCGCAATCCGCGAGGATGGAATCGGAAAGGAGCACGATATGCCACCCCACCTGAACGACGGCGAGCCGCACGATCACTCCCACGACCGGCCCAAGCGCGAACGCACACCCGGCGAGGCGCTGCGCATCGGTATCGGCGGACCGGTCGGTTCGGGCAAGACCGCCCTGGTGGCCGCACTGTGCCGACAGTTGCGCGACGAACTCTCGCTCGCGGTGCTGACCAATGACATCTACACCACCGAGGACGCCGACTTCCTGCGCAGGCACGCGGTGCTGCCGGATGAGCGGATCACCGCCGTGCAGACTGGTGGCTGCCCGCATACCGCCATCCGCGACGACATCACCGCGAACCTCGACGCCATCGACGATCTGATCGCGGCCAATCCGCCCCTGGATCTGATCCTGGTCGAATCCGGCGGCGACAACCTCACCGCGACGTTCTCCTCCGGCCTCATCGACGTACAGATCTTCGTCATCGATGTGGCGGGCGGCGACAAGGTGCCGCGCAAGGGTGGTCCCGGCGTGAGGTTCTCGGATCTGCTGGTTATCAATAAGACGGATCTGGCCCCGCTGGTCGGTGCCGACCTCGACGTTATGGAACACGATGCGGTGAAGGTGCGCGAGGGCCGCCGCACGGCGATGATCTCGCTGACCGAGGATCCGGCCGCCACCGCGGTGCTCGCCTGGGTGCGTGAGCAGCTGCGGGCGATTGCCGACCAGGACAAATCGGCCACCGAATCCGCTGTTGCGCACTGAGGTTCGCATCGTCGCTGCCGTCGGCGCACTGCCCGAGATCCGTGCGAGCGGCGGGCTGGCGGTCCGGCGCACCGGGCCGGACACCGTTCATCTGATCGGCACCGCGGCAACTCCGCTCGGCGGCGATGAACTCGATATCGAGATCGTGGTCGGCGCGGGTGCGCGGCTGGTGGTGCGCTCGGTCGCGGCCAGCATCGCGCTGCCGGGCACACGGACGCCATTGTCGTTGGCGCACTGGCGTTTCGACGTCGCGGGCGAACTGGATTTTGATCCGGAGCCGACGATTGTGGCGGGTGGCGCCCACCACCACGCGGTCAGCGAGGTGCGGTTGACCCTCGACGCTCGGCTACGGTTGCGCGAACGCGTACAGATCGGGCGCACCGGCGAGGACGAGGGCGGTTGGCGCGGTGATCTGATTGCCGATATCGGTGACCTGCCGCTGCTGCGGCATCGACTCGAGCTCGGTGCGGGTAGTGCCACCGATGACAATCTCACTGCACCAAGGGCATTGCGCAGCGAACTCGTCTATCCGGACGATCGACCCGCGGAAATGGATGGTCTGGTCGCGGTCCGTCTCCCGCTCGCCCTTGGCGGGACAGTGTCCACTCGTACCGGACCCGTGCTCGGCAGCATTCGATAGCTAACAGTTAGCTATATGTGTCGTCCAACACGGCGGGGCGTTTGCGTCGACCGACGCGGTGTAGCGATGCGCCGGGGCAGGGGAAAGAAAGGAGGACCCGACAACGTCGTCAGATTCCCACCCCGCTTCGGCGCGGCATCAGTCGCCGATGACCGGCTGCTCTGTCCGGTGATCCGGTCCGAGCGCTGCGCTTGCTGCCGATCGAATCGAGGAATGTCGCACGAGCGCATCGGGCAGGGTCAGCCCACCTTGCGGTCGGCCGCTTTCTCGGTGAGCCCGGCCCGCCCGTTTTCCGCGGGTGGCGCGCCCAGCGCGGCCGCGAGTTCGTCGGCCTCCTGCTGATCGGCCTGCACCGCCTCCACCGCGAGCCGGGCGAAGACCCACTGCTCGGTGGCGGCCATCTGTCCGCGGCTGCGGCCGAGGAAGGTCACGAACCACTGGATGACGGTGACGATCCGGCTGCGGTAGCCGACCAGGTAGTAGAGGTGCAGTCCGAGCCAGGCCAGCCATGCGATGAATCCGCCGAATTCCAGCTTGCCGACCTGGCAGACGGCGCTGAACCGCGATACCGTCGCCATACTCCCCTTGTTGAAGTACCTGAACGGCTTGCGGTCCTGCGGCGCCAGCCCCGTCAGGCCGGCCTTGATCTGCTTGGCCGCATAAGTCGCGCCTTGGATCGCGCCCTGCGCCTGACCAGGCACATTCGGTACCGACATCAAGTCGCCGACCACGAAGACATTCGGATGGCCCTTGATGGTCAGATCGGGTTCTACGATCACGCGGCCGGCGCGGTCGGTCTCGGTGCCGTCGGAGCGTTCGGCGAGCATCTTGCCCAGCGGGCTGCCCTGCACACCCGCCGACCACACTTTGCAGGAGGATTCGATGCGGCGCACCGTGCCGTCAGCGTCCTTCACGGTGACACCGTGCGCGTCGACATCGGTGACCATGGCGTTGAGCTGGATCTCCACGCCCATCTTCTCCAGCCGCCGCTTGGCCTTACCGCCCAGCTTCGGCCCCATCGGACCCAGCACCGCACCCGCGCCCTCGACCAGGATGACCCTGGCATCGCGCGGATCGATGCTATGGAAGGTGCCCTCCAGGGTGCGATCGGCCAGTTCGGCGATCTGACCGGCCAATTCGACACCGGTGGGTCCGGCGCCGATCACCACGAAGGTGAGCAGCCGATCCCGTACGTCCTGGGTTACCGCCAGTTCGGCCCCTTCGAATGCGCCCAGGATGCGCGCGCGTAGCTCCAGCGCGTCGTCGATGGTTTTCATGCCGGGCGCGTAGGTGGCGAACTGGTCGTTACCGAAGTAGGACTGCTGCGCGCCGGTCGCCACGATCAGGCTGTCGAAGGGGGTGACGGTGTTCTGGTTGAGCAGCTGCGAGGTGACCGTATTGTGCTCGAGGTCGATATCGATGACATCGCCGAGCAGCACTCGAGCGTTCTTCTGCTTGCGTAGCACCAACCGGGTCGCCGGGGCGATCTCGCCGACCGACAGGATGCCGGTGGCGACCTGGTAGAGCAGCGGCTGGAACAGGTGGGTCGACGTCTTGGAGATCAGGGTGACGTCGACATCGGCGTGCTCGAGGTGCTTGGTACCGAACAAGCCGCCGAATCCGGAGCCGATCACCACCACCCGGTGGCGATGGTTCTCCTCGACAGACTGAGTGCTCATCGTCGGTGCTCCTCAAACCTGGGGTGCGGCCCCTCGAACGTATCCTTGACCCGACTTACGGTAGTCGGCGCCGCACTGGCCGTCACGGTGAGATCCCGGTTGCTGATATGCCGATTCTTTCGAGCGAATGAATGTGAAAAAGAGAATACGATAGATCCCGTCGTTCAGGGAGGTTTGTCATGGTCGCTGAAGACCGTGTCGTACACATCCGCGGCGAGTCTGGAAAGCCCAGCGTGCGGCCCGAATCCGAGAATTTGTCGCTCATCGACATCCCGGACGACCACCTCATTGATCGACTGCTGCGCCGGGTGCCCGAGCGTCCGCATGTGCTGGCCTCACCGCCACGCGGCAGTACCGCGACCGCGGTACACGGCGATGCCGGACTCCCGTATTTCGGCCGGGGATTGCACTATCTGCGCTGGGGTCCGGCGGAAATGATGCAGCGTTATCTTCGCTACGGTCCGGTATCACTGAATTCGTCGCTGGGATTGGATCGGGTACTGGTCTGCGGTCCGGATGCGATCGACGAGGTGCTCGGTAAGCGGCGTCGCGATTTCGGCCAGGGCTGGGACTACTTCATCGGCCCGTTTTTCCGGCGCGGACTGCTGCTTCTCGAATTCGACGAACACATGTTTCATCGCCGGATCATGCAGCAGGCCTTTACCAGGGAGCGGCTGGAAGCGCATCTGGCGACATTGACGCCGGTGGCGCGGGCAGCCATCGATCGGTGGGTGCCGCGGTCCGGTGGCACCGTCCGGCTGTACCCGACGATCAAGGAACTGACCCTGGAGATCGCGGGCGAGACCTTCATGGCCGTCGATGTCGGGGTACCGCGCCGCAAACTCATCGCGGCGTTCATCGACTGCACCCATGCCGGACTATCGATCATTCGACATCCGGTTCCCGGCGGCCATTGGCGTGCCGGGCTGCGCGGGCGCAAGGTGCTCGAGCAGTACTTCACCGAGATGCTGCCGAGCAAGCGGCGAACCGAATCGGCGGACTTCTTCTCCGGACTGTGCCATGCGCGCACCGAGGACGGCGCCGAATTCAGCGACGCGGATGTGGTCAACCACATGATCTTCCTGATCATGGCCGCGCACGACACCACGACGACCACCGCCACCGCCGTGGCCTACTACCTCGGCAAACATCCCGAATGGCAGCGGCGGGTGCGCGCCGAGGTGCGTGCCGTCGATGCCGAAATCGGCGGCGGCGCACCGACAATCGCCGATCTGGACAGGATGCGCGAACTGGATCTGGTGCTCAGGGAGAGTTTGCGTTTGATGCCGCCGGTGCCTGGGCTGCCGCGACGGGCGGTGCGCGACACCGAAATTCTCGGACATTACATTCCGGCGGGCACACCGATCGATTGCGCGTATACGGTCAATCACTTCCTGCCGGAGTTGTGGACCCGGCCGGAAGTGTTCGATCCGGAACGCTTCGGTGCAGCGCGGCGCGAGGACAAATCGCATCGACTCGCCTGGATGCCTTTCGGGGCGGGAGCGCACAAGTGCATCGGGATGCACTTCGGGACATTCGAGGTGAAGACGATCATTGCCGCGCTGGTGCGGGACTACGAGTGGGAACTCCCCGGGGATTACCGAATGCCGTGGGGATTCACGACGATTCCGTTCCCCCGGGATGGTGCGCCCGTGCTGTTGCGTCGCCGCTAGCGATCGCTTGCGAGTCGCCCGAACGGATCAGCTCAGCGGCCGCTGAAAAGCAGTTCCGCGACCTTGGTGTCGGTCGCGGCGCCTTCGGTGTAGCCGCCGTCGTTGCCGAGCGAGCTCATGATGGCCAGGGTGTAGCGTTCGCCGGGTCCGGCGAAGCCGACCGAGTTCACCACCCAGCCGCCCTGCTCCTCGGACCAGCCGTTTTTGAGGCCGGGGCGCATCGCGGCGCCCGCGCCCCACAGGCCCCAGTGCTGGTTGCTGTCGACCGCGCGCATGCGGTCGAACAGGTAGTTCCGGTCGTCGGGGTGCATATTGGTGAAGATCGAGTCCATCAGCCGATCCAGATCGGCGGGGGTGCACTTCTGGAACGACCAGTCCGGGAACATGGCGGTATTCGTCGGCTGTGGAACCAGGTTCACCATGCCGTTGGCGCGGAAGGCGTTGTTATAGGCCATCCGATCGAGGCCGGCGTATTTGTTCCAGAGGATGTCGGCGGCTTGGTCGTTGGACGTGGCGAGCATCGATTCCATCAGGCCGCGGTCCTCGGGACTCAGACCGATCACGCCCGCCCGCGCGCGGTTGAGCAGATCGGCGGCGATCGCCAGCTTGATGGTGGAGGCGGTCCAGACCGAGTTCTGCGCATTCTCGTTCGCGTACACCCCACCGCTCACTCGATCGCGGACCACGTAGCCGGTCACACCGGGCCGATTCTTCAAATACGCGTCGACAGCGGCGATTCGGCTGCTCATATCGCAATCGAATCCGGCGATGCAGCCCTGCATATGCGCCGGAGGCGCCGCATTGGCCGACGGAATCAGCGCGGTGGTAGTGGGGACCAGGATCGCCGCAGCGGCGAGAACGGAGACGGAGGCGTGACGCACGAGGCACCACGATCGCACATCGGCGCGCCGGACGCACGTCTTGAGCTCAGGCCGACGCTGTGGTACTCGGCGTTACGCGCTTGTACCGCAGTGTCTTTCGCCCTAGCGGAATGCGGCATGTAGTTCCTCGACGGTGCGACCGTTGAGGCGGTAGCAGTGGGCGAAGGCCTCGGCATGCTGGTCGCGGGGCCAAGAGTTCAGAACGACGGCGCGACCATAGGAGCGTGAATTGACCAGCTCCCATCTGTCACCGACCCGGCGGACCGTGAATCCGCCTCTCGGCATCAGGGGAATCACCATCGCCATCATGAACGCGAACCAGCCTTTCCTGCAGCTATCCCGTTCCTCCCCGGTTGAGCACTGTCGCACATCGACGGCTGCGGTCCGACATGACACGACGAAGTAAATCGTTCGCATGTGGCTCAATTCACTCCGGTGGGAATGGGGTCGGGAGGTTGCGTACTGGTCGCTGGGCGTATAAACGTGCGAGGGCGCCGAGCCGTGCGGATAGGCGACTTGACGCACCGTGCGGATGTACCGGACCAACCGATGAGAGGGCGCAGATGCCGCTACACATACATCGCGCCGAGCGCGCCGATGCGTTGGCGCAGGCATTGGCCGCACTGCTTGCGGAACCGTTGCCGGACGCCTTCGCGGCCGAGGTGGTCGCGGTACCCGCGAAGGGTGTCGAGCGGTGGTTGACGCAGCGGCTGGCGACCGTGCTCGGCGTGTCGGGGCGCTCGGACGGCATCGCCGCGAATATCGAATTCCCATCTCCCGCTGCGCTCGTCGCCGAAGTGTCGTCGGCGGCGAGTGGCGTCCGACCCGAGACGGATCCGTGGGTACCGGAGCAGGTCGTGTGGACGCTGCTGCGGGTGATCGACGCATCGCTGGCCGAGTCGTGGGGTGCGGTGCTCGCGCGACATCTCGGGGTCGGGGAACCCGCCGGGCATCGGGTCGGTCGGCGGTATGCGACCGCCGCGCATCTGGCGGCGCTGTTCGATAGTTATGCGGCGCAGCGGCCGAGCCTGCTCGCGGAATGGGCCGCGGGCTCGAATACCGACGGTGCCGGGCGGACGGTACCGGATGACCTGCTGTGGCAACCGCAATTGTGGCGGCGGTTGCGGGCCGAGATCGGGGTGCCGAGTCCGGCCGAGCGGTTGGACGCGGCCTGTGCGCGGCTGCGAGACGAGCCGGATCTGGTGAATCTGCCCGGACGTTTGTCGCTGTTCGGGGTGACGCGGCTGCCGAGCGATCAGCTGGCGGTGTTGTCCGCGCTGGGCGAGCGACGGGATGTCCATCTGTGGCTCGCGCATCCGAGTCCGGTGATGTGGACGCGGTTGAGTGCGCTGCCTGCCGCGGCGGCCCGGGCCGATGATGTGAGTGCCACGGTGGTGCGGCATCCGTTGCTCGCCGGACTCGGCAGAGATGTGCGCGAACTCCAGCAGCGACTGGTGGGCGCCGTGGACCAGCATCACGCGGCTATCGGGTCGAATCATGTTGGCGTTCAGCAAGATTCGGCTGCCACACTGCTGGCGGCCCTGCAGTCCGGGATTCGGGACGATGTATGGCCGCCTGAACCCGCGAGCTTCGCTGACCGCACCGTGCAGGTGCATTCGTGTCATGGACCGGCACGACAGGTCGAAGTGCTGCGCGAATGTCTGCTGGGTTTGTTCGCGGCCGATCACACCCTGGAACCGCGCGATGTGCTGATCATGTGTCCCGAGGTGGAGGCGTATGCGCCACTGGTGCGGGCGGCGTTCGAGCAGAAGATGGTGGCGGCGGTCGAGTCGGTGGGAGATTCGGCGCATCCCGCGCATCTGCTGCGGGTGCGGCTCGCCGATCGGGGACGCGGGGTGACCAACCCGATGCTCGCGGTGATCGCGGTCTTGCTCGAGCTCGCCGACGGGCGGGTGACGGTGACCCAGGTCCTGGATCTGGCGGCGTCCGAAACCGTCCGTCGCCGTTGCGGTTTCGATGATGACGATATCGAGCGGTTGCGCGAGTGGGCGGCCGAATCCGGGGCGCGGTGGGGAATCGGGCAGCGCCAGCGGCAGGCTTTCGGGCTGGCCGATTTCGCGCAGAACACACTCAATAGCGCGGTGGACCGCATTCTGCTCGGTGTCACCGCGGACGAATCCGCTGAGGACTGGCTGGATCTCGCGCTGCCGCTGGACGATGTGGACAGCAATGACGTGGATCTGGCCGGCCGATTCGCGGAATTCATCGACCGGCTCGCGGTCTGCCTGCGTGACCTGCGCGGGCCGCGTCCGGCACGGGAGTGGGCGGCGGTCCTCGGGCGCTGCCTCGAACTGCTCACCGATGTGCCCGACAGTCAAGCGTGGGTCCGCACCGAGGCGCGCCGTGAGCTGGCCGCCGCCACCGAACACGCGGGCGAGGTGCCGCTGCGGCTCGCGGATGTCGGTGTGCTGCTGTCGAGTCGGCTCGCGGCGCGCCCCACCAGGGCGAATTTCCGGACCGGCGAGCTGACGGTGTGCACGATGGTGCCGATGCGTTCGGTGCCGCATCGGGTGGTGGTGTTACTGGGCCTCGACGACGAGATCTTCCCGCGCACCAGCGGCGTGGACGGTGATGATGTGCTCGCGCGCAATCCGCTACTGGGCGAACGGGATACGCGCAGCGAGGATCGTCAACTACTGCTGGATGCGGTGTTCGCGGCCACCGAGCAGCTGTTGATCTTCCACACCGGTGCCGACCCGGTGACCGGCGCGCATCGCCCACCCGCCATCCCGGTCGCCGAACTGCTCGACGCACTGCGCGCACATGTCGGCGCGGCAGGTATGGCCGCAGTGGTGACCCGACATCCGTTGCAGGGATTCGACCGTCGCAATTTCCTGGCCGAGCGCCCCTTCAGCTTCGATACCGTCGCACTCGCCGGAGCGCACGCCGCCGGACGACCCGCACAGCCGCGGCCAGCATTCCTGCCCGAACCGCTGCCCGCGCTCGAACTCACCGATGTCGCACTGGCCGACCTGATTTCGTTCGTCGAACATCCGGTGCGGGCATTCCTGTGGCAGCGTCTCGGGCTACGCGTCCCCGAACACGAAGACGATATCGCCGACCGGCTGCCCATCGAACTCGACGGCCTCGCGAAATGGGAGTTGGGCGAACGACTGCTGTCCGCGCGGCTCACCGGCGCGGATCCGTCGACGCTGCGCGCGGCGGAGTGGCGGCGCGGAACATTGCCGCCGTTCGGTTTCGGTGGCGCCGTGCTCGATGAGGTCGAGTCAACGGTGGACAAGCTGGTGCGGGCGGCGCTGCCGGCGTACGAGGCCGCGCCGCGCGCGGTCGATATCGCGGTGGATCTCGGCAACGGCCGTCGGCTCACCGGCACGGTGCCGGAAGTGCGCGGTGAATCCTTGGTTCGCACCACCTTCTCGCGGCTGGCGCCGAAACACCGGATTGCCGCTTGGGTTTCGCTGCTGTCCTTGGCGGTCGCCGAGGATCGCTCGTGGCGCGCGATTACCACGGGCCGCGGCCAATTCGGCCGTCCCGCTTGGTGTTCCGAGATCCTTGCTCCGGAACCGCCTGCCGCGCTGGCGATCCTGCGTGAGCTGGTGCGGCTGCGCGATGCCGGTCTGACCGAGCCGCTCCCGATCGCCCCCTGCGCTACCGCCGTCTACGCCGAACGTCGCTTCCGCGGCTCGAACACCGACGAAGCCATCAGCGCGGCCGAACGCGAGTTCAACGGTGGGCCCAACGGTCCCGGGCCATTCGGTGACCACACCGACCGTCACCTCCGCTATATCTGGGGACCCGCCCCTCGCCTCGAAGACCTGATGGCCGCCCCCGCGCCCGCGGGCGAGCCCGGGGAAACCACCCGCTTCGGGTCCCTGGCTCGTCGCATGTGGGCACCGCTGCTGGCCGCCGAGAATCAGGGCCAGCCGTGAGTAGCGGATTCGTCGAGTGTGATGACCGGTCGGTGCGCCTCCCACATCCCGGTGAGCGTCAGGTGGACGGTGGAGGTATCGGTCGGCGAGAGACAATACTGCTGATGCGCAGTGCGGGTACCGGATGCGCCAGGCACGGAAAGGGACAGCGGGGATGACCGTCGAGGACACCGCATTCGCCGCGCCCTCGCTGGACGGCGACCGATTCGATCCCACTGGGCCGCTGCCGACCGGAACCATGGTGCTCGAGGCGAGCGCGGGGACAGGTAAGACACATGCGATCGTCGGGTTGGCGGTGCGGTACGTCGCCGAGATCGGCATCAATATTTCGCAGCTGTTGCTCGTGACGTTCAGTCGGGCCGCCACACAGGAACTACGGGAACGCACGCGGGACCGATTCGTCGCGGTGGCGGCGGCATTGGCCGATCCACCGATGGCTCGGGCCCATGCCGATGAGCTGATTCGGCTGGTGGCGCAGGCCGATTCGGCCGAGGTGCTGCGGCGACGGCGGCGATTGCTCAGCGCGCTTTCGGATTTCGAGGCCGGGACCATCGCGACGACCCACAGTTTCTGCCAGCGGATGCTCGATGAGCTCGGCTTGGCCGGCGAATATGATCCCGGGTCGCGGTTGGTGGAGACGGTCGATGATCTGATCGGAACGGTCGCCGATGACCTGTATCTGAACCGGTATGCCCGTGCGGAGCCGCCCTTTTCGCTGAAGGAGGCGCATACGCTCGCGCTGGCGGCGGTACAGGATCGGCACGCCGTATTGGTGCCGAAAGGCGCGGGACCGGCAGGGGAGCGGGTCGCCTTCGCCGCCTCGGTGCGTGCGGAAACCGAGCGCCGCAAACGACTCGCCGGACTGCGCGATTTCGACGATCTGCTGGTGCTGTTGCACGATGTGCTCGCCGATCCGCAGCACGGGCCGCGGGCCTGTCGCCGTATCCGCGATCGCTACCGCGTCGCTCTGGTCGACGAATTCCAGGACACCGATCCATTGCAGTGGAATATCCTGCGGCTGGCGTTTCACGGTCATTCGACCCTGGTGCTCGTCGGTGATCCGAAGCAGGCCATCTACGCCTTCCGCGGCGCGGAAGTTCTCAGCTATCTCGATGCCGTCGCCCTCGCCGATACCCGCAAGGAGCTCACCGCCAACTGGCGTAGCGATGCGGGTCTGCTCGCCGCGCTGGATCATCTGCAGGGCGGTGCGGCGTTGGGGCACAGTGCGATCACGGTCCACCCGGTCACCGCGACCCGCGGCTGGTCTCGACTGTCGGGCCCCGAGGACCAGACGACGCCGCTGCGAATGCGGTGTCTGCCCCGCACCGGCGCGGGCCCGTTGAACAAATCGGGGTTCCCGGCGGTCGGGCGCATGCGGGCAAAGGTCGCCGAGGATCTCGCGGCGGATATCGTGCGGCTGCTCGAATCCGATGTGCTGTTCGAGGCGAAGACCGGGCCGCGTCCGATCGGGCCCGGCGATATCGCGGTACTGGTCCGGACTCGATCCCAAATCGATGTGGTGCGAAACGCTTTGGACCGCGTCGGGGTCGCCTCGGTACTCGCCGGTGGCACCAGCGTCTTCGCCACCAGCAGTGCGACGGACTGGCTCTGGCTGCTGCGCGCGCTCGAACAGCCGCATCGCTCCGAACGTGTCCGCCTCGCCGCCTGCACACCGCTGCTCGGCGTGACCGCCGTCGAAATCGATAGCGGCGGTGCGGATCTGGTCGGCCGCATCTCGGCCCAACTGCGGGAGGCGGCTCGGCTGTTCGCCCGTGCGGGTTTCGCCGCGGTCTTCGAAAAGATCTCCGCCGAAGCGAATGTGGCTCAGCGCCTGCTCTCGGTCGAGAACGGCGAACGCGAGCTGACCGATCTGCGGCATATCGCGCAGTTGCTGGACCAGGTCGCGCTGACCGAAGGTCTCGGCCTCACCGCGCTGACCCGCTGGCTCGCCGACCGCGTGCGCGATCCCGCCTCCGGATCGGTCGCCGACCGCAGCCGGCGCCTCGATCGCGATGCCGCGGCGGTGCAGATCGCAACCGTACACGCGAGCAAGGGTCTCGAATTTCCCATCGTCTATCTGCCTTTCGCCTGGGACAACGCGAAGAATCCATACCCGCAGACCCTGCTGTTCCACACCGATGACGGCGCTCGCGTACTCGATGTCGGCGGCCAGGACGCCTCCGGCTTCGGTGAGCGCAAGCTGCGCAGTGAAACCGAGGAGGCCGGCGAGGAACTGCGCCTGCTGTATGTCGCACTCACCCGCGCGATGTGTCAGATCGTCGCCTGGTGGGCGCCCGCGATCACCACCGCCAACGCGCCGCTGCATCGGATGGTCCTCGGTCGCCCGGACGGCGGGGAACTTGTGCCGAGCAAGGCGGCGGTGCCTGCGGATGCCGTTGCGGTGTCGATGCTTTCGGCCTGGGCCGCCGGTGCGCCGGAGGCCATTTCGGTGGCAGGTGTCGAGCACACCGGTGCGGTGGAGATCCGTCGCGTACGCACCGAACTCCCGACCGGAGCCCTCGCCGCGGCCCATTTCGCCCGCACCCTGGACCTGCAGTGGCATCGCACCTCCTATTCGGCCCTGACGGCAGGTGCGCATGATGCCGCGATTACGGAGGCCGAACCGGAGGACCAGCGCGGCCCCTCCGACGAGCCCGGTACACCGCTTCTCGCCGAAACCGAACCCGTCATCTCGGATGCGGCGCCGTCGCTGATGAACGCACTGCCCTACGGTGCCGAATTCGGCACCTTGGTGCACGGTGTGCTCGAGCGAATCGATACCGATGCAGCGGATCTGTCCGCCGAGGTCCACACCCGCTGCCGTGCCGCCACCGACGAGCTGATGGCCGAGGCCGATCCAGTGGTACTCGGCAGCGCCCTGATCGCCGTGCTGCACACCCCACTCGGATTCGGTTGTCTCGCCGATATCTCCACCCGCGACCGGCTCAATGAACTCGACTTCGAGCTCCCGCTCGCCGGTGGTGACACTCCGGGTGCGCATACGGTCACGTTGCGCCGGATCGCCGATCTGCTGCGGATCCATCTCCCGGTCGATGATTGCTTGTTCAGCTATGCCGACCAACTCGCGTTACTGGACGACACCCCGCTGCGCGGCTACCTGACCGGCAGTATCGACGCGGTGCTGCGCATCACCGAAAAGCCCGGTGCGCAACCACAATTCGTCATCATCGACTACAAGACCAATCGTCTGGGCACCGGCGATCTCACCGTCGACCACTACACCCACCACCGCATGGCCGCCGAAATGTTGCGTTCGCACTATCCGTTGCAGGCCCTGCTCTACGCGGTCGCCCTGCACCGCTACCTGCGCTGGCGGCTGCCCGGTTACGAACCGGCGCGTCACCTCGGTGGTGTCCGCTATCTTTTCGTCCGCGGCATGGTTGGCCCCGAAACACCCTCGGGCTGTGGTGTTTTCCACTGGAATCCACCGGCCGAGCTGATCGTCGCCTTGTCCGACCTGCTGGCGGGGGAGGCTGCCCGATGACGTCGATTCAGTTGGCGCAGCGGGGCACCGGGCTGCTGCGTATGTTCAACGAGGCCGGTGTGCTTTCCGCCGCCGACGTGCACGTCGCACTCCGATTGGGCCGGATGGGCCGCGAATCCTCGGAAGAGGTGTTGTTCGCGGCCGCGCTGGCCGTGCGGGCGGTGCGGTCCGGTTCGGTCTGTCTGGAGCTGCACCGTATGCGCGAAATCGGCGTCGATGCCGACGAAACCTGGGATGCGGGTGCGGGTATCGACCCCGCGACACTGCCGTGGCCGGATATCGATACGGTCATCGCCGCGCTGCGCGTCAGCCCATTGGTATGTGGGGGACCGGCTGGTCCCTTGCAGCCGCTGCGCCTGGTCGGCGCGCAGGCCACGGGTCCGTTGCTGTATCTGGACCGCTACTACCAGCAGGAGCAGATTATCCGCCGGGTGCTCACCGAGCGCTCCGGACACCATCCGAAGGTGGATCCGGCCATCGTGCGGCGCGAACTCGACCGGCTCTTCGACGCTCCGGTCGGTGCGGCTCCGGACCGCCAGCGGATCGCGGCCGCACTCGCCGCGACACACTGGACCACGGTGGTGGCGGGCGGACCGGGTACCGGCAAGACCCACACCATCGCCCGCATCCTGGCCCTGCTCGATGCGCATCAGCAGGCACATCCGAAGCTGCCCGCACTGCGCATCGCCATGGCCGCGCCCACCGGTAAAGCGGCCGCGCGACTGCAGGAAGCGGTCCGCGAACAGGCTCGAGCACTGACTCTGCCGGAACTCACCGCCGCCACCCTGCATCGCCTACTCGGTTGGCAGCGCGGCCGGGCGACCCGGTTCCGGTACCACGAGTTCAACCGACTGCCCTACGACGTGATCGTGGTCGACGAAACCTCTATGGTCTCGCTGACCATGATGAGCAGTCTGCTTGCCGCGCTGCGCCCGGATACCCGCCTGGTACTCGTCGGCGATCCGGATCAGCTCGCCTCGGTCGACGCCGGTGCGGTCCTCGCCGACCTCGTCGCCGGACCCGTTGCCGGCGCACCGAATCCGGTTCTCGAACAGGTGCTCGGTGCGGAATCCATTGCGGCCGACAGTAATCCGGAGGCGCTGACCGATCTCGAGCGCAAGCGGCTGCGCGGCGGCATCATCCGGCTGACCCGCGGTCGGCGCTTCGGCGGCAAGATCGCCGAACTCGCCGTCGCAGTCCGTGCGGGTGAGGCCGACACCGCACTCGCATTGCTGCGTGCGGGCGGTGCGGAACTCTCGCTCTGCACCCCCGAGGACACCGCACCCGTTCGCGGCGATGTGGTGCGGGCCGCCCGCGAGGTCACCGCGGCCGCCCTCCACGGCGATGCCGCGGCGGCACTGACCGCACTCGAATCCCATCGCCTGCTGTGCGCGCATCGCCAAGGTCGCTTCGGCGTCGAACGCTGGGACCGCATGGCCGGCGAATGGGCCGAGGCCGGTGGTGCGGGGCCGGATTCGCACCAGGCACCCTGGTATCCGGGCCAGCCCCTGCTGGTCACCGCCAACGATCACGAAGCGCGCATCTACAACGGCGATACCGGTGTCATCGTGCGCATGCCCGACGGTTCGCTGCGCGCGGCCCTGCAGCGCGGCAGTGAGCCCTATCTGGTGCACCCGACCCAATTCCCGGCCGTGGTCACCGTCTTCGCCATGACCATCCACCGCAGTCAGGGCAGTCAGTACGACACCGTCTCGGTCGTTCTGCCCGAACCCGAATCCACCCTGCTGACCAGGGAACTGCTGTACACGGCCATCACCCGGGCCCGCCGCCACGTCCGCATCATCGGTACTGACGATTCGATCCGTGCCGCCATCGATCGACGCGTCCTGCGCGCCAGCGGCCTGTCGCGTATCCCGGAGTCACAGTGACCTCCAGCGACGGGCTGCCTCGGGAATCTCACGTTTTCCACGCCCCGGACGTCTACCCGGCGTGAGATTGCCTCCGTTCGAGGACGTGGTGGCCGAATTCGGCCCGATGGTGCTGCGTGTGTGCCGGGCCGTGCTCGGTCCGACGGATGCGGCCGATGCGTGGTCGGAGACCTTTCTGTCCGCGCTGCGCGCCTATCCCGACCTCGACCCGACGACGAATATCGAGGCCTGGCTGGTCACCATCGCGCACCGGCGCGCGATAGATGTGGGGCGCGCACTGACCCGCGCACCCGTCCCCGCCGAAACCCTGCCCCAACGTCGTGCACCCGATGCCGACCCGGCCGACTACGACCCCGATCTGTGGGACGCGCTCGCGTCGCTGCCGACCAAACAGCGCCAAGCGGTGGCCTACCACTACCTGGCGGGGCTACCACACGCCGAAATTGCGCAGCTGCTGGGCAATTCGACCGACGCCGCCCGCCGCGCCGCCGCAGACGGCCTCAAAACATTGCGCAAGCTCTACCCGAAGGATCGAATATGATGGCCACTATCGACCGGGATCCGTACGGCCTCTTCGACGGCCTGAACGCGAACTCCGGCGAGATCCTGTCCCGATTGCGTCGACGGCTGGCCGCCGACGCCCAGGCCGTGGGCCTGCTCGACGTCGCCTACCGCACGCTGGACACGCCCGTCGGCACACTGCTGCTCGCGGCCACCCCCGCGGGCCTGGTGCGGGTCGCTTACCCGAACGAGAACCACGACACCGTGCTCACCACCCTCGCCGAGCGGATCAGCCCGCGCATCCTGGCCGCACCGGGGCGCCTCGGCGCCGCGGCCCGCGAGATCGAGGAGTACTTCGCCGGTGTGCGAACACGATTCGATCTGCCACTCGATCTGCGATTGGCCGTCGGATTCCGGCGCCAGGTGATCGAGCAGCTGAGCGCTATCGGCTATGGACATCGTGCGAGCTATGCCGATATCGCTGCGGCCGTTGGTAATCCGCGCGCGGTTCGCGCGGTCGGCTCGGCCTGTGCGCACAATCCACTACCGGTGGTCATCCCGTGCCACCGGGTGGTGCGCAGCGACGGATCGATCGGTCAGTACGTCGGCGGCGTCACCGCGAAGACCACCCTGCTCACGCTCGAAGCGGTATGAATGCCGATGCAGTGAAAACCGCCCTCCCGACGCTCGCGCAATCGGTGGCGCTGGCTCGCAACCGTCTGCTGGTGCTATCGAGTGCTCGGGGCCGACGGATCTCTGACCGGTTACGCGGGCGGGCTGCCCGCCAAACGAGCCGTGCCCGACCTCGAATCGGCCGACCTGCTGTTGCCGTTGGGCGGATAGCCGCGGGAGTCGGGAATACCGGGGCCGCTGTGTCGTTGCACCGGGGCATGACGAGCGCAGAGTTATTGGTCGATGCCTTCGGACGGGTGCGGGAGAATGTGCATGGCGCGGTCGCGGGGCTCGGGAAGGATGAGCTGGCGGCTCGGATCGATCCCGATGCGAATTCCATTGCCTGGCTGATCTGGCATCTGACCCGGGTGCAGGACGATCACATCGCGGACGTGGCAAACCTGGAACAGGTGTGGACCGCGGCTGGCTGGCGCAAGCGGTTCAACCTGCCGTTCGCCGACGAGGAAACCGGCTACGGGCACGGCGCCATGGCTGTCGTCGAACTCGGCGGTATTTCCGCCGAGCTGCTGTTGGGCTACTACGACGCGGTACACGCGCAGACGATCGACTATGTCTCCGGACTCACCGATGCCGATCTGCCCCGTATCGTCGACACTCGCTGGGATCCGCCGGTTACTCTCGGCGTGCGCCTGATCAGCGTCGTAGACGACGATATCCAGCACGCCGGCCAAGCCGCCTTCATTCGCGGAGTCCTGCTGCGTCGCAGGTAGTTCAGTGCTTCGACCCGGGACCGATCGGCAGGTCGGCGTTGCGGACGCTCTCCAGGGGGCCGAAAGCCTGGCGTCGCGCTATCCGCCGGTGTACCCGGCGTGGATGCGCGGAATCGAGCGCGGCTGGTAGCCGCAGCCCGGCGATCCGGTAGCGGATAACCAGGCTCGCTCGGATCGACCTGTCAGCTACCTCGGGGGAGGAGCGGGACAACGGCTTCGGCGATTTCGGTGACGTTATCGCAGGGGGAGAGTTTGCGGGGGTGGAGGCCGCGTGGGTCGTCTACGAGGATGTAGAGGGAGCCGGATTTCATGTCGATATTGATGGTGCAGCCGCCGGGGACGTCGGGGCGGGCCTCGTAGCGTAGGGCCTGGCGGCCGTTGATGGTGAGTTCGGTTGCGTTAGGGAACTTTTCGCGGACTTGGGTGAGGGTTTCGTTGGTTGTTCGGACGCGGAATGTGTACGTGCTCTGCGCGACGTAGCTGCAGCCCTTCCAGTGGGAGTTGCCCGTCGAGTCCTGCGTGGGCGTGGGCGTGCGGGCATTCCACCGGTGTTCGGAGAGGAACTCGGGTGTCAGTGCGGTGCAGGGGTCGAATGCGGAGTTCGATGTGCTGGACGGTGTGGCCGAGGTACTGGACGTGGTGGACGTCGAGGTCGATGGGGAATCGCTGCCGCCACCGCAGGCCGCGAGGACGGTGGCCGCAGCCACGATCAGCAGGCCCGCTGCCGAAGAGCGCTCGGCGTGGATCCTCATACGCGGATCTCGCGCATGCGTCGGGCGAAGTCTTCATCGGTGCGCTCATAGACGTCACGGATGGTCTTGAACAGCGTTTGTATTTCCGTCGCAGCCGCGATGTAGCCGCCGATCGTGTCGTAGGCGTTGTTCGGGCCGCCGAAGGCCTTCTCCTTGAACAATTTCACCAGCTCGATCGCTGAGGTCAGGCGCGGGTTGTTTTCGCCGAGTCCCCAGGCCGACCGCTCGCCGAGGGCACGCGCCTCGTTCTGGACCGAGGACAGGTCGATGATCAAGTTCTGGCAGGCCGCGTCAATATCCAGAAACGCCTGCGGTTCCATCCGCACCTTCAGCGCTGCGGCCTTCGCATCCTCGATATACCCGCCGAACGCGCTGTCAACAGCCATAGCGGTCGCCCTTCCACTAATTCCGTCTGGTATAGAGACGTACGCGCCCACGAAACGGTTCCATCGACGCTCGGATCCGGGTGTTCTCAGGAAGTCGGTGTACGCTCACTCGCGACCACGCGGACACTCGCTCGCGGCGGCCGACCACCCGCCCGGTAGCCACCAATTCGCCTCGTCGGCTCGACCAGCACGGGCACCAACAGCATCCGAACCATGTCGCGCCCACGACCAGGGCGATGATCATGCCGATACCGAGGACTCCGAAGACGAACCGCACGGATAGGCTGGAGGTGGAGTCGGTGCGTATCGCGCCGCCGAATATCGGAGGACGAGATCGATGACGACCGCTGGCGAGCATGTCGATGTGCTCATTGTCGGTGCCGGGCTGTCCGGCATAGGCGCGGCGTATCACCTGCGGCGGGCATTCCCGGGGAAGAGCTATGCGATTCTGGAGAGCCGCGACGCGATCGGCGGCACCTGGGACCTGTTCCGCTATCCGGGAATTCGCTCCGATTCCGATATGTACACCCTCGGCTATCGCTTCCGTCCATGGCTCGGGGACAAGTCGATCGCCGATGGCGCAGACATTCTCGACTATGTGCGTGACACCGCCGCCGAGAGTGGGATCGACCGCCATATCCGCTTCCGTCATCGGGTCGTCGGCGCCGAATGGTCGTCGCGGGAGAACCGTTGGACGGTGCGCGCCGAACGTACCGACACCGGCGAAACCGTCACTTTCACAGCCGGATTCCTGTTCTGCTGCTCCGGTTACTACCGTTACGACGAGGGCTACACCCCGGATTTCGCGGGTACCGAGCGCTTCGCCGGACCGGTCATCCACCCGCAGCACTGGCCGCGCGATCTCGATGTCGCGGGCAAGCGCGTGGTGCTGATCGGCAGCGGCGCGACCGCGGTGACACTGGGGCCAGCGCTGACCGAGCAGGGCGCGCAGGTGACGATGCTGCAACGTTCACCGAGCTACATCATCTCCGCACCCGCCCGAGACGACCTCGCCGTCAAGGCGCGTAAATTCCTGCCCACCCGTGCCGCGTACACGGTGGCCAGGGCCAAGAATGTGGTGCTCGCCACCGCGATTTATCAACTGAGCCAGCGGTATCCGCAAGCCATGCGCCAGCGGATCAAGGGTTGGCAGCGGCGCTGGTTGCCCGAGGGCTACGACATCGATACACACTTCACACCGATCTACAACCCATGGGATCAGCGACTTTGCCTGGCGCCCAATGGTGATTTCTTCCGAGCGATTCGCAAGGGTCGATTGGATATCGTGACCGATAAGGTCGAGACATTCACCGAGACGGGTCTGTCACTTGCCTCCGGCGCGACTCTCGATGCCGATGTCATCATCACCGCAACGGGATTGAATCTGCTCGCCTTCGGTGGCATGGAGCTCGTCGTCGACGGACAGCCGGTGCACCTCTCGGAACATATGGCCTATAAGGCCATGATGCTCTCGGATGTGCCGAATTTCGCGTACATCATCGGATACACCAACGCCTCGTGGACGCTGAAGGCGGATCTGGTGTGCGAGTATGTCGTTCGGCTGCTACGCCACCTGGACGACAACGGATACGCCCGCTGTGCACCGGTGCGCGATCCATCCGTCCAGGCGGCCTCGCTATTCCTGAACTTCAATCCGGGCTATGTCCAACGCGCAGCCGCCCAATTCCCGATTCAAGGCACCAAGGCGCCATGGCGCTTGCGCATGAATTACCTACGCGATGTGCTTACGCTGCGCCACGGCAAGATCACCGATCGCGCGATGGTATTCGAACGGGTCAGGGATCGCGATCCGGTGTCCACGCAGGGGTAATGCCGGCGTCAGTGCGCTTTCTGTGGCTCGGACGACCGCGCGGTCGCGATCTTGCGTAACACGCTGGTCGCGTGATCGTCGAACCGTTCGCGCGGGATATCGATCGTTCCATCCAGCCACGGGCGGTACATATACGCCATCGCGCCGAAGATGGCATTCGAGTTGAGGCTGTTCTCGTACTGGTCCGGCGGTGTCGGTGGTCCGTCGCCGCCCATTCCGATCGTCAGGGCGATCGGGGCGGTGAACAGTTCGATCAGCTCATTGCCTCGGTCGCCGAGTACCCGCGTGGCCTGCGATTCCACGAACATGATCTGGCCGCGGCGGCGATCCTCGACCAGATAATCGGTGAACGCCGAAATGGCATGGCGGAATAGTTTCTCCGGCTCGGGTGGTGCGGTGGCCAGTGCGGCGAGCAGGCGTTCCTGCGCACCGAGAACGACCGTTTCCAATGCCGCGGTGAGCAGTTCGTCCAGATTCGGGAAGCTTTCGTAAAAGTAGCGCTCGGTGAGTCCAGCTTGTCTGCAGACCCCGCGCATGGAGATATCGGAGGCGCCGATCGTGGCCATCAACTCGATGGCGGCCTGTACGAGCTGTTCGCGGCGCGCGGCGATTCGGTCGGCCGGAGGCGTGCCGCGCCATCGGCGCATTCCCGGTATCGATCCATCGGAAACGGCGTCGTTCATGGCTCGATCCTCCCATAGCCGAAAAGTTGACATCATGTGATGTTGACAGCAGTTGATGTCGGCAATACATTGATCGTCCAGGGACCCGACGTGAGGACCAGCAGATGGGCATTGCGTACGCCGATCAGGCTCATGCCATCAACGCGCGGAACGTCAGCTTCGATTTCGATTCGGTGCCGATGCACTACATCCCCGGCGAAGTCATGGCCACCCACATCATCAATGTGATGCACCTGGTGCTCCCCGAGGGCGAGCGGGCCATGGCGCAGGCACTGGCCGAAGCGCTGCCGCTGATCGATGACGAGCGATTGCGGGAAGAGGTCCGTGGCTTCATCGGTCAGGAGACGATGCACGCCGGTTCTCACGAAAAGGCTCGCCACCAGTTGGAACGCCTCGGACTCGAGGTCGGGCCGATGGTGGATCGCGTCGCCTGGCTGATCGATCGGCTGCTCGGTGACCACGGACTGTCCGGCCGGGCCAAACACGAATGGCTGTGTGAGCGACTGGCCCTGTTCGCCGGGATGGAGCACTACACCGCAGTCGTCGGCGAATGGCTACTCACCAACGACACATTGGCGGCCAAGGGGATGCATCCGGCAATGCTGGATCTCGTCCGCTGGCACGGCGCCGAGGAGGTCGAACATCGCAGCGTGGTCTATGACGCATACATGTATCTCGACGGCGGCTACGCCCGCAAGGTGCGGCAGGCGCTGATCGCCAGCTCGGGATTGGTTGTGCTGTTCGTGGTTTCGGGTGCCTATCTGTTCCATCGCGACCCGTCGCCGAATAAGGGCAGGTGGTGGCCGCTGCAGCTGGCCAGTGCCTCGGTGCGCGGTGTGATACCGAATATCACCACCTTCTTCACCGAGATTCCGCGGTACCTGCGGCCGGGATTCCATCCCTCCCAACTCGGCCCGATGGATAGCGCACTGCGCTACCTCGCGCAGTCGCCGGCGGTACGGGCAAACGCAGTGACCGAGCGCGGCGAGGAGGCCATAGACACAGTCGCCTGGCCGGGCGTGACGCAGCCGAGCGCCGGCGAGGCGCAGTCATGACCGCCGTGGCGGAGCAGTTCCAGCCGGGGACCGGACTGCGGATGATCGCGTCGGCGGTCGACACCTACAAGCGGGTATTCACCGAAGGGAAAGCGGCGCAGCTACTTTCGCAGCCACAGCCGGTGCGCCACACCGGCTACGATTTCGACCTGGCGATCATGGGAATCGAGGCCGAGGCCGACGAGGTGGTCAGCCTGACCCTGTGCGATCCGGGCGGTGCGGAGCTGCCGGCCTGGACGCCGGGCGCCCATATCGATATATTCCTGCCCTCGGGTCGGCAGCGGCAGTATTCGCTGAACAGCGATCCGGATGATCGCAGCTGCTACCGAATCGCGGTGCGGTACCTCTCCGGCGGCGGCGGTGGTTCGCGCGAGATCCACGAGCAGCTGTCCGTCGGCGACCGGCTGCGGGTACGTGGACCGCGCAATGCGTTCCCCCTCATCAACGCACCAGAGTATTTCTTCGTCGCGGGGGGTATCGGGATCACGCCGATTCTGCCGATGATCACCTCCGCCGAACGCGCCGGAATACCATGGCGGCTCATGTATTTCGGGCGTTCGCGGGCACGGATGCCGTTTCTGTACGAGTTGGCCCACCTCACCGGTGGTGATGTGGTGGTGCGACCCGACGACGAGTTCGGGATGCCGGATCCGCGGATGATCTTCGAACAGGCGCCGACCGGTGCCGCGGTATATGTCTGCGGACCACCGGCATTGGCCGAAGCCGCGCGCAAAGTACTACTGCTACACGATCCGACGGCCTCGCTGCACACCGAGCGTTTCTCGGCGCTGCCGGTCAGCGACGGTTCGCAGTTCCGTATTCGATTGCGCCGCAGTGGCACCGAGGTCGATGTGGCGGCCGATGAGACCGCGCTGAGCGCGATCCGGCGGGCCGTACCCGGCGTCGCCTACTCATGCCAGCAGGGTTTTTGCGGGACGTGCCGGGCGAGTGTGCTCGCCGGTGAGGTGGAGCACCGGGACCGGACGCTGATGCCCGGCGAACGGAGCAATGCGATGCTCACCTGCGTATCGCGTGCCAGCGGTGGCGAACTCGAACTGGATCTGTAGACGGTTCACTCCGCGGCCGGGAGTGTCTGGACCAAGGATGTCGATCGAGGTTCACGCCCGATTCTGGAACAGGATGATGTCGTCGACACCTTGACGTGCGCCACTCGATGGACGAGTTCGCCGGTCACGAGAAGAAGTGGTCTGGGCACGTTGGGGTTGGCCCCGTCACCTATTCGCCTTGGTGCCGATGACGACCGTGGCGTAGAGCTCGTCGGATTCGGCGATGCGGCCGGTGAAACCGTGTGCGCTCAGGACGGTGATCGCGGGCTGGGCCTGGGCTTGGCTGGATTCGACCAGCAGGTGGCCGCCCGGTGCGAGCCAGGTGCCGGCGGCGGCAACGACGCGACGGAAGATATCCAGGCCGTCGGGTCCACCGTCGAGGGCAGTGCGTGGTTCATAATCGCGCGCCTCGGGCGGCATTCGGGAGATCATGTCCGATGGCACGTAGGGGGTATTGGCCAGCAGGATATCGATGTGGCCGCACAATTCACAGGGGAGCGGTTCGAACAGGTCGCCCTCGTAGACGTGCGCACCGATCGGTGTGAGGTTGCGGCGGGCGCATTCGACAGCGGCGGGCTCGATATCGGCGGCGGCGAGTGTTATCGGACGGCCTTCGGCGGCCAGGGTTGTCGCAAGTGCGAGCCCCAATGCACCTGAGCCGCAGCACATATCGAGGACGACCGGATGCGTGGGCATGGTTCGGGCGAGTGCGGCGGCCTCGTCGACGAGGAAGGCAGTGCGCTGGCGCGGTACGAAGACGCCCGAGGTGACCGCGACGCGGATACCGTGGAATTCGGTCCAGCCGAGCAGATATTCCAGCGGTGTTCCGCAAACGCGCCGTGCGACCAACTCCGTGAGATCGGCGCCCGTCTCCACTGCGGCATCGGTGAGCAACCGCGCCTCGTCCTCGGCGAATACACAGCCCGCCGCGCGCAGTTGCGCGACCACGTCTCCAGTTGATGTCATCGGGATATCGTGCCGTGTAGGACGGGACTGGTGGGTCCGAGCGTGCACTTTTGCGCCGGAGTTATGACACTTCGGGCCGAAAGTGCACGCTCGGACCGATTTCGCTCAGCGCGAGGTGGCGAGCTGGAACGTCCGCGTCGCGTCCAGGTAGATGCCGCGCTGCGCCTGCTTGGCAGGTGGCGGCAACTGCGATACCAGCTGATCGAGTGAGGTGGTCGCCCCGACCACCCGAGTGCCCGCGACAATGAAATCGGCGACCGCGCGCCGGATGTGGTTCGGCGAGGTGACCACGACCGCGCTGTCCGCGCCGACATCACGTAGCATCTTGGTGCTGAACAGCGCGTTCTGCACCGTCGATCCGGCCCGGCTCTCGACATTGATCCGGGATGCGGGCAGTCCTTTGCTGAACAGCCAGGCCCGCATGGCCTCGGCCTCGCTGATGCCGTTCTGTGGATTACCGCCGGTGACGATGATCGGTGAAAGTGGTGAGGCGACCGCCTGCAGCCACGCGGCGGTCAGCCGGTTCACCAGCTCGGGGCGCAGCGAACCGTCCGGGAGCAGGCCGTAGCCCAGCACCACGATTCCGGTCTGTGGTCCGACGATCGCGGGCAGCGGATTCGGCAGGGTGCCGACCGCGGCGGCGATCGCGCCGAGCACATTGTTGGTGTCCTGGGCCAGTGCCGGGTCGACGGCGGTGAGGCGGGCCAGTGCCTCGGCCATGGCGGGCAGATCATCGGCGTACTGCGACCAGATCGCCTGCAACGACAGGGCCTCGGCGTCGGCCGGGTCGGCGGCGATCAGCTGTCGGAGTTCGGCGCGTCCGGTGGCATCATCACCGTCGGTGAAGGCGCGCTGGGCGGAGTTGTAGAGGGTATTGGTCTCCGGCGCCGCGACGGCGGGTGCGCCGGATAATCCGGTGATGGTGACGGCCGCGAACGCGGTCGCCACCCCTAGTTTCCAATGCCTCGAGATCTTCACTACAGTCGACACCTTTCCACGTGTGAAACGAGGGTTCCGGTAGGTCAGCTGACAGCTAGCTGCGGGCAAGCACAATCACGATACGACTGGTAACGGTCATCTTCGGGTAATTGCCGGCCGTTGTTTCGGGTATTCCCGCAAACCGAATGGCGCGCACCGTGACCGAGCGGACCGAGCGGACAGCGAACACCATCGACACAGGGCCACCGGAACCGGCGGCTGCGGGTAGCCGATAAAGTGTGACAACGTGGATACCGTTTCGCTGTCCGGCAAGGAACTCGCCGCCGCCATCAACGCCGACACCAAGCAGCGTGCCGCCGCGCTCACCGCGAGCCGAACCGCGCCGCGCCTGGCCCTGATCGTGGCCAATGACGATCCGGCCAGTGCGTGGTATGTGAACTCGCTGCGCAAGGCCGCCGAACGTCTCGGAATCGGCTGCGACATCATCGAACTCGGCGCCGACGCGAGCATCGAGCGGATCCGCGACGAACTCTCCGCACGCAGCGCGGACACCGTCATCGACGCGATCATGCTGCAGACTCCGCTGCCCGCCGGTGTCACCCTCGACGATGTCAGCTCCGCCATCGCCGCCACCAAGGATGTCGACGGGGTCAGCCCGCTCTCGCTGGGTCTGCTGGCCTCCAACCTCGACGGCTTCGTTCCCGCCACCTCCGAGGCCGTCGTCGAACTACTGAAGCATCACGAAATCTCGCTCGCCGGTAGGCATGTCGCTGTCGTCGGCCGCTCCAACATCGTCGGCAAGCCCCTGGCCCAACTCCTGCTCGCCGAAAACGCCACCGTCACCATCTGCCATTCCCGCACCACCGACCTGGCCGCGGTCACCTCTGCCGCCGATATCGTCGTGGCCGCGGCCGGCCGCATCGGCTTGGTCACCGGCAAACACATCCGTGAGGGTGCCACCGTCATCGATGTAGGCACCAACGAATCCCCCGACGGCGAAATCGTCGGCGACGTAGAAGCCGAAACCGTCCGTGGCAAGGCCGCCGCCCTCAGCCCCGTCCCCGGCGGCATAGGCCCGGTAACCACCGCCCTGCTCATGCGCCACGTTGTCGCCGCCGCCGAAAAGGCCCACCCCGCCTAATCGACCACAGTTCCAAGGATTTCGGTGCATTCGGTGGCGCCGAGCGCCTCATACAACAGGATGTGGGCGGGCTCCGGCAGTGGTAGCGGTTTCCGCCTTCGCAATCGGACTGGTGGCACGTCCACTATGATCCGATTCAGCTGCTGGGCGGCGGCGAATTCACGCGATGTTCGTCCCGGCGGACGTGCGCATCGATGCCTGCGAATCGAGTGTCGCGAGTAGTTCGCGAAGTGTTGTGCGCTGTTCGGTGGTCAGGCCGGCGAAGACCTCTTCGGCGGCGGCGCGGCGGGCGGCGGCCATCTGGGAGAGGGCGGCTCGGCCGGGGTCGGTCAGTGTCACGAGGGTCGAGCGGCGGTTGGTCGGGTCGGCGGCGCGTGACACCAGATTCGCTGCTGCGAGCGCATCGACGACGGTGGTGGCGGATCGGGGAACGACGCCCAGGTGATCGGCGAGTGCTGCCATCCGCAGGGGCTGGTCGTGGTGGCCGATGATGCGGAGAGCGCGGGCCTGACCTGGGGTAATGCCCATCGGCGCGAGTCGGGCCGCCTGGTTGTGGCGGATGCGTTTCGCGGTGCGCAGGAACAGCTCGGGTAGATCGGGATCGAGCGCGACGTCCATTTGTTGAGCATAACTCATTGTTTCGGGAACAATTATGAGTCATGCTCAGTTTCATGACGTAGTCCTCGGAAGGAGGCGCCTATGCAGCCCCCACATCAACTTCGCCGGATCATCCGGCTGTTTCGTCCGTATCGCGCGCGCCTGGCCTTGGTCGCCGCGCTCGTCGGTCTGTCGTCACTGGTCGCGCTGGCATCGCCGTTCATGTTGCGCGGCATCCTCGACGACGCGCTCCCGCACGGCCGCACCGGCCTGCTGACCGTGCTCGCGGCGGGCATGGTCGCCGTCGCCGCACTCACGAGCATCTTCGGTGTGCTCCAGACCTACATTTCCACCGCGGTCGGTCAAGAGGTCATGCACGATCTGCGCTCCGCGGTGTACGCGCAGTTGCAGCGAATGCCATTATCGTTCTTCACAGCTACCCGAACCGGTGAGGTACAGTCGCGGATCGCCAACGATATCGGCGGCATGCAATCGACGGTCACCTCGACCGCGACCTCACTGGTCTCGAATTTCACCACCGTAATCGCCTCGGTGATCGCCATGATCGCCCTGGACTGGCGGCTCACCGTGGTCTCACTGATCATGCTGCCGTTCTTCGTCTGGATCAGCCGGCGTGTCGGCGACGAGCGCAGGAAGATCACCGCGCAGCGGCAGCAGAAATTGGCGGGCATGTCGGCGATCGTGGAGGAGTCGCTCTCGGTGAGCGGCATTCTGCTCGGGCGCACGATGGGCCGCGCACCCGCGCTGGTCGACGATTTCGCGAAGGAATCGCGTGGGCTGGTGGACCTGGAGATCCGGTCCGGTATGGCCGGACGGTGGCGGCAGTCGACGATCCAGATCGTCATGGCGGCTATGCCCGCGATCATCTACTGGGCGGCGGGATCGACCGTGGCGGCGGGACATCCGCTGGTGTCGATCGGCACCCTGGTCGCCTTCACGACCTTGCAGACGAGTCTGCTGCGGCCGATGGTGCAGTTGCTCTACACCGGTGTGGAGGTGCAGAGCTCCATGTCGCTGTTCGGCCGGATCTTCGAATACCTGGACCTGAAGCCGGATATCGAAGAACCGTCGAATCCGGTACGGGTGCCCGATTCGGGCGTGCGGGGTTCGGTTCGTTTCGAGGGCGTCGTCTTCACCTATGGCTCCGGGACGCGGGATGTGTTGCAGGACATCGACATCACCGTCCCTGCCGGATCCGGTCTGGCCATTGTCGGCGAAACCGGTTCGGGCAAGACCACACTCGGCTACCTGGTGGCGCGACTCTACGATGTGACATCCGGACGGGTCGAGATCGACGGAATAGATGTGCGGGACTTGTCCTTTGCCGATCTCGCCGCCGCCGTCGGCGTGGTCTCGCAGGAGACCTATCTGTTCCATGCCTCGGTCGCGGATAATCTGCGTTTCGCCAAACCGGATGCGACCGACGAGGAGTTGTACGCGGCCGCACGGACCGCGCAGATCCACGACCATATCGCGAGTCTCCCGGACGGCTACGACACGCTGGTCGGCGAGCGCGGCTACCGGTTCTCCGGCGGCGAGAAACAGCGTCTGGCGGTGGCCCGGGTGATTCTGCGCAATCCGCCGATCCTGGTACTCGACGAGGCCACCAGCGCACTGGACAACCGGACCGAGCAGCAGGTGCAGGCCGCCATCGACGCGCTGTCGGCGGGGCGCACCACCATCACCATCGCGCACCGGCTCTCCACCATTCGCGACGCCGACCAGATCGTCGTACTAGACCGCGGCCGCATCGCCGAATGCGGCACCCACCGCGAGCTCATGGACGCCGATGGCCGCTATGCCGCCTTGGCCTCCGGCGGGGACCTCCTCCGAGCCGCCTGAGCCCCGCCAGTCGCACCGCGACAGAGGGGCATTCAGACGGGTTTCCGGGTCGGTTGCGCGTCGAGATCGCATCAGGTGCTGCCGATGGCCGACGTGGTCAAGGCGCACCGCCTGAGCGAATTCGGGCGCGTTCGCGGGAAAATCGTACTGGTGCCGTGGAATTCGCCGGTGTGACGGTCAGGCCGCGCCGATTCCGGTGATGAGTGTCTGGCCGCCCACGCGCGCCGTCGACACAACCTGCGGCTTGTAGGTGATCGAGGTCGAATCGGGCCGGTACTCGCTCACCTGCACCAGATACTGGCCGACGGACGCTCCCGGCGTAATGCCGACGCAGTGGGTAGTGCCGACCGGAATGCCGTCGATGCCCTGTTGAATCGTCCCGGCGGGGGAGACGGAGGCATTGGGTGTCACGAACTGTCGGGTCGCCACACCGGACCGAGTGACGTAATACGCGTACTGGAACGCGAAGATGACGCCCGGTCCGGAGTCCGTCCCGCCCGCACCGTTGCCGGTGAGGATGTCCCCGATCCGCTCGGCCGGGCACTGCGTCGCGGAGGTAGGTCCGGCGACCGTGACCTGGTTGGGCGTGGACGAGGCCACCGTCACCGGTTGCGGATTCGGCCGAAGTTGCACGAACGCCACCATGAGTAGTCCGGCTGCGGCGACCGACCCGACCAGCACGGGCATCCACCGGCGCCTCGACCGATTGCGCCCGGACCGATCGATCATGGCCGCCAAAGCCGCCTCATGCCGGAAGTAGTCCGGCGCAAGCGGTTTCGGCTCGTCGGGAACTTCCTCGACCCACTCGTCGTCATGGTCCGGCTCCGACTGTGCGTATTCGCCATGTGCTGCGTTAATCAGGTTCTGCTGCAACGGATTCTGATGGTGTGAGCGCGGTGCGTCGTTGTTCGGATCGTGCCGGACGGCCGCTGCGTCGAAAGCCGCTGTGTGAATCGGGTTCTGGCGCATCGGATCCGGCTGGACCAGAGCCCCCGGGTACGGGTCCTGGGCGGCCTGCGCATGCCAGTTCTGATCTTGCGGGACGGGGGCCTGCCGGAGCGGACGCGGTGCGGCAGGCGCAGCCGGGATCGGGTTCCAGGAAACGGGTTCCGGACCGATCGGTTCCGGCAACGTCAGCGACTGTTGTTCGCTGGCCTGCACAGCTCGATGCGCAGGTATGTGCGGAACCGGGGCTGGACGTGGGGGAACTTCCTGGATCGGAATCCGCGGTATCGGTCCGGTTTGCCTCGGTCCCTGGGGATTTGGGCCTTGGGGATTCGGCGTCTGGGGAGTCCGAGCCTGACCACCCGGAACATGTTGGCCGCGAATGCGCCGGAACGGGTCCGTATCCGTCGGCGCCCGGTCGACCGGAACTCGGGGCAGCGGGCCGGATCGCGTTGCGGCATGGTTGACCGGAACCCGCCGCAATGGCCCCGTGTCGATGGGTGCGCCATCGATCGGGATCCGCGGAATCGGCCCGGTCGCGTCGGTGTCGTTCGTGAAGCCGATCCGATGGAACGGATTCGGCGGTGTCCGATCCGGGTATGCCTTCGGCGCACCGAGCGGTTGTTGTGGCGCAGCGTCCGGCCGCGGGCTGGAATTCGCCCGCGAGGTCATATCCGGTCGATCCATCGCCCCACCTTCATCAGGTCATACGATCACGTGTCCCGCAGTTGTAACAACCTCGGCAGGATACTGCCAGGTTTGCTGCGCGTGATGAAATTGGGGGGCGGTGTCGTGCAGGAAAACAGATTGTTTACGGCTCACCAGTGCACGGTGACGGGATCGCCGACGCCGACGGTTTCGTAGTACCAGGCGGCGTCATCGGGGGCCAGGTTGATGCAGCCATGGCTGACATTGGCATAGCCCTGCGAATCCACCGACCATGGTGCGGAGTGCACGAAAACGCCACCCCACGTGAGGCGTTCGGCGTACTCGCCATTGATGAGGTAGCCCTCGGGCGAACTCAGCGGGATTCCGATGGTGCGCGAATCGAATACGACCGAACGGAACTTTTCCAGCACCGGGAAGGTGCCGGTCGGTGTCTCCCAGCCCGGCTTGCCCATGGATGCCGGCATCGATCGCGCGACCGCGCCGCCGACACTTACGGTGAAGGTGTGCGCCGACATATCGGCGTCGCCCACCACGCCCGCATTGGTGCGGAACTCCGTGCGGGCACTTCCGACCTGCACCGAGATCGGCGCCCGAGCGGGCAGGAAACTCGTTGGTGTCCAAGTCAATTCGCGATCGCTCACCCAGGAGAAGTGGCCCGGCAGTTGATCGGTGGCGCGGATATCGACCAGTCGTTCGGCGCGGTCGCGGTTGGCGACCGGGTTGGCGAATCGAATCGTCACAGGTGCCGCGATGCCGACCTCCCGGCCTGCCGACGGGGAGATCGTCGCCACCGCGTCGGCGCTGGGTTCGATAATCGTGGTGGCGATCGCCGGTCCGGATCCGAACGCCGCCAAGGCGACGACAGTGGTCGCGAGGAACAGGTATGTGAGTGCGCTCCGCATTGTCCACCCCTTCACGCTGGTGTGGGACGCAGAAATCCATTCTAGGACTTCATGATCAACTCGACGTACCGGTTCTGTAACGGCCGTCCAAGTCCACATTGCCGTATAGGGGCGACATACCCGGCAGATAACCGAACAAACGATCCGACCGTTCGGTTGAACTCAGCCGCGCACGGCGTGCAAAACATCGGCGTGCAGTGCGTCCGCACGGGCGGTGATCTCGTCGATACGGATCAGCACACTCGCGAACTTGGCGCCGTATTCGGCGCTGAGCGAGCCGGCATTGATCTCGATATTGAGCTGCGAACTGGTGGCTGCGGCCCGTGCCGCATCGGCGGCGGCGCCGATATCGGTGATCACATTGGGATTGCCGATCGGCAGCAGTTCGCCGGCGAGTGAGAGCACTTCATCGGCCTCGTCGACGACCGCGGCGGGCACCCGGGCCGCCTCGAGCAGCGCGGCGGTAACGGCATCGTTGCGCGCGGCGGCCTGCTCCGGGGAATCCTTCGGCAACTTATAGGCCGCGCCGACGGCGGTGAATGCCGCGGCGTCGGCATCGGCGAGGGCCAGCGCACGCTCGCGTGCCGCATCGGCCGCCTCGATGATCCGGTCGATGACCGGCCGGTGCTCGGCATCCTTGGCCCGGGTCGTGTAGCGCGCGACCATCGCGACCAGCGCGGCGCCCTGTGCGGCGTGCAGCGCGGCGACGGCGCCGCCACCTGGTGCGGGTACCTTCGCGGCCAGGTCGGACAAATACTGCGCGAGGGTGGCCTCAGCGAAGGCGGGCTGCGACACGGCGGATAGCCTTTCGTTTCCTGCGAAGACAGTGATGAACTACGGCGCATACGCTACCGCCCGCGCCCGGGTAGCCGGCGCGCGGCCGGTGCGCACTGCGGTTATGTTGAGTGCTATGCGGATCGGATTGAGTATCAACTACTCGGGCGGCTTCAAAGAGGCGGCCGCCGAGGTGACCGACCTCGAAAGGGCCGGACTCGACATCGTGTTCGTGCCGGAGGCCTACTCGTTCGACGCGGTGAGCGCGCTCGGGTATTTGGCGGCCAAGACCACCCGGCTCCAGCTGGCCTCGGGCATCCTGCAGATCTACACCCGCACGCCGAGCCTGACCGCGATGACCGCCGCCGGCCTGGACTTCGTCTCCGACGGCCGATTCGTACTCGGCCTCGGCGCCTCGGGCCCGCAGGTGATCGAAGGCTTCCACGGCGTCCCCTATGACGCACCCATTGGACGCACCCGGGAACTGGTGGAAATCTGCCGCAAGGTCTGGCGTCGTGAGCGGCTGGAGTACCAGGGCAAGTACTACCAGATTCCGCTGCCCGCCGATCGGGGCACCGGCCTCGGTAAACCGCTGAAGTTGATCAATCACCCAGTGCGCGAACGTATTCCGGTACTGCTGGCCGCGCTCGGCCCGAAGAATGTGGAGCTGGCCGCGGAGGTCGCCGAGGGCTGGCAGCCGATCTTCTTCGCACCGGAGAAGGCCAAGCAGGTCTGGGGTGAATCACTGGATGCCGGCCTGGCCAAGCGCGATCCGATCCTCGGTGAGCTGGACGTCTACGCCGGCCCCGCCCTGGCCATCGGCGAAAATGTCACGCCACTACTGGAATTCGTGAAACCCCATCTCGCGCTCTACATCGGCGGTATGGGCGCCAAGGGTAAGAACTTCTACCACACGCTGGCCACCAAGTATGGGTACGGCGCGCAAGCGGACCGTATTCAGGAGCTGTACCTGGCCGGCAAGAAGGAAGAGGCCGCCAAGGTGGTCCCGGACGCTCTGGTACGCGATATCTCGCTGGTCGGACCGGCCGGATTCGTGAAGGAGCGGGTCGCCGCATTCCGCGCGGCGGGTGTCACGGTGCTCAATGTGGTGCCGATGGCGGCGACTCCGGCCGAGCGGGTGAAGTTGATCGAGCAACTGCGCGAACTCTGTGCCTGATTTGCCGCGCCTGCGGCGCATGCGCTTCGACCACTCGGCCGCGAGACGGGCCGCGCACGTGGCTGGTAAGACCCGCTCCATTGTGGTCGGGCAGTCAGTCAGGTAGGGCTGTGGTCGAAGCGCGGCCGACCCCTACCGGAGCCCGTCCAATGCCTCGGCCAGGGTGGTGCGCAGTGCGAACACCTGATCCAGACTCGTCATCTTGAGCTGCCGACTGGTGGCCGGACCGTCCGCGACAACCACGATGGTCGTCGTGGCACCCGCCCGCTGATGCGCCGCGACCAGGGTTGCCATTCCGGCCGAGGCGAGGAAGCTGACACCGGTCAGGTCGATGATCAGGGCCGCTGGTTTACCGGTGAGGATAGCCTCGATGGTGTTCTCGAGTGCTGGCGCGGTCGCCAGATCGACCTCGCCGGAAACCGTGAGCACGGTCGCGCCATCGTGTGCCTCGACTGTGGTGGTCATCGTGTCCGCCAGGGGATACGCGTCTCCGGAGTTGTTCGTCACATCATCACAATCTGCCATGAACCCGCCCTTCGCGCTGCATTCCTCATCCAGAAATCTGGCGGTTCGTGCCACGAAGTGGGTTCGCTACTGGGGATTTGATCGCGGGCAAGGTTACCGACATGCGGACGCGGGTGCCCAGCCCGGTGTGGTCTATCTCCAATTCTTCCGTCAATGCCCGCATCATGTCGATGCCGCGTCCACGCGGCCCCGGATCGGCGGAGCGTGGTTTCCACGTTCCGGTGTCGGCGACCGATATGACGACCTTTTGGGTGTCACATTCGGCGGTCAGTTCGACGAGTCCAGGATCGGTGGTGGCCGCTGCGGCGCTGGTGGCCCGGCCGAGCGGTTCGGCCGTGGCGCTGATCGCGGGGGCGACCGGCCCGCTGCCGTTGCGGTAGGCGTGTTCGATGCTGTTGCTACAGGCCTCGTTCGCCGCGGCGATGAGGTCGGAGGCGAGATCGTGCGGTACCGCTGCGGCGGCGAACCAGGCCTTGAGCCGCTTGCGCATAGCCGAGAGCTGATCCGGATTGGCCGGAATCTCGAGCCGCAGCGGTGCCGGGGGTTGCCGGTACACGACCATGGCGACGTCATCGTCGTAGCCGGCGGCCGGACGGAGTCGGGACAGGACGGCATCGGCGACCTCGCGAGGCAGCTTGCCCGCCGTATCCGCCAGCACCGCCGAGATCTTGGCGAAACTGTCATCGATATCGACACCACGCTGTTCGACCAGTCCGTCGGTGAACAGCACCAGCGTCGAACCGGGTGTGAGCGCTGTGGTTGCTTCAGGACGCCGTGGCGTATCGAAGGTGGCCAGCGGTACCGCGCGCCCACCCTCGAGCAGTCGGCCCGGCTGACCGACGTCGGCCAGAATCGGCGGCATATGTCCGGCGCTGCTGTAACGGACCAGCCCGTGTACCGGATCGAGGACGGCGGCGCAGACCGTCGTGCACATCGCGCCGGGAATCCGGCCCGCGACGGTGTCGAGTTCGGCGAGCAACTGGGCCGGGCCCGCGCCGCGCAGCAGCAGAGCCCGTGCGGCCGTACGCAATTGGCCCATCACGACGGCTGCGGACAGACCACGTCCGACACAGTCGCCGACCACGACGCCGATGGTGCCGTCGCGCAGTGGCACCACGTCATACCAGTCGCCGCCGATCTCCAGCGGTGGCAGCGCGGGCTCGTAGTGCACCGAGAACCGCGGCGGCAGTTCGATCGGACCCAACATGGCGCGCTGCAGTGTCAGCGAGGTCGAGCGCGCTTGGTCGAAGTTGCGCGCCCGCTGCACCGCCAAACTCAGATGTCCGATCAGCAGCGAGAACAATGTCCAGTCGGCGGCGCTGACGGCGCGTGGTGCGGCGAAGCGCAGCCACAATGACGCATCCCCCGTCTCACCGAGCGGGGCGACGATGCCCTCGGAGCTTTCAGCGCCCTCCGGAATCGCGAACAAGCTGCGTGCCGGCCGGCGCCGGGCCCGATCCAGTAGCGCCCGCGCACGGGCGTCGACCGCCGAGCCCTCCGGAACACCCTCGGCGCCCGAGACATACGTCTCCGGACCGGTATTGCGGTTGGGCCACACCATCACCACCGCGGATTCCGCGCCGACGGTGCGGCGCAGTTCGTCCAGCCCGACGGCGAGCACCTCGACGACACTGGTCGCCGCGCCGACCGCGGTGGCCAGCCGCGACGCGGCCTGATCGCGGGCCTGCGCATCGTGTTCGGCGGTGACATCGCGGATGGTGCCGACGAAGATCTGCTCGTACTTCTCCGGTTCGACCATCGCGCTGGTACTCACCGCGAGCCAGACGGTGCGGCCGTCGCGATGTCTGACCGGAAGCACGAAACGCCGTGCCTCGCTACCGACATCGGGATAGCCCGGACCGTCCGGTGTCGACCACGGATGCGGCAGCGGGAACGGAAGTTCGGATGCGCCGTAACCGGTCAGCGCGCCGAAAGCGGAGTTGACCTCGATGATCGCGCCGTGCGCGTCGGCTACGAAGAAGCCGTCCTGCAGCGATTCCACCAGGGCGGCGCGGAAGGCGTCGCGCCCGGCGAGATCGTCGATGCGCGAACGCTGTTGTTCGGCGCGGCGGGTGCCGTCGATATAGCCGCGGGTGGCGATGTCCAGGGCGGCGAGCGTCTGCAGCAGGAATTCCAGTGCGGTCTCGGCGTGTTCGGCGGATTCGTCCGCGTTCGCGACGTCCGAATTCGTGGCCTGGACTACCCGATAATGGTGTTCGGTGAGATCGAGCAGGCTGATGCCCTCGACGAGGGCGCGGCGGCCGAGTTCGTAACCCTCCCCGAGACCAGCCTGCGACGGTGAGTTCAGGTGCCGCCGTAGCGCATCCGCGTAGGCGTCGAGAAATGCGGCCAGCGCCGCGCTCATGTCTCGGCCTCGCCGGCGCTCGGCTCCGCTACGACCGCGGTGGCGGCTGCGCCGATGGTTCGCTCGCTCCGCTCGCTCATTGCAGTCCGCCGCTCACGCTGATGCCTCCAATACGCCGCCCCGATGCCGGGCCGCGAGCACCAATGCGTCGTCGGTGGCCTTGGCATGTGTGGCAAGGATTTGGGCGGTGATCTCGGCGGTGGATTTGGACGGATCTATGCCGCTGTCGGCGGCTTCGGTGACGATGCCGTCGGTCGACATCAGCAGCAGATCACCCGGCCGCACCGGAACGGTCTGCACCTGTAGGTTCTGGGGTAGCCGATAGCCGACGATGCCACCGGTCATCAGGACCGTCGCGCGCATGACGAGCCCGACCGGACCTGCGGCCAGAATCCGGGAATCGACATTGCCGACGCCGAGCCAATGCACCGTATCGGATGCCTCGAACAGCGCCAAAGACACTGCCGCACCGCGGGTATCGGCCATGGCCCGATGACACAGCACCATCAGGACGTCCAGTGGTTCGGCGCGGTTCTCCGAGAGCACCTGCGCTGCGCGATCGGCGGCGTCGGCGGCCGCCGCACCGTGGCCGAGTCCGTCGAGGACGGCGAAGAGCACCGCGCCGCCGCCCGCGTCGAGGACCACGCCGCGATCACCGGAGACCCGCTGACCGGGTAGTGCACGGCCGGCCACCGCCCATTCGATTCGGCCGATGATCCCGTCCTCATGCACCGTTGGGTACCCACTTCCACATCTCCACCAACGTGCCGCGACCGGGTCCGGATTCGACGGTCAGCCGGTCCATCAGCCGGCGCGCGCCGGGCAGGCCGAGTCCGAGACCACGGCCGGTGGAGTACCCGTCGTCGAGTGCGCGGGCGATATCGCGGATGCCGGGCCCCTGGTCCTCGGCCTGGACGACCAGAGCTTGGCGCCCCTCCCGATCATCGACCAGTAGACGTATTTCCCCACTGCCCGCATAACTGGTTATGTTGCGGGCGATCTCGGAGATCGCCGTCGAGATCATGGTCATATCTGTCAG
This sequence comes from Nocardia citri, assembly GCF_054065835.1. NCBI lineage: Bacteria > Bacillati > Actinomycetota > Actinomycetes > Mycobacteriales > Nocardiaceae > Nocardia > Nocardia citri. Next base: position 45,996 of record NZ_JBSUQM010000021.1, read on the forward strand.
AGAAAAACCGAGCTTGGCTGCCAGCTCCCGTCCGGCTTGACGTGCGGTCACGATGTCACCCGACACCCTGACCGCGATCACCAAGTTCTCAGCGGCCACTGTCACGACCATCTCGCTGGCGGCGGGCCGGAGTCTTGCGGTTCAACCACGCCAAGCCCTCTTCCAGGTCGAGGGCGGTGTGCATGTCCTCGAAGGTGAGGCCTAGTTGCACCATGGCGAACGCGACTTCCGGCTGTAATCCGACGATGACCGTTTCGGCACCGCGGAGTTGGGTCATGTGCGCGATCGTGCGCAGCGATCTGGCCGCGAACGAATCCATCACATCGATAGCGGTGACGTCCACAATGATCCCGTGCGCCCGGTACTTGCTGACCTGCTTCATCAGGTCGTCCTGGAGACGTTCGGTATCCGCGTCGGTCAAGGCTGACTGGACCGACGCGATGAGGTACGTGCCCTGCTTGAGGATTGGAACCGGCATAGGTGGGCCCGATCAGCGCCCATCGCGTTCGGTGAGTTGCCGGTCCGTCATTCGGGTGACCTCATAGCCCAGTAAGCGTTCGGCCTCTTCGATACCACCCTGAAGGTCGCCGACCGCGTTCATCTTGGACAGGTCCAGGCCGATGGTCACCAAGGTGAGGGCGATCTCGGAGGATAGGCCGGTGATGATCACATTGGCACCCATCAGACCGGATGCGTCGACGGTTTGCACCAGGTGGTTGGCCACTGTGGAGTCGATCGCGGGCACACCGGTGATGTCGATGACGACCACCTTCGCACGGTTGGCCCGGATGGCGCGCAGCAGCTGCTCGGTGAGCTGGCGAGCGCGCTGGCTGTCGAGTACGCCGATGATCGGCAGGATCAGAAGCTGCTCGCGTACCTGCAGTACCGGCGTGGACAGCTCGCGGATGGCTTCCTGCTGCTGGCGGATGACGCGCTCGCGCTCCTGCACGAATGAGATGGCCACGGTGCTCGCGATGCGGTTGGCGGCCGGTTCGTAGGCGTCGAGAACGGCATTCAGCAGTTCGAAATCGGCCTGGTACTTTTCGAATAGCGAGCGGGCCAGCACATCACGGAGCAACAGGACGATACCGAGCACCTCGTCGGTATCGACTCCTCTCGGAATGATGCGCTCGGACAGATCCCGTGCGTAGGCCTGCAGCGCCTCGACGCTACCGGTGACGAGTACCTCGACGTAGTTGTCGTACATCGACGTCGCCTCGGAGAAGATTTCCTCCGGCGTCATCGCGGTGAGCAGCTGGGCCTCGGTAATGCGCCTTGCCCACTCTTCACGCAGCCCGGTTCGGTTCTGCCGCAGGTGTTCGACCAGCTGCGGAAGCAGGTTGTCGACCGGTCCTACGGGCAGGGAATCCGCCGAAAGGCTCATGGACACCTCGGACATGGAAACTCCAGCCCCTTTCGACGGGATTGTCGGGAATGTCATACGTTCGGCTGCGCACCGATACCGAGCCTAGTCATACCCCATCCCGCTCGCCGATGAAACCTGCGGTTAGCTCGATGGTAGATCCGGATCCTCGCCGGGCGGCGCGAATCCACGTGCCAGGGCCGCGAGCGCTTCGTCGAGGTAGACCGTCAGGTCGGCGTCGGCGCGGTTGAGCCAGGCATCGAAGGCGGCGCGCGCGGCGGCCAGAGTCGTTCGGCCGACCGCGAGCGCGAGCAGGCTGTCCTCCGGTACCTCGAGCCGGCGTGCGGCGAAGGCGCTCACGGCCCGTTCCCAGGCGTCGTAATGCGCACCTGCGGTGGCGGCCAGTGCCGGAATGCCGCCGACGAGCTGCATTCGTACGCGCAGTTCCGGCACATCTTCGGCGCGATATCGGTTGGCGTTCACCACAACTCGGCGCACGGCGGTCATCATCGGGACCTCGTCGGGCACGGTGGCGAAAGCCGCGCGCAGCGCCGCGACCTCGGCGTCGAACTGGTACCAGAGCACCTCCGCCTTGGTGGGGAAGTAACGGAAGAAGGTGCGGCCGCTGATGCCCGCGGCCGCGGCGATCTGCTCGACGGTGGTTTCGTCGAAGCCCTGTTCGGTGAACAGTCGCATGGCGATCAATTCGAGTTCGCGCTGGGTTGTGCCGCGTGGACGGCCCCGCACCTTGGCATCTGTCACGGCTGTTGATTATGGGCGCATATCGTTGGACCTTGATTATGTCAGTGACTGACGATAATCTCGCGGCATGCTGGACAGTGTCGCAGAACACACCGTGGCCGCGCGACTGACCTGGCCGGAGACCGAGGCGCGCGCGACTACGGGCACGATCCTTGCCGTGCCCGTGGGGGCGACCGAACAGCACGGACCACATCTGCCGCTGTCCACCGACACCGATATCGCGCTGGCATTGTGCGCGGGGTTGGCCGAGCTACGATCGGATGTGCTCGTCGCACCGGCGATTCCGTACGGAGCCAGCGGCGAGCACGCGGGTTTCGCGGGCACGCTGTCGATCGGGCAGGTCGCGCTGGAGTTACTGATCGTGGAGTTGTGCCGTTCGGCCACCGATACTTTCGACCGCATCGTGCTCGTCAACGGGCACGGCGGCAATCTGGAACCGCTGCGCAGGGCTGAGGCGTTGCTGCGCACCGAATCCCGGGACGTGCGGGTGAGCACCCCGCACTATCCAGGTGATCCGCATGCGGGCCGTGCCGAGACTTCGATGCAGCTGGCGCTGCGGCCGGATGCGGTGCGTACCGAACTCGCCGTCGCGGGCGATACCAGGCCGCTCGGCGAGATCCTGCCGCTGCTGCGCTCCGGGGGAGTGCGTGCTGTGAGTGGCAACGGGGTCCTCGGCGACCCGACCGGCGCGAATGCCGACGAGGGCGCCGTATTGCTCCACCAACTGACCGCTGACCTGTATGAACAGATCCGGCTGTGGTGGCCGGTGCCCGCCCCGAAAGGACTCCTCTCGTGAACCCCTGGTTCGAAACCGTCGCCGAGGCGCAGCGGCGGGCGAAGAAGCGGCTGCCGAAATCGGTGTACGGCGCACTGGTCGCCGGATCCGAGCGCGGTCAGACCATCGACGAAAATCAGCAGGCCTTCACCGAACTCGGCTTCGCACCGCACTGCGCGGGTCCGATCGGCGATCGTGACCAGTCGACGTCTGTACTGGGCCAGCAGCTTTCGATGCCGGTGCTGATCTCGCCGACCGGTGTGCAAGCGGTGCATCCGGAGGGTGAGGTGGCCGTGGCGCGGGCGGCGGCGGCACGCGGGATCGCGATGGGGCTCAGTTCCTTCGCGAGCAAGCCCATCGAGGAGGTCATCGCAGCCAATCCGGCGACATTGTTCCAGTTGTACTGGTGTGGTTCGAAAGATGACATCGTGCAACGGATGTCGCGTGCCAAGGCGGCGGGTGCGGTCGGTCTGATCCTGACCCTGGACTGGTCCTTCTCGCACGGGCGCGACTGGGGCAGCCCGGTGATCCCGGAGAAGCTGGATTTCACAACCATGCTGAAATTCGCGCCGCAGACCCTGGTGCGGCCGCGCTGGCTCGCGACTTATGCTCGCGGCGGCCACCTTCCGGATCTCACCGCACCGAATATGGCCGTCGGCGGCGGTCCCGCGCCCGGATTCTTCGGCGCCTACGGGGAGTGGATGGGTACCCCCGCACCGGATTGGGCGGACGTGGCCTGGATCTGCGAACAGTGGGACGGACCGGTCATGCTCAAAGGCGTGATGCGGGTCGACGATGCGCTGCGGGCGGTCGATGCCGGTATCGCGGCGATTTCGGTGTCCAACCACGGCGGCAACAATCTGGACGGCACGCCGGCCGCGATTCGGGCATTGCCCGTGGTAGTCGATGCGGTCGGGTCGCAGTTGGAGGTCGTGCTCGATGGTGGCATCCGGCGCGGTAGCGATGTGGTCAAGGCGGTAGCGCTGGGCGCTCGCGCGGTCATGATCGGGCGGGCCTACTTGTGGGGCCTCGCCGCGAACGGGCAGGCCGGTGTCGAGAATGTGCTCGACATTCTGCGTGGCGGTATTGATTCGGCGCTGCTCGGACTGCGCAAGACCAGCGTCGGCGATCTCGATCGGAGCGATCTGGTGGTACCCGAGGGGTTCGAGCGGGCATTGGGAGTGCCGGACCCGGCCGTGCAGTCGGCTTGACCCGACGGACTATTCGGTGGCGGCGGCGCTTCGATGATGGGTGAGCAGCGTGTCGTAGATATCGGCGAGGGCGGCCAATTGCTGGCGATCGAGCACGTCGACCATATGTTTGCGCACGCTCTGAACATGTGCGGGCGCGGCCGTGGCCAGCACGTCGGCGCCGCGCGGGGTGAGTCGCGCGGCGGTGCGGCGGGCGTCGTCCGGAATCGGTTCCCTGGCGACCAGCGCGCGCTTCTCCATGCGGGTGATCTGATGGGACAGCCTGCTCTGCGACCATTCGAGTTTGGCGGCGAGATCGGCGAAGGTGAGTCGGTGATCCGGTGCCTCCGCCAGGTAGGCCAGCACCGCGTATTCGACGTAGGTGAGGTTCGACTCGCGGGATGAGTCGCGCCCGACCGCGGCGGCGATGCGGTCCCTGGTGCGCACATATCCCACCCATGCGCGCATTTCGATGTCATCGAGCCAGTGGGGATCGGTCACGAGAGCGCTCCAAACTCTGACATGTCATTGAATTGTCCGGCCGCGTGATGTCGCGCGACAACTGCCAGATCTGAGAGGTAGCACTGGCGGGGTTGAACGTGCAACCTTTTGGCCGTAGGCAATTAGTGAGGGTTGCCTAAGCAATATCGGCCTCCTATTACTGGATACGCTCCATCTGCTCGTGACCAGCCTGCCGAAGACCTTCCCAAGGCCTCGGCTGTGGGTCAGCCCTGAGACCGAATAAGGAGTGTGTCCGTGACCGCGCCGGATTTCCGCTATTCAGATCTGCTGCCGATCGGCGCCGACGACACCCCATACCGGTTGATCACCACCGAGGGCGTCAGTACCTTCGAACACAATGGCCGCACCTTCCTGCAGGTCGAACCCGAGGCGTTGCGGCTGCTGACCGCCGAGGCGATGCACGACATCAGCCACTACCTGCGGCCCGCGCATCTATCGCAGCTGCGCCGGATCATCGATGATCCGGAGGCCAGCGGCAACGACCGCTTCGTCGCGCTGGATCTGCTCAAGAACGTCAACATTTCCGCCGGCGGCATCCTGCCCATGTGCCAGGACACCGGCACCGCAATCGTCATGGGTAAGAAGTCCGAGGGCGTGCTTACCGGCGTCGACGACGCCGAATGGATCAGCCGTGGCGTATTCGACGCCTACACCAAGTTGAATCTGCGCTACTCCCAGCTCGCGCCCATCACCATGTGGGACGAGAAGAACACCGGCACTAATCTGCCCGCCCAGATCGAGTTGTACTCCACGGCGGGCGATCCCGCGCATCCGTCCTACAAGTTCCTGTTCATGGCCAAGGGGGGCGGTTCGGCGAACAAGTCGTTCCTGTACCAGGAGACCAAGGCCGTGCTGAATCCCACGCGCATGCTGGAGTTCCTGGACGAGAAGATCCGCTCGCTCGGCACTGCCGCCTGCCCGCCCTACCATCTCGCGGTCGTAATCGGTGGTACCAGCGCGGAATTCGCGCTGAAGACGGCGAAGTACGCATCCGCGCACTATCTGGACACCCTGCCCACCGAGGGGTCGCTCGCGGCACATGCCTTCCGGGATCTGGAACTGGAGGAACAGGTCTTCGAGCTCACCCAGTCCTTCGGTATCGGCGCGCAGTTCGGCGGTAAGTACTTCTGTCACGACGTGCGCGTGGTGCGCCTGCCCCGGCATGGCGCGAGCTGCCCGGTCGCCATCGCGGTGTCCTGCTCGGCCGACCGGCAGGCGCTGGCCAAGATCACGCCGGAGGGTGTGTTCCTGGAGCAGCTCGAACGCGAACCCGCGCACTACCTGCCCGAGCAGACCGACTCCATCCTGGGCGGTGATGTGGTCGAGGTCGATCTGAACCGGCCGATGTCGCAGATCCGCGCAGAACTGTCGAAATATCCGGTGAAGACCCGGCTTTCGCTGACCGGTCCGCTGGTAGTCGCGCGCGATATCGCGCACGCCAAGATCAAAGAACGCCTCGACGCGGGCGAGCCGATGCCGGAATACCTGCGCGAGATGGCCGTGTACTACGCGGGTCCGGCGAAGACGCCCGAAGGTTACGCTTCCGGTTCGTTCGGTCCGACCACCGCGGGCCGGATGGACTCCTACGTCGATCAGTTCCAGGCTGCGGGCGGGTCGTTCGTCATGCTGGCCAAGGGCAATCGCTCGGCACAGGTGACCAAGGCGTGTAAGGAACACGGCGGTTTCTATCTCGGTTCCATCGGCGGGCCCGCGGCGCGACTTGCGTTGGACTGCATCAAATCCGTAGAAGTTCTGGAGTATCCGGAGCTGGGTATGGAAGCGGTCTGGAAGATCGAGGTCGAAGATTTTCCGGCGTTCATCGTCGTGGACGACAAGGGCAACGACTTCTTCGCGGAGACGCAGAAGCCGATTGCGTTGCGGGTGCGCACCCGTTCGGAGGAACGCGTCTGAACGGTTTCCCGAACCGGCCGCTCGGTCGCTGGCGACTGCTCGAGGGTCGCTCGAAATGGCAGCCATCAGGGCGCTTGTCCGGACACTGCGATGTCACCCCGTTCGCCGGGGTGGCGATCCGCCGAAGCAAGGCACTCTTGAATCGGGGGGTATATCGCTGCACTGGTGTCGATGGAGATCGAGGAGGGCAATTGAGTACGTCATTTCGTATCTCGGAATCCGCCAGCCGTCGGTTGGCCGAACGCGCCGCTCGTGAGGGAACCAGTTCGACTGTGCTGCTCCACCGCCTGATCCGGGAGGGTTTCGATCAGCTCGATCACCCCGGAATCGTTTTCCGTGGTCCCATCTCCGACCGCCGCGCGGCCTTGGCCGCGGGGCCGGAGGTGTGGGAAGTCGTTGCGCGCCTACAGGAACTGGACGGTCCGGTGGAACGCCGCATCGCTGTCCTGAGTCGGCAATCGGATCTGCAGTCCCGCAAGATCGAGATCGCCATCGCCTACGCGCGGGCGCACGGTCCGGAGATCATCGAGCGCATCGACCGCAATCGTGAAGCGGCCGAAGCGATCCGCGGTTCGGACTGTGTGCGCCCCTGATACCTAGCCGATTGACACCACACATAGCGGGTGGCTATTGCGCACAGTTGTTGCTTGTGTGCAATAGCCACCCCTTATTTGTCGGCGTCTACGGTGTCGCGGCGGAAAGGTCTGCGGTGCAATGGGTTGCGTTTCCCAAGAGTTGCTGAGGATTGTTGATCGTGCTCCACAACACTGGAATAGATTGTGGACAAGGGGATTTCCGCTGTGACAAATCGGGCGTGGCACAGGATGTTTCGGACATTGGGGATTTATTGTGCTGTGTGTATGTGGAAAGCTATGTGAATGACGTCCGTTCGGACAAGGTGATGTCCTAATGTTCGCCGGTATGTTGCTGATACCGATCGGGGGCAGCCTGTGGGCCGTGGGGCAATAGATGCGCGGTCCGCCGCCGTGTGGCCGTTACTATCGCTGGCATGTCGCTGACGCCTCGTGCCTGGACCCTGCTGGGTATACCCGCCGCAATGCTCCCGGTGATCGTCGCGGCCGGGTTGTCCATGCCCACCGCCACGGCCGCGCCGGTCGAGCAGGTGGCCGGTAATGCCAGCGGGACCGAGGGGCTGGAGCCGGGGCTCGCCGCGGCGTACACGCAGGCCGAGAACCAAGCGCACGCCGAAGGGGTCGCGCTGTACATCAACTCTGGCTACCGCACACCCGCCGAGCAGCAGGCGCTGTGGGACGAGGGAGTGCGGACCTACGGCAGCCCCGATGCGGCGCGGCGGTGGGTGCTACCGCCGAACGAGTCGACGCATGTGCAGGGCCGGGCGATCGATGTGGGGCCACAGGCCGGGGCGCAGTGGTTGGAGGCGAAAGGGAATCGCTGGGGCCTGTGCCGGATTTATCAGAACGAATGGTGGCATTTCGAACTCGCCACCGCCCCGGGCGGAGCCTGCCCGGCGCTGCGTGCGGATGCGAGCGAGGGGGGTGCCGCCCTGGCTCCGACATCGCCGATCCTGCCCGTCCTCCCGGTGCTGCCGTCGATCCCGCTCCCGCCGTGGGTGAGCGGCTCTTTCGGGCTGTAGCCGGTCAGGCGACCGATACGCGAGCGGAGGCTGCACCTCGGCTGCCCGATTCGGCAGCGCCCGGATCAGTACTGCCGTGCTGATCGTGCTCAGCGCACAGACGGCGACGGTGTAGCAGGCCACCGCTGCCGAGGTGGAGCCCGCGCTCCACAGTGCGGTCGCGATGAGCGGGGCGAGGCTACCGCCTAGAACGACCGAGACCTACACGATCAGTGATGTGCCGGAGTAGCGGACCGAGAGTGGGAAGAGGTCGGCGATCGCTCGAAGACACTGTCTATCCGTTCGCGATTCAGCCGACCGGGGCCGGGGTGCCCGGCATATTGTCCAGCGCCAGCCCGCCCTCGATGGAATTCGGGACGCGGCGGCGGTTGGGCGAGCCGAGCGCGGCGGTGAGATCGGTCCCGTCGTGTTCGGCCAGCAGATCGCCGCTGTCCCACACCAGCAGCGTTGCGCTGACGGTGTTCTCGGCGGCCGAATGCGCGAGATCATAATGCGCGCAGCCGGGGACGTGCGGATAAGTGATCCACAGGTCGTAACCGGTCATGAACAGGTCGAGGTCGAATTGCACACTCAGGCCCAGCAATTCGCTGCGGCCGTTATCGTCGACACCGGCGAACGCCTCGTCCAGCGCGAGCAGTCGCGGCGCCTGCGGATCGGCCGAATCGAGCATGACATGCGCGGCCGCGAACAGTGGCAGATGCAGCGCGACCGACTGCTCACCACCGGATAGCGCACTGTGCTTGGCCACGGTCAGTCTGTCCTCGCTGCCGTCGGCGGAAATCAGGGTGAAGGAGAACACCCGCCAGGTTCGGTAATCGAGGGTCGCGCCCAGGATTTCGGGGTAGGAACGTTCCGGATGCGCGGCACGCGCGGCCCGGATCTCGGCGGCGAAGTGGGCTCGGATGGCCGCCAGATCGTCGGCGACAAGGGCGGATGCGTCGCGATCCAACAGTTTGCACATCGCGCGGGCGGTATCCGAGAGCGAATCGGCGAGCACCCAGTGCACGCCGATGGTATTGCCCGAGGACATGCGGCGTTGCTTCATCTCCGCACCCATGCGGGCGATGAGATCGCGCGCATCGCTGGTGCGTTCGTAGATCTGCTGGGCCAGACCGGTGAGCAGCGCGTCCTCGAGGATCCGGCGTTCGGCGTCGGTGAGCAGCAATTCCTGATCGCGGCGGGCGGCGTCGATGCGGGTGGCGAAATCCGCGAGGGCCGACATCCCGTTGTCGTCCTGTACCTGGACGACGGTCAGGCCGTCCGCGGCATCCCATTGCAGCCGGTAGTCGCGGCCGGATCCGGCCAGCGCGGCATCGAATTCCTGCAGTGCCGAGGTCACCGCGCTGCGGGTGGATTTGCGCGCGGTCTCGCCCGCCCGCACGGAAGACGTTGCGGCGGTGAGGTTGTCGAAGAGTTCGGCTACCCCGTCCGGCAGCACCTGGGGTTCGGCCCGCGGTCCGGCCGCCGAAATGCGGTAGAGCAGTTGTTCGGGGGTCGACCATGCGGCCTCGCTGCTCGGCCAGCGGCTGTCCGCGGGTGCGCCGAGCAAGGTCAGCAGATCTGGTTGGGCGTAGGGCGCGAGGGCTTTCACATCGGCCAGGACCTCGATGAGCGCGGTGCCGAGCGATTCGTGTGCGGTGCGGTAGGCCGCCTCCGCATCACCGACCGCCTCGATCGCCGTATTGGCCGCCCTGCGGGCGGCCTTCTGCTCGGCCCTGCTCACCTCGATCTTCGCGCGCGCCTGGTCGAGTTCGCGATCGATATCGGCGGCACCCGCGCCGAGCGCCGCACGCAGGGTTTCGAGTTTGCGCAACTGCTCCTGGTAACCCGCATTGGCGGCCTCGGCCTCCTCGGCGAAGGCCTCGGCCAGATCGCGGGCCTCGTCGAAGCGGTCCGAACCCTCACGTTCGCGTTCGCGCTCTCGTTCATGGTCGGCGCGCAGGCGCAGCAGACCGGTCCCGGTGTTCTCGAAATGCCGGATGGCGGCGGCGAGCGCATCGATCTCGCGGGCGCCGCGCGGCGTGCGATGTGCCTGGGCGACTGAACGCAGCTTCTTCTCTACAGCGGCCGCCTCGGCGACCGCCTGGTCGAGATCGCGTTCAGCCTGGGTGACCGCCTCGGAGCGCGAACGCATCATGCCCGCGGCTTCCGAAACCGCGCGCAGGGCGGCGGTGATGGCAGAGGGGCGCGGCAATGCCTTGGCGGCGGCGGAGATTCGCGCGAGTTCGGTGCTCGCCGCGTCCTCGTCGGCGCGGGCCTGCCGCTGTGCCTGTTCGGCGGCCGAGATAGAGCCCGCCAACTCGGCGAGCCGGATTTCCCGGCGCTTGGCGCGGGCGGTGGCGCCGATGAATTCGGCATCGGGTTTGTGGTGGCGGCCGATCTGGACGCCTTGGCGGAATCCACCGGTGGTGCTGACCGCGACCCCGGTGCCGAATTCGGCATCTTCGTCGTATAGGGAAATGGAGGCGAGCACATCCGCGACGATGTGCTTCGGCACCTCCAGGTCGGCCGAATCATCCTCTATGACAAGGACATCGGCCAATGTTCGACCGGAGGGCCGCGCATCGGGTGGCAACGGAACCAGGAACTGGTCGGAAGCGTATTCCGGCCGCTCGGATTGCACGCAGACCCAACTGTCGAGCAGGTCCGCGGCGTGCAGGGCGGCCTCGATGCCCGCAGCCTGCGCCGGTGTCACGGAATCGGCGAACCGGACCAGCCGCCACAGCGGCGCACCCGCACGGCCTGCCGCGTTCCGCGCACGTGCGGCCGAAACCGGTGGGGCTTCGTCGCGCTGGGCCGCGACCTCGTCACGTTCGGCATGGAGTTCGGCGAGCCGGTCACCGGCCAGTGTGGCGGTAGCGCGGGCTTCCTGACGGCGGGTGCGGATATCCTCGAGCAGCGGTTCGGCGCGTTCGGCCAAAACCTCGGTAACACCGGCGACCTCGTCGGAACCCGCGGTGGCCAATGCGGCGTCGAGCGCCTCGAACAGGCCTTTTCGAATGGGGGAGTACACGTCTCGGTGCGCACCCCACCAAGTGCGCAATGCGCCACCGGCTTCGGTGCGCGCGAGCACAACGGCCGCCTCGGCGGCCGAGACCTCGGCGGCGGCCGATTCGCGCAACGCCCTGGCACGGTCGGCGAGTTGTTCGGCCCGATTCCGTTCGGCCGTAGCGGAATCCAGCAGACCCAGCGCGTTACGGACCGCGCGGACGTCGGCGTCGCGCTCCTCGGCATGTCCGCGAACCGCTGCGGTCAGTTGATCGCCACGGGCCTGATCGGTTGATCCTGCCCAGGTGATGCCCGCCTCTTCGGCGGCGAGACGCAATTCGTCCTCGCCGCGGGCCAGCGCGGTCGCGGCGTTCCGCACGGCCGCCTTGACGCGCTCGGCCTCCGCACCGCGTTGAGCGAGGGTTTGCCGGGCCTCGAGCGCCTTGTCCTGGTGCACAGCCGCCGAGGTTTCCAGGCCGCGGACCGCGTCGGCGAGATCGTCGAGTTGCTGTTTGCCCTCGTAGGCGCTGGAGCGCTGCAGGGTTTCCCGGTCCGAGAGCGCCTGTTCATAGGCGCGGTCGGCATCGTCGGCGCATGCCTCGGCGGCGGTGCGTTCACCCTCGCGACGTTCTCGCAATGCGATAGCGGCGAATAGGGCGGTGCTGGCGTGTGTCACCGCGTCGAGGCGGGTCCGCACCTGATCGACGTCGGTCTTCGCCTGTACCGCAAGGTATTTGCGGTATACCCCGACGAAAGACCTGGTGGCGGTATCGGCGTGGACCAGACCCTCCAGAGTGCGCCCGACCTCCTCCATATCGCTGAACGAACGCGCCGCGTCCAGGATCAGCTGGTCGTCGAGCGGGCGCAGACCATCGGTGAGTGCCTGCGAAAGTCCGCGCGGATCGAGGTTTTTCGCGAGCTGAGGCCGGCGCAGCGTGAGAATGAGATTGATCAGCTGGTCGTAGCGCTGGCTGCCGAGACCGAACATGCGCGCATCGATCGCGTTGCGGTACTCGACTGGTCGATCGACGATGGCATCGGTGCCGATCTGCTCGGCCAACTGCTTGCGCGTCAGCGGCCGATCGTCGGGTCCGATCAGGGAGAAGTCGACGCCCGCACGACCGTCGGCGACGAAATACCAGCGCGCCACCTTGTCCGAAGACCGGGTGGCACGCATACCGATGCCGATGGTGACGACCTCGGGATCGTCCCATTTACCGCGCGCGAACTCCATCCACACGTACGAATACGCGGATTCCTGCTTGCGATACAGCAGGTTCGACTTCATGGTGCGCTCTTCACCCGCGAACGGGTTGAGCCTGCGCGGTTCGATGCGGCCGTCGAGCACGAATGGGAACAGCACCTCGAGTGCCTTGGTCTTACCGGAACCGTTGGGTCCGCGCAGTACCAGCCTGCCGTCGGCGAAGCAGTATTCTTGGTCGCGGTAGTCCCACAGATTGATGATTCCAGCGCGGGTCGGAACGAACCGCACTCCGCCATGGATGAGTGACATGGTTTAGATCCCTTCCGTACCAACGCTGCCGGCCCCGACAGTGTCGGCGGCGGTGACGAACAATTCGGCGGCCCGCTTGGTGCGGACGGTGACGATCGCGCCGCGGTAGCGGGCCAGTGCGGGCAGAATGATCAGGCCGTCCGCCACCACCTGGACCAGCCGCAGCCGCTCCAGCAGGCCGCTCACCTCCCGGGTCAGCCCGGGAACATCGGCCTGCCACTGCGCCGCGAAGGTGACACCGTAGCGGTCGGTCAGTGCCTGCACCGTCTCGCCGACCCAGCTCGCCTCGACGAACGGGTACGTCGCGCGTACAGCGCCTATCGCCCCCGCATCGGGATCGGAAACCTCCTGCACCACTTCGGGATCGGTCGACGGGCGATCGGCGAGCGGGACGAATACGGTGGATTCCGGGATGGCGCCGTCGAGTTGTTCGGCGAGTGCGAGGGCCGGATCGGATGCGCCCGGACGCACCGGCACCGGATTATCGATATCGAGGACGCGATCGGCGATCTCACCGGCAAGCAGCAGCGCCACTTGCGCCAGCGTTCCGGTGCCCGGGAAACGGATATCGGAGAGACGTCCGGAGACATCGATCAATGCGACGCCCTCCGCGCGTCGTTCGGCCCGCAGCCCGGTGAACAGTTCGACATCCGCGACGACCCGATCCTGCAGCAATAGCCGCTGCTCGTCGTAGGCCAGATCCTCGGCGTACACCACCGGACGCTCCACGAGACAGCGCCGTACCCGCCGCGCCGCATCGGCGGACTGTGCATTCGTGGCCGAACCGGGCGGTGGCGCGTCCTCGGTGAGCAGGCCACGCACACTGTGTAAATGCTGCAGTGCGCGTGGCGGTCGGAACAGCGCGAAGACCACCGGCCGGTCGATGTCGTAGAGCGCTTCGCCCGCCTCCGGGTCGGCGGCCCAACCACCCGCATCGCCATCGGCCAGGGTGAGCGCGCCCCGGTGCGCGAGCCAGCCGACGGCATCGACGAAGGCATCGCGATCGGCGGCGCGCTCGGGTGATAGTTCGAGGCCCTCGATCCGGCCGGTATAGGCGGCGACTCGATCGGCCAACTCCGACAAGGTGATCTGATCACCCGCGCGGCCGAGTGCCGCCAGTGCCAAGGCCAGGTAGGCATAGCGGCGGCGGTCGAAAACGCGCTCGGTGACGGCGCGGGCCGGTTTGCCGGAATCGAGCCGATCGAGGACCGGAAATACCCGCGCCGTCGTCTCGGTGACCTCGAGCCGGTAGCCGAACAGCTCCGCTAGATCCTCGCGGAGTTCGGTGGCCCAGCGGCGGATCAGCGGCAGTGCGATCCGGTCCGGATAGGTCCGGGTGACCAGATGATTGGCGAGGATCACGCGGGCCGCGCGTTGATAGTTGTCGAGTGCGAGGGAGTCGATGCGGCGAGCGTTGATCATGCGCGTCGTCCGCGGGTCGACTGCTTCACCTCGAGGCGCCGATTGTTCAAATGCAGCAGCCCGCGTGCGGTGCGGACCACGGTCGAACCCGGATGTTCGGAGACGGTGAGGGTGACCCCGCTATCCGAGCCGGTGGTCCCGTCGATGCGGCCGCTGACCGGAACCCAGGCGGTGGATGCGGCATCGAGCAGGCGCAGCAGCACCTCGGTTTCGCGTTCGTCGAGGACGCGTTCGTGCACCGAGGCGGCAGCCAAGGATTTGGCGGCCTCGGCGCGCGCGCGTTGGGCGTCGAGTTGCGCCTCGCGGAGTCGGCGAATTCCCGCGTCATTGCGTTGGATTCGGGCCGGGGCACCGACCTGCGGCGCCCGGCCCGTCTCGGCGAGTGTGCGCGAGATCTCCAGCGGCGGTGCCTCCCACCAGGAGCGGATCGCCGGAATCAGCTCCGCATCCGGATGTTCCAGGCAGATGTGACGCGGCCTGCCGAGACCGAAGACGGCGTCGAAGAGCGCGTGCGCGCTGTCGGTGGTGGGCGCGGCGGTGAACCAGCCCGCCAGATGCCGCAACGCCGATTCGCGGCTCACTCCGCCCTTCCGTGTCTCGGTGACCCGCCGCAGCAGCGACAGCACGGCGGCAATCGCGCTCATGGTCGCCTCCCGCAGCCGATCCGCCTCGGTCGAGGACGATTCGCCGGGAATATCGGCGGCCGTCGCGACGAACCAGGTTCGTAGCCCCTGCCAGCGTGCCCGCCAATCCGCTTGCCGCTCGGCCGGACTCAGCAGCACCCGCTCGTCGCTGCGCGCCGCCCGCGCGATGAGTTCGTCGACGCCGGTCTCCTCGATCTCGCCGATCGCCGCGGCCAGACGCGGTGCGAAGCGAGCCAGATCCATACTGAACTCGCGCATATGCGCGAGCAGTGTGTCCTTGTGCGCCAGGAACGATTCCGGCGTGATCTCGGTGGTGCGGACCAGATCGCCGAGCGAGAGGTAGAAGTGCGCGGCCCGCGCCGCCATATCCGAGAGCGCCGCATCCAATCGGCGCAGCGTTCGGTAGACGCGCTCCGCATCACCCGACTTATTAGCCTCGGCAAGGGTATTGAGATCCGCGAGCAGTTCGGGCAGTACAAGTCGCGACAGTGCCGCCTCGTCCAGACGCGCTTCGAGCACACCCGCGACCGCCCGGTATGCCTTGAATCCGGCCTGGGTGAGTTGATAGACGTAGTGCCGATTCCGATACTCCGCCAATGTCGCGGCCCGCGTCCCGTCATAGCTGCGCTCGACCACACCCCACCGATGCAGCTGATCCAGCAGCGGCCCGATCTCGGGTCCGGTCAGCTGGGGTGCATCGGGCGCACTGCGTTCGATCCAGGTCGCGACATCGCCGGCGTGCAGCAACACCACATAGGCCGCCCGCGCACTGTCGAATGCTCGCAGCACCCACAGATACTCCGTGCGCTTCTCGGCTGTGGCGAAGGAGAACAGCCGCAACCGCTCATCCCATAGCGCGGGCGCGGCATACGGCAGGCCGTCAACGGAGTCGGTCACCGGGAACAGGGTAGTAGCGGGTCGGTCGCGGGTGTCGAGTCCGACCCCTATTCGGCGTGGCCGCGTCCGGTTTGCCCCCTGTTCGCCACCCGGTGACTCACAGATCGAATCGGGCGCGCAGGCCGATCTTGACCTGCTCGAGCACCTCCGAGGTGAGATCGCCGACCTGCTCGGTGAGACTGTCCTTCGCGCCCACCAGATCAGAGAGCGGCGCTACCCGTTCACCGATGGGCGCACCGGCCTCGAAAACGTGGTGCGTAGCGACTCGTCCGCATCGCGACGCACAATGACGCGAACGCGATACATTGCCCACCCCTTACCGCTGGCGATGAATCAAACGTACGCCGAAATGATCACTCGCAGGACAAGGTCCGCAACTGATCCAGATACACCCGGGTGCGCGGATCGCCGGGGTAGCGCTCGATGATTTCGCGCGCCGCTTCGCCCGCGATCCACATCAGCGACGGCAGCGACCGACGCTTGCCCGTGAAGGCCCGCATGCCCTCGTCCAGCGCGAGTTCCAGATCGTGGTCGCGCACCGCGACTACCGCGAGGGTGAGGTGTGCCTCGGACACCCGCATCGGATTGCGTATCGTGCCGTCGGCGCGCGTCGAGTGCCGGATGACCTCGCGCGCATAGGATTCCGCGAGCGGATCCTCACCCGCGACGCGGCAGCAGTCCATGGCATAGAAGTCGAACTTCTGCGGATCGACCACGAAATGATTGTCCAGATTGGTCGGGTGGTCGAGTCGCTCGAGGATTGCTCGTCCCTGATTCAGCGACGCCTCCACCTCGCCTCGATTGCCCAGTCGTGCCCATGCCTTCGCACGTTGTGCGCACAGCTGGACACCGACACCGAGGCCGCGGCTGGTTGCCAACGCCGGATCGACCGCCTCGATCGCACCTCGATAGTTACCCTGGGTCACGGCGAACCAGGCCGCCATTTCCGCACTCCAGCCGGTGATCTCGGCGTGGTCGGCTTCCTGACCGAGCGAATAGGCCGCGCGGCGAGTGGCTTCCGCGGCGGTGCGCCGTCCGAGGTCGTAGTCCACGCAACCGACCAGCAGCGCAACCCAACCGGCCAGCACGAGAATTTCCCGATGCTGCTTCAGCGTCAGTCGGCCATCCAGCAGTGAGGTGATGCGGCGCAACCACGACGTGCCCTCGTTGTGCAGATCGTGTGGATCGGCAAACGGATATTCGCAACACAGTCGCTCCGCGGTGATGCGGATGGCATCGAGCGTGGCCGTGGAAACGTCGGACATCCTTAGCCTGCCGATGAATTCGAGGGTGTCCATCCCCGTTGCCGAGAGCAGTTCATCGTCGCGGTTGGGACGGTTCTTCGGGAAGAATGCCGCGGTCACCGTATCGAATGCGGCGGCGATGATAGGGGCATAGAAATCATCCGGACGCGACTCGCCCGACTCCCAACGTCGCCAATTACGCAGCAGGGTACTGTCCGTCGGCAGGTTGTGCGAAGACTTCGTGCGCATGACACGGACGGCGTCGGCTTGTGACCATCCCCGCGCATCACGTTCGGAGCGCATTCGGACAGCCCAGACGGGTCGATCGTCTCCAGCGGCCACGTCTGTAGTATCGCACCAGTTAACGCTCAGTGGCCCGAATAGGGCATACAGATGTCACTGGGTTGACACCTGCACTCGCAGTTTTGCGTCCTACATGCTGGATATGGGCGCGGAAGATTTGCCACGCTCCAGGTGTAAAAGGCATCTGCTCTTGCAAGTACGCAGTGCCCCTCGGCGACGGGGGTGATCCACATAAGAGAACAGCGAGAGATCCCCAATCCAACGGAGGTTCGGGTGGACGCGTTGATCTATGGATACTTGCGTGACGATTTGGCCGATGGCCATGGTGCGGAACTCGAGGACGCGATGAGCAGCCTCGCGCGCGACGAAGGGCTCTGCTTCGCCGCAACATTCCATGAATCGACTTCCGGCGACGGCACGGCATTCGCCGAGCTGACCCAGGAGCTCAAGCGAGCGGACGCGCATCACGTGGTGGTGCCGTCACTCGATCACTTTGCCGGCCAGACGATTCCGCGAGACATTCTGCTCGCGAAGCTGGCCCACGACGCCGCGGCGCAGGTATGGACCATCGAGAGCTGTGCGCTTCGCGACGAAGATCTTGGCGAAGAAGCTGTGCACCAGGACTGACCTGTGCCGCAGGTTCGTCACCACCCAGGACGCCACCACACCGGCCGCGAGGGATGCGAGCAGCGCAGCGAGATAGTGCTGTCCGAATGGTGGATAGACCTGCCAATGCAGCAGATAGACGAACAATGAGCTGTCGGCAAGCAGCGCGGCGACCCCCGCGACCATGGCGGGCACCCGGACCGTGGGCAGCCAGATCAACAACAGCAGCCCGGACATCACCAGCTGTTCTCGATCGGGGACGCCGAAATAGCCGGGCACCGTTCCCAATAGCACCGCGCTCACCAGTAGCCGCTGCCAGATCGTCATAGCCTTCGCCGCCGCCCAGCCGAGTGCGAAGAACCAGCAGGCCAATGGCGAGTACGGCACCTCCTTGGCCGGGTAGAGCCCGAACGACCAGAACCGGAACACCATGGTGAGCCCCACCAATCCCAAGGCGAACCAGAACGGTTCGCGCCGCTGCACGGCATCGATGAACGGCACCCGGATCAACAGCGCGGATACGACCATGATCAGCACCAGCACCTCGATGAACCACAGGTGCCCCGCGGTGTCGCTGTCATGCGGTCCGAGAATCTTGTTGAGCAGCAACACGTTCTGCCAGCTGTAATAGTCGGTGAACAGCAGTGTGAGCGCCACCCAGGCGGTGGTCGGAATCGCGATGAGCGCCACCGTGTGCAGTGCGTGCCGCAGCCGTTCGGCGCGCGGGGACATGGTGACCGCGAAGCGGGCGAAGTTGAATCCGGCGACACCGAGCAAGATATGTGCCGCGCCCCAGTGCACGAATATGCCGATATGTGAGCTGGCGACCAGCACGATTCCGGCGGCGCGCAACAAGGTCGGGGTATCCACCGTGCGACCGAATGTCCGGTGACCGTCCGGAACTCGCTCGAGTTCGGCGACGGTCAGATCCGGCCAGTTCGCGGGCAGCCGCCCGAGTGCCCGCTCGAGTCGGGTCGAAGTGGTGATGTAGGTCAGCGAATTGCCGCCGAGATCGACGAAGGTGCTGTCGGGCCGGACTCGGGCCGGATCTATGCCGAGGGCAATGGCGTAGAGTGCGCGGATATCGCGGGGCGGCAGTTCGGGTTCGGGTGCGGAGAGCCGGCGGATCGCCGGATAGTCGGGCTTGCCATTGGGCAGGCGCGGGATTTCCCCGACCGCGCAAGCGCGAATCGCCACGGCCGGTAGACCGGACAGTTCGGCGGCGGTCGCGGCAAGCGATTCCGCCGGAGATTCGGCGGCGACGACCAACTGGTCGTCATCATCGGTGCAGCATGCCGTGAAACCGGCTGCGGCCAAACCGGATTCGAGTCGCTGCAGATCGATTCGCAGGCCGAAGATCTTGGCGAACCGGCTGCGCCTGCCGACCACTTGGTACAGCCCGTCGGGTGTGCGCCGGGCCAGATCGCCGGTGCGCAGTGATTCGACCGTGCGGCCCAGGGCGAGATCGCGTGGGTCCTCGGCGTAGCCGAGCATCACATTGGGCCCGTGATAGATCAATTCCTCGTCGTGGGTATCCGGCACCTGCTCCAGGGTGAATCGGCCACCGGGAATCGGCTTGCCGATGCAGTCCGGATGTTCGGCGGCCAATTCCGGTGGCAGATAGGCCATCCGCGCGGTGGCCTCGGTCTGGCCGTACATGACGACGAAGTCCCAGCCGGTCCGCCTACCCAATTCGGCGTAGTCGCGGACGCGCTCGGGCGCGAGGCGGCCGCCCGCCTGGGTGAGGTAGCGCAGGCTCGGCAGGGTCATTTCGGCGAACCCGATGCGTTCGAGCAGATCGATCGTGTACGGCACCGCGGCGAAAGACGTTGCGCCGTAGCGGCGGAACTGGACCCAGAATTCATCATCGAGAACCGACCGGTCGGTGAGTAGCAGACTCGCACCGCGTAGCAGATGGCTGTGCACTACCGACAATCCGTAGCAATAGAACATCGGCAGGGTCGTCGCGGCTCGGTCATCGGCATCGATGGCGAGGTATTCGGCGATAGCGTCCGCATTCGACATCAGATTGGCCGCGGACAACCGCACCAGCTTCGGCGAACCGGTCGAACCCGAAGTGCTCAGCAGCAGCGCCAACTCCGGATGCAGGCGATGTGCGGAGCGGGACCGTCGAATCCACGGCGGGCCCGCATCGATGACGACATCGGGATCGTAAGTGTCCAGCAATTCGCTGGTGATATTCGCGGTGAGTAGAACGACGCAGTCCGCGCTCAGCGCGCCGAGATACGCGACGAGCGAGTCGATGTCGTTGCGCGCCGCGAGCGCGATGAGGCGCCGGTTCGCTCCGAGCTGCTCCGCGTACTCTTCGACACGTGCCGCCAGCTGCGCATAGGTGATCCGCTCCAAACTATCCGGCACCGATTCCGCTGCTGTGACGGTCGCCGATGGAGATCGAGAGCAGAGGACGGCGATCCGGTCGTCGAAACTACGAAGATGCGCGACGATCCGGTGAATAGTCACCCGGGAAGTCTAGATGGCAAGCCTTTCCATACTTACGTGTGGCCCCATGGCGAACTTTCGGTGAACTATCCGAACCTGAACCGAGACGGCACGAACCGATTACAGTCCGAAACTGCCCGGACCCCGTCTGCGCAGATACTTTTCGAATTCGGCCGCGATCGCGTCACCATCGATCTTGGCTATCGCGTCGTTGAGGTCGACGGCCGCGTCGCCGCGTTCCTCGAGCGAGCGCACATACTCGCTGATCTCGTCGTCGCCGACGGTCATCTCGTTGACGGCGCTCTCCCAGTCCTCGGCCTGTTTGGGTAGCTCGCCGAGCGGCACCTCGATATCGAGCACATCCTCGACGCGGTGCAGCAGCGCGATGGTCGCCTTCGGATTCGGCGGCTGCGAGACGTAATGTGGCACGGCCGCCCAGAACGAAACGGCGGGTACGCCCGCCTTCACACACTGATCCTGCAGGACCCCGGTAATGCCGGTCGGCCCCTCGTAGCGGGTCTGCTCCAGACTGAACCGTTCGGCGGCTTCCTTGCTATAGGCCGATCCGGTGACGGGCACCGGACGGGTGTGCGGGGTATCGGCGAGTAGTGCGCCGAGTATGACGACGGTCTGCACGCCGAGTTGTTCGATGAACTCGAGCAGATCCGCGCAGAAGCTGCGCCAGCGCATATTGGGTTCGATACCGCGCAGCAGCACCACATCGCGATCGCTGCCGGGCGGCGAGCAGACCGAGAGCATGGTGGAGGGCCACTGGATTTCCCTGGTCACACCATCGACCTGACGCACCGTCGGCCGATTGACCTGGTAGTCGTAATAGTCCTCGGAGTCGAGTTCGGCCAGTGGCTCGGCATCCCAGATCAGTTCCAGATGCTCGACGGCACCACTTGCCGCATCACCCGCGTCGTTCCAGCCTTCGAAGGCGGCGACCAACACAGGCTCGCGCAAAGTCGGCAGTTCCGGCTCGGGTGACACCGGAGATTCACTGGAGTTCACCCCGGTCAGCCTACGGCGTGTGGGCACATGGCGTTGAATTTGCGTAGTCGGCGCGGCACCGTCTGTTCATCTGTCCGGGCAGAGCATGGCGCCTTATACCGATACTGTGGTTCGGCATGTCATAGCCGCCCATTACGCTTGACCACATGTCTGCGTCCAGCTCAGCCGCCTTCGATACCACCCTTCTCGACACGCTGCGTCGGCGTGTCGTGATCGGCGACGGTGCGATGGGCACGATGTTGCAGGCAGCCGAGCTGACCTTGGATGACTTCCGCGGTCTGGAAGGTTGCAACGAGATCCTCAACGACACCCGCCCCGATGTGCTGCGCAATATCCATCGTGCGTACTTCGAGGCCGGTGCGGATGCGGTCGAGACGAATACCTTCGGCTGCAATCTGCCGAACCTCGCCGATTACGATATCGCCGACCGGATCCGCGATCTTTCCGAGCGTGGCACCCGCCTGGCCCGCGAGGTCGCCGACGAGATGGGTCCGAGTGCCGACGGCACCCCGCGGTATGTGCTGGGTTCAATGGGACCGGGCACCAAACTGCCGACACTGGGTCATGCCCCCTTCACCGCGCTGCGCGATGCCTACACCGAGGCCGCGCTCGGCATGCTGGACGCGGGTGCGGACGCCATTCTGATCGAGACCTGCCAGGACCTGTTGCAGGTCAAGGCCGCCGTGACCGGAAGTCAGCGCGCGATGGCCGAACTGGGCCGGCGGATTCCGATCATCACCCACGTCACGGTGGAGACCACCGGCACCATGCTGGTCGGCAGTGAGATCGGCGCCGCGCTCACCGCGCTGGAGCCGCTCGGCATCGACATGATCGGATTGAACTGCGCGACCGGTCCGGACGAGATGAGCGAACACCTGCGCCATCTGTCCCGGCATGCGACCGTGCCGGTGTCGGTGATGCCGAATGCCGGTCTGCCGGTGCTCGGCGCGAACGGCGCGGAGTATCCACTGACCCCCGAAGAGCTGGCAATCGCGTTGCGCGGCTTCGTATCCGAATTCGGTCTCGCACTGGTCGGCGGCTGCTGTGGTACCACGCCCGAACATATTCGCCAGGTCACCGCGGCCGTGCGCGAGGTGGAACCGATGCTGCCGCCGCTGGACCAGCGGCGCGCCCCGCTGCACGAGCCGAGCGTGTCGAGCATGTACACCGCGGTGCCGTTCGAACAGGATGCCTCCGTCCTGATGATCGGCGAGCGCACGAATGCCAACGGCTCCAAGGCATTCCGCGAGGCCATGCTCGCCGAGGACTGGCAGAGATGCCTCGATATCGCCAAGGATCAGACCCGCGACGGCGCGCATATGCTCGACCTGTGTGTCGACTACGTCGGACGCGACGGCACCACGGATATGGTGGCGCTGGCGTCCCGACTGGCGACCGCCTCGACCCTGCCCATTATGCTCGACTCCACCGAAACCCCGGTCTTGCAGGCCGGTTTGGAGCACCTCGGCGGTCGCTGCGCGGTCAACTCGGTGAACTACGAGGATGGTGCCGGTCCCGGATCCAGGTTCCAGCGGACGATGAAGCTGGTCGCCGAGCACGGCGCCACGGTCGTCGCGCTGACCATCGATGAGGAGGGCCAAGCCCGCACCGCCGAGAAGAAGGTGGAGATCGCCGAGCGGCTCATCGCCGATATCACCGGCAACTGGGGTCTGCGCGAAAGCGACATCATCATCGACACCCTGACCTTCACCCTCGGCACCGGCCAGGAGGAGTCGCGGCGCGACGGTGTCGAAACCATCGAGGCCATCCGGCTGCTCAAGCAGAAGCATCCCGAGGTGCAGACCACGCTCGGTCTGTCGAATATCTCCTTCGGCCTCAATCCCGCCGCGCGTCAGGTGCTGAACTCGGTATTCATGCACGAATGTGTCCAGGCCGGATTGGATTCCGCCATCGTGCACGCCTCGAAGATCCTGCCGATCGCCCGCATTCCCGAGGAACAGCGCGCAACCGCGCTGGATCTGGTCTACGACCGGCGCCGCCCGGATTACGACCCGCTGCAGAAGCTCATGTCACTGTTCGAGGGCGTGTCGGCCTCGTCGTCGCGGGCCTCGCGCGCGGAGGAATTGGCGGCGCTGCCGCTGTTCGAGCGGTTGGAGCGGCGGATCGTCGACGGTGAGAAGGCCGGGATGGAGGCCGATCTCGATGCCGCCATGACCGAGGTGCCGCCGCTGCAGATCATCAATGAGACGCTGCTGTCGGGCATGAAGACGGTCGGTGAGCTGTTCGGCTCCGGCCAGATGCAGTTGCCGTTCGTGCTGCAGTCGGCCGAGGCGATGAAGGCGGCGGTGGCCTATCTGGAGCCGCATATGGAGACCACCGACGACAGCGGTAAGGGTCGCATCGTCCTGGCCACCGTCAAGGGCGATGTGCACGATATCGGCAAGAATCTGGTCGACATCATCCTGACCAATAACGGCTACGAGGTCGTCAACCTCGGCATCAAACAGCCCATCGCGACCATTCTCGATGCCGCCGTCGACAAGAAGGCCGACGTGATCGGCATGTCCGGTCTGCTGGTGAAGTCGACCGTGGTGATGAAGGAGAATCTGGAAGAGCTCAACACCAAGGGCGTCGCCGACCAATTCCCGGTGCTGCTCGGCGGCGCGGCGCTGACCCGCGCCTATGTCGAGAACGACCTCACCGACGTCTACCACGGTGACGTGCACTACGCCCGCGACGCCTTCGAGGGCCTGCGGCTGATGGACGACATCATGACCCGCAAGCGTGGCGGTGGCCTCGATCCGGACAGCCCGGAGGCGATCGCGGAACGCGAGAAGGCGGCCGAGCGCAAGGCCCGGCACGAACGTTCCAAGCGGATCGCCGAACAGCGCAAGGCGGCCGAGGTGCCGATCGAGGTGCCCGCGCGCTCCGATGTGGCCGCGGATCTGCCGGTCCCGGTGCCGCCGTTCTGGGGTACCCGAGTGGTGAAAGGTGTTTCGCTGCACGAGTATTCGGGACTTCTCGACGAGCGGGCGCTATTTCTCGGCCAGTGGGGTCTGCGCGGTCAGCGTGGCGGCGAAGGCCCGAGCTACGAGGAGTTGGTGGAGACCGAGGGGCGGCCGCGGCTGCGATACTGGCTGGACCGATTGTCCACCGAAGGCGTACTGCAGCATGCGGCGCTCGTCTACGGGTATTTCCCCGCGGTCTCCGAGGGCGACGACGTGATCGTGTTGACGGAGCCCGATCCGGATGCTCCGCAACGCTACCGGTTCAGCTTCCCGCGCCAGCAGCGCGACCGGTTCCTGTGCATCGCCGACTTCATCCGCTCGCGCGAACGCGCACGCGAAACCGGTCAGGTCGATGTGCTGCCGTTTCAGTTGGTCACCATGGGGCAGCCGATCGCCGACTTCGCCAATGAACTGTTCGCGGCCGACAACTACCGCGACTATCTCGAGGTGCACGGTGTCGGCGTCCAGCTCACCGAGGCGCTCGCCGAATACTGGCACCGCCGGGTCCGCGAAGAGCTGGTGCTGGAAGGGCATTCGATCGCCGATTCCGACCCGTCGGACGTGCAGGACTACTTCAAACTCGGCTACCGCGGCGCCCGCTACTCCTTCGGCTACGGCGCCTGCCCGGATCTGGAGGACCGTGCGAAGCTGGTCGACCTGCTCGAGGCCGACCGCATCGGTGTCGTCCTGTCCGAGGAGCTGCAGCTGCATCCAGAACAGTCGACCGATGCGTTCGTGCTGCTGCATCCGGAGGCCAAGTACTTCAACGCGTAAGTGCCGACCAGTCTGCTTGCGGGCGGAATTCGTCATCCGTCCGGTCCGGAGCATGTGATTCTCACCGCATCGGATTCGGTGCGATCGGTGCGGTGATGGCCTTGATTACCTCGTGATATGTGAGATCAATTGCCGTCGTTCGGAGTACGCGACGACACGAGGGCGCACGACGCGCGGAGGTATCCGGTCGGGAGCGCGCCTCTGACCTGGGCCATCGCATCGGGGTTCGCGCGACGGTGGATGGATGTCGGTCGGGTATGACACAGTCGGAACTGTTGCAACTGCATCCGAGGCAGTCGGCGGATGCGAGCGTCCTTCGGCAATTCGGGTGCAAAGGACTTCGGCGCGTAGCATTTTCGAAGATTTCCGCTTACGCGCGGAGTGCGGAATTGGCTCGGCGGTAAAGCAGGAGGGGCACAACACCATGACGGCGGACCGGTTGATCGCTGGACGGTATCGGCTGACGGATCCGATCGGCACCGGTGCCATGGGCGTGGTGTGGCGGGCTACCGATGTCCGGCTGCGCCGCACCGTCGCGGTAAAGCAGTTGGTGCTCGCACCCGGTCTGTCCCGGTCTCAGGCCCTGGAGGCCAAGCTGCGGGCCATGCGGGAGGGTCGCATCGCCGCACGGCTGCATCATCCCAACGCGATCACCGTCTTCGACGTCGCGGAGGAGGACGGCCAGCCCTGGCTGGTCATGGAGTACATGAACGCGCCGAGCCTGGCCGCGAAATTGGCGGCCAAGCGGACCCTCGCGCCGACCGAGGTGGCCCGCATCGGGGCGCAGGCCGCGGGCGCGCTGGCCGCCGCGCACGACGCGGGAATCATGCATAGAGATGTGAAGCCGGCGAATCTGCTCGTCGGTGACGACGGCACGGTGAAGATCACCGACTTCGGCATCTCCCGCGCCGTCGGCGACGTGACGGTCACCGCGACCGGATTCCTGGCGGGCACTCCCGCCTACCTCGCCCCGGAGGTGGCGCGCGGTGAGAACCCGGAACCGGCCTCGGATGTCTTCGCGCTCGGCTCCACGCTGTACGCGGCGGTCGAGGGCAGCCCGCCCTTCGGTGAGGGCGATAATGCGCTCGCCGTCCTGCACGCCGCGGCGCGCGCGCAGGTACCGCCGCCACAGCACGCCGGAGAACTCGGTCCGGTGCTGATGCGGCTGCTGGCCGCCTCGGTCGATGGCCGCCCGAATATGCGCGAGGCCAAGGAGGCGCTGGAAGCCGTCGCGGCGGGGCGGACTCCGGCGCTGATGACCACGCCGACGGCGACCAAGATGCTGCCCACCCCCAGCGCGGACGCGGGTGCGACCACCGTGTTGAACAAGTCGGGCGCGGCGGAAGACGCGACGCAGGTCGTTACACTCGCGGGTCCGCCTGCACCGGCCGTCGCGTCGCCGCCCGTGCCGCCGAAGTCCGGCGGCACGCTGCCCGGCGGTGGCGATGCCGGCGAGCAGAGTCGTGGCCGCCTGATCGCGGTGGCCGCGGTCGCCGCGGTCGCGGTGCTGGTGTTGATCGCGGTCATCGTGTCGTCGCTGAACAAGGATGATTCGGGCGGTACGGCGGTCGGCTCGACGACGCCGACACCCGCGCCGAACAGTTCGGAGACCGGGCCGGAGTCGCCGATCGCG
This sequence comes from Nocardia citri, assembly GCF_054065835.1. Taxonomy (NCBI): domain Bacteria; kingdom Bacillati; phylum Actinomycetota; class Actinomycetes; order Mycobacteriales; family Nocardiaceae; genus Nocardia; species Nocardia citri. Next base: position 72,601 of record NZ_JBSUQM010000021.1, read on the forward strand.
ATTCCACCGGGTCAGCCGGAGCAGCAGGCACCGACGACCACCGCGGTGCCGAGCACCCAGCCGAGTACGACGGTGACATCGACGCCGACCTCGTCGGCCAAGCCGTCGACCACCGCACCCCCGACAACGATCACCACCACCCCGTTCGGCCCGGCCACCCCGGACCGGATTTCGCAATTCGTCTACGGCTACTACGGGATGCTGCCCGGCAATGCACAGGGCGCCTGGTCCCAGCTGACGCCGTCCTACCAGGCCCAGACCGGTGGCTTCGGCTCCTACTCACAGTTCTGGTCCACCGTTCGATCGGTGAGCGTGGGCGGCGTCACACCCAACGGTGAGAACCGGGCGGTCGTTTCGCTTACCTATAGCCTGAAGAACGGCTCGACCTCATCGGAGAACCGATGGATCCAGGTCGCGTCGGAGAACGGGCGATTGCTGATCGCCGCTTCGGGTTTGTAGACAAGGGAGACGAATCGGGTGCCGTCGCGACTTGCCGGGGTGCTGTGGGATATGGACGGCACCCTGCTCGATTCGGAGAAACTGTGGGATATCGCCGTACGCGAACTGGCGCGCGCACACGGCCACGAGATGAGCGATGGACTGCGGCATTCATTGATCGGCGCGTCCGGGCCGAATGCTCTTCGTCTCATATTCGATGGTTTGGGTATCGAGGCGACATCGGCCGCGGTGCGGGTCGCCGGTGAATTCATCGAGCGGCGGGTGACCGAATTGATGGCGGGGCCGATCCCGTGGCGGCCCGGCGCGAAGGATGCACTCGCATTGGCGCGCACCGCGGGTCTCCCGACCGCATTGGTCACCAATACCAAGCGGTCGCTTACGGAATTCGGATTGGACACGCTCGGCCGCGATTTCTTCGATGTTTCGGTCTGCGGTGACGAGGTCGCGCACGGTAAGCCGGAACCCGAGATCTATCTGCGTGCCGCCGAACTGCTCGGCGTGCACCCGCGAGACTGTGTGGCACTGGAGGATTCGCCGACCGGTGCGGCCGCGGCTGGTGCCGCGGGTTGCGCGGTCATCGTGATCCCGTGTGAGATACCGGTTTCAGCGGCGCCGGGGCGGGTATTTCGTGATTCATTGGTGGGATTGACCCTGCGGGATCTGGAAGACGCACTGCGCGTCGGAGATTGAACCACGCATCCGAGCCAGGGGGTTTTCAGGACGGATAATGATCGTGCGTCCCGCTGTTCGTAAGCCGGCACTCTCGACTCCGGCACAGTGAGAGTTACTGTGCCGCAACGCAAGTGCCCGCAGTTGATAGTTTTGACCCTAGTCATCGGGCAACTTTGTCGAATCCCGGGCGTGTCGCCGATCGCTCGACCAAAATTACGCCATGGCAGCGACGGATGTCCTGGACGAGATCGTCGATACGACACGGTATCCGCTGGGCGATCCGACTGGCGCGGGGTGGGGCGCAGCGGTGACGCGGGCGCGCGCCGAACTCGCTATGAGTGGTTGTACGGTACTGCGAGAGTTCATCCGTCCGGAGTTGGTCGACACCTTGCGGGCACAAGGCGAGGCGATGGCCCCGGATGCGCATTATGAAGTCGAACGGGTCAACGCCTACAATATTCCGCTGAATACCGAACTGCCGCAAGATCATCCGGGCCGCATCGTGCTGGAACGCGGCAATGCCTTCGTCCCGCGCGACCGGATCCCGACCGAGGCTCTGATCCAGCGGCTCTACACCAGTACGGTGTTCCAACGTTTCGTCGCGGATTGTTTCGGACTGACCGAATTGCACGAATTCGCAGACCCTTTGGCCGGACTGTGCCTGAATGTGGTGACGCCGGGAATGTCGCATCCCTGGCATTTCGACACCAATGAATTCACCGTCAGTATGTTGACCCAGCCCGCCGAGATCGGTGGCATCTTCGAATACTGCCCGAATATTCGCTCACCCCACGCCGAGAACCTCGACGATGTGCGCGATGTGCTCACCGGATCCAGTGCGCACTTGATCCGGAACCTCGACCTGCGGCCCGGCGATCTGCAACTGTTCCAGGGCCGCTTCTCGCTGCACCGGGTTTCACCGGTCGAGGGCGGCAGGGCACGGCATTCAGCGATCTTCGCCTATACCGATCGGCCTGGTGTCATCGGCACCGTGGAACGCACCCGTCAACTGTTCGGGCGAGTGCTGCCCGATCACCTAGCCGCCGCGGCCGACGCCGTCCGTGGCGATCGGTTGCTCGACTGAGAGGGACGACATGCCAGTGCCGTTGCATACGACCGGAAAAGCTTCCTTCGACGACATCTACGACCGGCCCGATCCGCGTGACTACTACACCCGGATGGCCGAATTGGACTACCGCATACCGGAACTGGCGAAACCGTACTTCCAGCAGCAGATTCGAGAATACCGCGCCTCAGCGCGCGTGGACACGCCGACCGTGCTCGATATCGGTTGCTCCTACGGCGTCAACGCCGCGCTGCTGCGCTTGGACACCACCGTGAGCGAACTCGCCGAACACTACGGCGCCGCCGAGGACGCCGATCAGGCAGCCCTCATCGCCCGCGATCGGGCTCGCCTGGACGCCCGCGACCAGTTCCCCGGGATCCGTTTCATCGGCATGGATGCCGCCCGCCCGGCGCTGGCCTACGCCCACGAAGCCGGATTCCTGCACGACACGGTGCACGCGGATCTCGAGGCCGCCGATCCGACCGAGGCGCAACGTCGTACGCTTGCGGCTGCGGATATCGTCATCTCGACCGGTTGCGTCGGATACGTCACCGAGAAGACGCTGGCGCGGGTGGCAACGGCGCACCCACGTCGTCGGCCGTGGATGGCACACTTCGTACTACGCATGTTCAGTTTCGAACCGATCGCCGCGGAGCTGGCCGCGCTCGGCTACCGCACCGAGCAAGCCCACGGGGTGTTCGAACAACGCAAGTTCGCATCCGATAATGAACGCACCCAGGTGCTGAATACCTTGGCCACCAACGGAATAGACACCGATGGCCAGGAAAGCACAGGTTGGCTGCTGGCCAACCTGTATATCTCGCGACCGCTACCGAAACACGCCGACACCGAGGACCCGCATTGACCGAACGCACCTTCGCCGCCGAGGACCACCTGCCAAGGGTGCCTCTGCCGACGCTGGAGGACAGCGGCGAGCGATTGCTGCAGTGGTGTGCGCCACTGCTGACCGCCGACGAATTCGCCACCACCGAGGCCGCGGTCGCCGACCTGCTTCGCCCTGACGGTCCGGGCCGAAAGCTGCACGCGGCACTGGCCGAATACGACGCCACTCCCGGTGTCGGTAGTTGGCTGGATCTGTTCTGGCCGTCGCGCTATCTGGGCCGTCGCGATCGCATCGCATTGAATGCCAACTTCTTCTTCCTCTTCCGCGATGACACCGTATTGGCCGCCTCCACCGGGGCGTCGCAGGTGGAGCGGGCGGCCGCGATCATCACGGCCGCGGTCGATTACAAGCTGGCCCTCGATATCGAGGCGATCGCGCCGGTCACTCAGCGCGGACAGCAGCTGTCGATGTGGCAGAACAAGTACCTGTTCTCCGAGACCCGGATTCCGGGGGAGACACAGGATTCCGTGCGAGTGCCCTACAGCGACGAATGGCCGGGGCCCTCGGCTGCCCGGCATATCGTGGTGTTCTTCCACAGCAGTATGTTCCGGATGGATGTAATCGGCCCGGACGGTGTGCCCTATTCGCCGGACGATCTCGCCGACGGACTGCGCGCGGTGCTCAAGGCCGGTGCGCGCTCGGCCCGCACCGATACCGCGGTCGGCCATCTGACCACCAAGGCGCGGGCCGAATGGGCCGTCAGTAGACAGGGGTTGCGGGCCGAACCCGCCAATGTTGCGGCCTTGGACACCATCGAGACCGCGCTGTTCGGTCTGTGCCTGGAGGATTTCACCCCACGCGACGAACTGCAGGCCTGTGATCAGCTGCTGCACGGCGACAGCGCTAACCGCTGGTTCGACAAGTCGGTATCGTTCATCGTCTTCGCCGATGGTCAGGCGGGTATCAATATCGAGCACTGCGGGCTCGACGGCACCACCATCCTGTCCTTCGTCGACACGCTGCTGCAGACATCCGTCGCCGAACACGCCGAACGGACCGGGGCGCAGCCGCAGGGGTTGCCTGTGGTCGAACCGATCGAATTCGTCCTCGATCAGGCCCAGCGCGCCGATATCGCGGCGGCGGCGGCAGCGTTTTCCCGATACGCTGCCGAGAATGCCACCGCGACAGTATCTTTCGATTTCGGCACCACTCGCGCCAAACAACTCGGCATCTCACCGGATGCGTTCGCGCAGCTGAGCTATCAGCTGGCGCACCGGCGCAGCAAGGGTTTGACCGGCGCCACCTACGAATCCATTGCCACCAGGCAATACCGCAACGGTCGCACCGAGGCGATGCGTGTGGTGACACCGGAGATGGTGGCGTTCGTCGACGCCCTGCAGGATCCGGCGGTCGGGCAGGCCGACCGGCTCGCCGCGGCGCGGACCGCCGCGAGCGCGCACGTCGAACGTGCCAAACAGTGTCAAGCGGGCGATGCGCCCGAACAGCACCTCTGGGAACTCGAGTGGATCCAGCGACGGCGCGGGGCCGAACTCGGCGTCACCGAGTCGATCCCGCTCTACACCAGTCCCGGCTGGACGATCATGCGCGACGACTACCTGAGCACCAGCTCGGCCCCGTCGGTCAATATCCGCTACTTCGGTTTCGGCTCCACCAGCCGCAAGTGCATCGGCATCGCCTACGTCCTGCTTCCGGACCGCTGGAACATCTACCTGGCCACGCCGAAGCCGGTCGCCACCGAGATGTACGCCTTCGCCGACCACCTGCGCACTGCCGTGGCCGACCTGGAAGCTCTCCTTTCCGGGCGCTGACCCATGCGACTTCGCACCCCTTGTGACGGCCCCAGAAGGGGTGCGAAGTCCTGGGAAGAGTGAGTCTGTCGGGTGCTGCCGGGCCGGAGCAAGCGGTCCGCATACCCGTCTGAAACAATGGCTCATCGTGAAGAACTTCGAAACCCTGTTCGCCGAACTGCAAGAACGTGCGGTTACCCGCCCGGAGGGGTCCGGGACCGTGGCGGCATTGGACGCCGGTGTGCATTTCCAGGGTAAGAAGGTGCTCGAGGAGGCCGGTGAGATCTGGTTGGCCGCCGAGCATGAAGGCGACGAGGCGCTCGCCGAGGAGATTTCGCAACTGCTGTACTGGGTCCAAGTGCTGATGGTGGGCCGCGGGCTGAAGCTGGACGACGTGTATCGACATCTGTGACGAGCGCGTCGATCCCTAGTTCACCTCCGGCGAAAGGACCCATCCCATGCTGCGCGTCGCAGTTCCCAATAAAGGCGCACTCTCCGAATCGGCCACCTCGATCCTCGCCGAGGCCGGTTATCGCAAGCGCACCGATTCCCGCGACCTGACCGTCCTCGACCCGGCCAACCAGGTCGAGTTCTTCTTCCTGCGGCCCAAGGACATCGCCATCTACGTCGGCTCCGGTGAGCTCGACCTCGGCATTACCGGCCGCGATCTGGCGCTGGATTCCGGTGCGCCGGTACAGGAACGGCTCGCACTCGGCTTCGGCCGCTCCACCTTCCGCTACGCCGCCCCAGCCGGGCGCGAATGGAAGGTCGAGGACCTCTACGACAAGCGCATCGCCACCTCGTACCCGAATCTGGTCCTCACCGATCTGCAGCGGCGCGGTATCGAGGCCGAGGTGATCCGCCTCGACGGCGCGGTCGAGATCTCCATTCAGCTCGGCGTGGCCGATGCCATCGCCGATGTGGTCGGCTCGGGCCGCACTCTGCGCCAGCACAATCTGGTCGCTTTCGGTGAGACGTTGTGTGATTCGGAGGGTGTTCTCATCGAGCGCACCGGCTCCGATCAGCAGGAACGTGCCCGCAATCAGCTCATCGCGCGCATCCAGGGCGTGGTGTTCGGTCAGCAGTACATCATGTTGGACTACGACTGCCCGAAGGAACTCCTGGAGCAGGCGGTCGAGATCACGCCCGGCCTGGAGTCGCCGACGGTCTCCCCGCTCGCCGATCCGGGCTGGGTCGCCATCCGCGCCATGGTGCCGCGCAAGCAGGGTAATGAGGTGATGGACCGGCTCGCCGAACTCGGCGCGAAGGCCATTCTGGCCTTCGATATCCGCTCCTGCCGCGCCTTCTGATCCGGCTTCGAACAACTCGGCCCGGCCACTCGGCGGGCCGAGTTGTTTTGTGCGAGTGATCGATTCACTGCGATTGCAATCGGTGTGCTGACCTGCGTTCGATTGGTACGTTTCGGCCTCGATGCGGAAATGCAAGGAGTACCACCGTGTCGCAGACACCGCCTGTGAAACCTTCGGGCAGCACATTCGCATCGCGGCCGCAGGCGCGGTGCGGGCCAAACCCGAGCAGATCGTGTACGCGGCGTCGCTGGTGACGACCACGCAGAACGCGTTCATCGGCCTTGTCGTCATCGCGCTGACCGCTACTTCAGCCGTCGGTTCGGGACGATCCGCGGCTGTCGTTCCACAACTTCACCACCTGGATCCGGACCGGCAACCTGACGTTCCGATGTTCGCCGGTCACCGCGGTGAGCGTTGCAGGGCGATGGCAGCCGAAGGAGCTTGCGTAGTCGGCGGGTGGGTGAGCACAGCGGCGTCGTGTGTGTCTTCTTGGCGACTGATCTCACGAAAACTTCATGCTTCGCCGTCAACACTGGGGGCGCGTTGGGCGAAACAAGTAGGGAGCAGCTCGGACGGATAGTGCCGTTCGGGTACGAAGGAGAGGGGAGTACCCAGTGAAAGCAAGTGTCGAGTCGGTCGGATCGTGGTCGCGGATTCGCAATGTGCTCATTGTGATCGGTGATGCCGTCGGGGTGTTCGTGCTGATCGGCGTCATCGCGGCCCTCGGTTCGCACGGCTTCGATCTGAACCTGTTCGTCGGCTGAGCTCAGTCGGCGACCGCGTCGGCGAAGGTTTCGTCCGGCGATTCCCCGCTGCCACTGTCCGGCCAGCCCGGATAGGCGGGGGGTGTGCCGCCGAATTCGGGGCACAGACTCTTGTAGTTGCAATGTCCGCACAGCCAGCTGGTGCTCGGCAGGAACTGGCCGGTTCGGCCGGCCTCCAGAATGGCCCGCCACAGGGCCGAGAGGGTCCGCTCGAAGCGCAACAGTTCATCCTCGTCGGGGGCATAGGTGAGGATCTGTGCGTCGGCCAGGTAGATCAGCCGCAATTGGGTGGGCAGAATGCCGCGGGTGCGCAGCACCACCAGCGCATAGAACTTCAGCTGGAACAGCGCCTTGGTCTCCTGGGCGAGTCCGGGTGCCCGGCCGGTCTTGTAATCGACGACGCGCAGTTCACCGGTCGGCGCGACATCGATACGGTCGACGAATCCACGCAACAACACACCGTCGTCGAGTTCGGCCTCCACCCGCGACTCACATGACTCCGGGTCGAACCGGGTCGGATCTTCCAGCCGGTAGTACGTCTCGACGAAGGCACGCACCTCGCCGAGAAAGCCCGCCAGCCCGTCCGCTGCGACCACTTCGGCGATCTCCGGTCTAGCGGCGAGCATCCGGGCCCATGCGGGCTCGACGAGCCCGGCAGCGCGTTCGAACCGTCGTTGCGTGGCGGGCAGTCCGTACAGATCTTCGAGCACCGCGTGCACCACTGTGCCGCGCACCGCGATCCGCGTGGGCGGCTCGGGAATCCGATCGATCGCCCGGAACCGGTACTTCAGCGGACACTGTTTGAAATCCATTGCCCGCGAGGGTGACAGCGCCGGACGTGGACGATCGGATGCGCCCTCCCGCGCGGTGTCGACAGGGGGCGTGGATTCCGGCGAATGCATACCTGGCAGGCTATCCGGCGGCACCGACACGCCGGTGCCACACGCGAAGACAGCACCGACGACCAGGGAACGGAGATACATGACGGCCAGACGGACCGGGCCATTCACCATCGGGGACCGGGTACAGCTGACCGATGCCAAGGGGCGCCTCTACACCGTGGTGCTGGAACCGGGTAAGGAGTTCCACACGCATCGCGGCGGTATCAAACACGACGATCTCATCGGTGCCGATGAGGGCAGTGTCGTGCAATCCACCAATGGCACACCGTATTTGGCGTTGCGACCGTTGCTCGTCGATTACGTGCTGTCCATGCCGCGGGGTGCCGCGGTCATCTACCCCAAGGACGCCGCCCAGATCGTGCACGAGGGCGATATGTTCCCCGGCGCGCGCGTCCTGGAGGCGGGTGCGGGTTCGGGTGCGTTGACGTGCTCGCTGCTGCGGGCGGTCGGCCCGCAGGGCCAGGTGGTCTCGTATGAGATCCGCGAGGACCACGCCGAACACGCGATCCGCAATGTGGAGACCTTCTTCGGCGAGCGCCCGGACAACTGGTCGATCACCGTCGCGGATGTGGCCGCCTATGACGGTCTGCCGGTCGACCGCGTCGTGCTGGACATGCTCGCGCCATGGGATGCGCTACCCGCTGTGTCCAAAGCGCTGGTTCCCGGCGGTGTGCTGATCGTCTATGTGGCGACTGTCACACAATTGTCGAAGGTGGTCGAGGCGCTGCGCGAGCAGGAGTGCTGGACCGAGCCGCGATCGTGGGAGTCGATGGTGCGCGGCTGGCATGTGGTTGGTCTGGCGGTGCGGCCCGAACACCGCATGCAGGGCCACACCGCCTTCCTGGTCAGCGCGCGGCGACTCGCGGAGGGTACGGTCACCCCGAAGCCGCAGCGGCGCCCGTCGAAGGGCTGAATCAGGCCGGTGCCCGATACTCAGGCCGGAGCGCAGGGCGCCTGCGCGAAACCGAGCATCAGGCAGCCGCTGGCATCCGAAAGCTTCCAGGTGCCGTCGACGTAGTCCCAGGTCATGGGCATGGCGGGTACGGTGCCGTGCGGTGAGGTGATGGTCACCTGGCCGGTGGCGGAATTACCGCTGGTGGTGATGTCGGCGACCGTGTAGGTGAGCTTGCCGTAGCCGCCGAGCGCCTGGTTCATCTGGTCGATATTGGCGGTCCGTTTTTCGCCGTCGACAATGAGCTTGGTTTTCTCGGAAGTGGGTTTCGCCGGGTCGGAAATGGTGTCCAGGACGGCGATGAGCGTTTCCGCAGTCGGCGCGGCGGCGCTACCGTGGTCTCCGTGACCTGCTGCGCCGGTCGTCGCGGCGGCGGAAGTGGTACTCGTGGCCTTGGTGTCGGACTTGTCGTCGGAGCCGCATCCGGTGAGCCCGACAGTAGCGGCCAACGCCGCCGCGGTGATAACCATGGACATACGCAGCGTCCCTGCGGGAAGGAGCATCGTCAGCAACCTTTCGGTTCGGTCGGCGAAGCGGGTCGCCGTGGCCTGGTTAGGGCAGGCTAACATGGTGGTTCCGCCGCCGATCGCGGCCCAGATGTGATCACGACGAAACCATGTCGGAAAGCGAGAACGGTTCACGCCCGGTAGCGTTGATAGACCGGGACTGGGAGGAGCAGCACATGAGCCCCATCGAGAATTCGGATTCGGCGGCCTGGAGAGAGCTCGAGGCGGTACGCGCCGAAGCGGCTGCCCTCCGAAGGCAACTCGCCGATTCGCCGGATCGCGCACGGGAATTGGAAGCCCGCATCGATTCGCTGACCATTCGCAATACCAAGCTGATGGACACCCTCAAGGAAGCGCGCCAGCAGTTGGTCGCCTTGCGTGAGGAGGTCGATCGGCTGGGTCAGCCACCGAGCGGGTACGGAATTCTGATCGGCGTGTACGAGGATCAGACGGTCGATGTGTTCACTTCGGGCCGCAAGATGCGCCTGACGTGTTCACCCAATATCGACACCTCGACCCTCGAGTACGGCCAGACGGTCCGCCTCAACGAGGCGCTCACGGTCGTAGAGGCCGGCATATTCGACGCCGTCGGTGAGATCGGCACCTTGCGCGAGATCCTTGACGACGGGCGCCGGGCACTGGTCGTCGGACATGCCGACGAGGAGCGCGTGGTGTGGTTGGCCGGTCCGCTGGCCAAGGTCGCCGAGGTCGACGATCTCGACGATCCCGATTCGCCGATCCGTAAGCTGCGGCCGGGTGATTCGCTGCTCGTCGACTCCAAGGCCGGTTTCGCCTTCGAGCGGATTCCCAAAGCCGAGGTCGAGGATCTCGTACTCGAGGAAGTGCCCGATGTCGGCTACAGCGATATCGGCGGTCTCGGTCGGCAGATCGAGCAGATCCGCGATGCGGTGGAATTGCCGTTCCTGCACAAGGATCTGTTCCGCGAATACGCGCTGCGCCCGCCCAAGGGTGTGCTGCTCTACGGTCCGCCCGGTTGTGGTAAGACGCTGATCGCCAAGGCCGTTGCCAATTCGCTGGCGAAGAAGATCGCCGAGGCGCGCGGTGAGGATGCGAAGGAAGCCAAGTCGTTCTTCCTGAACATCAAGGGTCCCGAGCTGCTGAACAAGTTCGTCGGCGAAACCGAGCGTCACATCCGGATCATCTTCCAGCGCGCGCGTGAGAAGGCGTCCGAGGGTACGCCGGTGATCGTGTTCTTCGACGAGATGGATTCGATCTTCCGCACCCGTGGTTCGGGCGTGTCCTCCGATGTGGAGACCACGGTCGTGCCGCAGTTGCTCTCGGAGATCGACGGTGTCGAGGGCCTCGAGAATGTCATCGTGATCGGTGCGTCCAACCGCGAGGACATGATCGACCCCGCGATCCTGCGGCCCGGACGTCTCGATGTGAAGATCAAGATCGAGCGCCCGGACGCGGAATCGGCACAGGACATCTTCTCGAAGTACCTGACCGAGGAACTGCCGCTGCACGCCGACGATCTCGAAGAGTTCGGCGGCGACAAGAGCCTGTGCATCCGCGCGATGATCGAACGGGTCGTCGACCGGATGTACGCCGAGAGCGAGGACAACCGCTTCCTGGAGGTCACCTACGCCAACGGTGACAAGGAGGTCCTGTACTTCAAGGACTTCAACTCCGGCGCCATGATCCAGAACATCGTGGACCGCTCCAAGAAGTACGCCATCAAGGCTGTACTCGATACCGGCAATCCGGGCCTGCGCATCCAGCATCTCTACGATTCGATCGTGGATGAGTTCTCCGAAAACGAGGATCTGCCCAACACCACGAATCCCGATGACTGGGCCCGCATTTCGGGTAAGAAGGGCGAGCGGATCGTCTACATCCGCACCCTGGTCACCGGTAAGAACGCCAGCGCCAGCCGCGCTATCGATACTGAGTCGAATACGGGTCAGTATCTGTAGGTGGGCTGACTTCGGGGGTCGTGTTTCCGTTGGGGAGCGCGGCCCTCGGTTGGTTCGGGCGCGGGGGTTGTTTACATCCGGCTGCGTCTGATTCACCGGTAAGAACGCCAGTGTCGGCCGCGCGATCGATACTGATCGGACTACTCCGTCGGTGGAATGCGATCCCGAGCCGTGCGCCCGTCATCGGGTCAAGGGATCGAGTACGACACAGGCGCTTTCGTTCAGTTACACCTCGCGAAAGGGCCTGTGTCGGGAGGGCGCTAACCGAGTTCGGCGAGTTGGGGTACCGCCGGTGCCATACCCTCTATCCATGCCGCCGGGGACCCGGTGTTCGGGGTAATGATCACGGTGTGTACGCCGAGCTTGGCGTAATCGGCCATGTGGCGAACGAATTCGTCGCGATTATCCGGATTCGGGCGCGGATTATTGGCCAGGATGGTGATGCGGATATCGTCGTAATCGCGCCCGACATCGTCGCAGTGCCGGCGCAACACGTCGAGTTTGTGACCGACATCCTCGGGGGTGGAGCCGAAGAGGTTACAGGCGTCGCCATACTGTGCGACCAACCGCAGCGTCTTGCGCTCGCCGCCACCGCCGATGAGCACCTTGGGCCGGTGGATCGGCTGCGGGGAGCACAGTGTCTCGGCCAGCTGGTAGTACTTGCCCTCGAACGGGCCGTTGTTCTGCGGGTCCCACATCTGCTGACAGATGCGCAGTGTCTCCTCCAGTCGCTCGAACCGCTCGGCGATCGGCGGGAACTGCACACCGAGCCCGCGATGCTCACGCTCGAACCAGGCGGCGCCGAGACCGAGCACCGCACGGCCACCCGATAGGACATCGACGGTGGTGACGATCTTGGCGAGCAGGCCGGGATGCCGGTAGGTCACTCCGGTGACGAGCAGGCCGAGGTCGATGCGGGAGGTATGCGCGGCCAGATAACCGAGGGTGGTGTAGCCCTCCAACATATTGGCCTCGGCCGGCAGGCCGGTCGGCTCGATCTGGAAGTAGTGGTCCATGAATGACAGCCAGGTCGCACCGGCCGCCTCTGCCGCCGCACCGACCCTGGCCAACTCACCGGCAATGGCGGTGGTGCCGCCGTCGATATCGAAGATCGGTAGGTGAAAACCGAGTTCCATGAAGTGATCCCCTGGTACTAGACGATTTTGCACTGCCAACGCTATGACCTGGAGTGCACTCCAAGTCAAGTGCTTCATGCGAGCGCCGAAGCCGATGGCGGCGTCGCCACGGACGACACCGCCATCAGCTCAGGTCGATCAGCCCTGAGCGGTGGTCACCGAATTCAGGACGACATCGACGTTCGGACGACCGTCGTCAGCGCCGGCCGCGCCCGCGTCGGCGACCCGCTGCAGCACGTCCAGACCGCCGGTGATCTTGCCGAACGGGGTGTATTCCGGCGGCAACTGGGTGTCCTTGTACACCAGGAAGAACTGGCTGCCATTGGTGTCGGGACCGGCATTCGCCATCGCGACCGTGCCAGCCGGATAGGTCGCGCCGTCCAGATTCTCGTTCGGGAACTGGTAGCCCGGACCGCCGGTGCCGGTGGCGGTGGGATCACCGCACTGCAGGACGAAGATGCCCGCGGTGGTCAGGCGGTGACACCGGGTGTGGTCGAAGTATTTCTGCCCGGCCAGGAAGACGAAGGAGTTCACCGTGCGCGGCGCGCGGGCCGCCGCCAAGGCGATATTCACTGTGCCGCAAGTGGTTTCCAGCTGCGCGGTGTACTTCGCGCCCGGGTCGATCGTCATCGCGGGCTCGGCGGCCCACTGCATGTTCGCGGGCTTGGCCGAATCGGGGGCCACGCATCCGGCGACCGGTGTGCCCGGATCCGCCGAGACCCCGCCTGCGGCGAAGATTGCCAAAGTGGTGCCGACGGCGAGGACACCGAGGCCCCTTATCAGGGCAGATCCGACTCTGCGGTGCTGCCGTCCGATGGGCTGGTGGTGGTCGAATTGCCGCGCCTGCACTTCGCTGCTCACCGGTCGAGGTCTCCTTCTGTTGTATTGCGCATCGGATGATGCTGAGCGGATCATTCCATCTCGAAGCCTCCAGTGGAACGAGATACGTATTGCGACTGTGTGGCAATGGAAATCCGCGGAGGTGGGGCGAGTGGTCGGTTAGCATGACTGCGACGGAGGCGCATCTGATCGGCTAACCGGCACGGCACGCATCGACTCTGGCGGTGACATCGCCTCCACGGAGGTGTATCAGCATGTCGGGATCTGTATTCGGGGTTCTTCGCTGGTCTACCGCGGTGCTGTGTGTCGCCGCATTGATGGGTGGTTGTACGGCGAACACCGAGACGAAATCGACCTCACACACAGGTCCCTGGCCGCCGAACGACGGCCGCGGTCACTGCGCGGTGGACAAACAGGCCGAGGTCCCGGCGACCATGCGCGACGGCACCGTGCTGCGCGCCGATGTATACCGTCCGCAGACCAGCGATCCGGTGCCGGTGATCCTGATGCGCACCCAGTACGGTAAGGCCGCCGCACAGATCCAGCCCTCCCGCTATCGCACACCCGACTGGTTCGCCTCGCACTGCTATCTGGTGGTCATCCAGGACGTCCGCGGTATCGGCAGCTCCGATGGCACATTCACCGAATTCGACAATGACACCCACGACGGCTACGACACCGTGGAATGGGCCGCGCAACTGCCGGGTTCGAACGGCAAGGTCGGCATGTACGGATCATCGTATGTCGGTGCGACACAATGGCTCGCTGCCATCGAGACGCCGCCACACCTGACCACGATCGTGCCCGCGAATACCGCCTCCGACTATTACGACGGCTGGACCTACGAGGGCGGCGCTTTCCGGCTCGGCTTCGTCCAACCGTGGGCCATGGGCACCATCGGCCTGGAATCCGCCGAACGGCGTGGCGACAAGGCCACCGCCGACCAACTACGCACGGATACGCAGAACATCACCTCATGGCTGAATTACCGTCCCTACAAGGACTTTCCGCCGCTGCAGCCAAATAATCCGGCCGTCGCACCGTGGTACTTCGACTGGATCGGTAACTCGACGCGCAACGATTACTGGAAGCAGTGGAGCATCCGCGACCGCTATCCGAATGTGCGGGTGCCGGTGCTCGATATCGAGGGCTGGTACGACGCATTCCTCGCCGGCGGCATCGAGAACTTCACCGGAATGGTGGAGCGCGGCGCCACACCGGCACACCAGAACCAGCGATTGGTGATCGGTCCTTGGGACCACCTCGGCTGGGGACGACCCACCTCGATGATCGCGCCTCGGCTCGAACAGCTCGGCCCGGTCGGTGACAGTCCGATCAACGAGCTGATGCTGGCGTGGTTCGACCACTTCCTCAAAGGCACGGATAGCGGCGTGGCGGGCAAACCCCGAGTCGACTACTACCTCATGGGCGCCAATCGCTGGAAGTCAGCACCGAATTGGCCACTGCCGCAAACACAATGGAAGAAATACTTCTTCGCCGACAGCGGCGTCAACGGCGTTGCCGGGCGGGTCGGCAAACTCGTCGATCACGCGCCGAGCGGGCCGGCCGCGGTCGACCGGTATGTCTACGACCCGGCATCACCCGCACCGAGTATCGGCGGACATTCCTGTTGTTCGGTCGGATCGGGTCCACAGGGACCGTTCGACCAGACCGCGGTCGAACAGCGCTCGGATGTGCTGACCTACAGCACCGACCCGCTCGGCACCGATACCGAGGTCACCGGCCCGATCACCGTGAACCTGTGGGCGTCGTCCACCGCACCGGATACCGACTTCGTCGCGCGGCTGGAAGTCGTCGGACCCGACGGATCGGCCGTCAACCTCAACAACGGCATCATCCGCGCCGCGTACCGGGATTCCTTGTCGGATCCGACCCCCTTGGTGCCCGGCAAGCCCTATGCGTTCACCATCAAGATCTGGCCGACCAGCTATCAGTTCAAGGCGGGCGATCGGATCCGCGTCGCCATCAGCAGCAGTGACTATCCGCAGTACGCGCCGAACTCGAATACCGGAGAGCCCTTCGCCGACAGCACCCGTACCCAGCCCGCGACGCAGACGATCTACAAGGATGCCGAGCACCCGTCATCGGTGGTCGTACCCATCATTCCGGCCGGTGGCACCGGCTCCAGCAGCTTAGATATCGAGCCGGGATCCTAAGCGCGGCGAATGCGACGGTAGGCGGGTGCCGCGCCGGTCGCGGCGGCAAGCTCGCCGGTCAGCCAGGCCAGCTCGGCGTGGGTGATTGAGGTGACGGCGATGCGCGAGTGGTCGCCGTGCGCGTGGTTCTCCACCTCGAAGGGGCGGCTTCATCCATGCGGACCCGAACCGGCCGAGCGTCGATCCGGGCGAGCAGGTCGGCGCGGGCGTCGGATCGAAGTTCACAGCGTCATTCTGCGTTGGGCACGGTGCCGAAACGGGAACCGGCTCCGGGTTACGGCTACGAAAATGTTTTTTCCGCAATCTTGTAACACAACCGAATTGGTTCGCGCTGACGTATAACAAAGCATGGGAATCGTTCGAGCGGCGCTCGTCCAGACGAACTGGACGGGTGGTAAAGAGTCCATGATCAAGGCGCATGAGGACTACGCACGCCAGGCCGCCGCGCAGGGCGCCAAGGCGATCTGCTTCCAGGAGTTGTTCTACGGCCCGTACTTCTGCCAGTTGCAGGACACGAAGTTCTACGACTACGCGGAATCGGTGCCGGGTGCGACGACGGAGCGATTCGCCGCCCTGGCAAAGGAATTGGGCTTGGTGATGATCCTGCCGGTATACGAGCAGGAACAGCCCGGCCTGCTCTACAACACCGCAGCGGTCATCGATGCGGATGGCAGCTACCTCGGCAAATACCGTAAACACCACATTCCGCACGTCACCGGGTTCTGGGAGAAATTCTACTTCCGGCCCGGAAATCTGGGCTGGCCGGTCTTCGATACCGCGATCGGCAAGGTCGGCGTCTACATCTGTTACGACCGGCATTTCCCGGAAGGCTGGCGCGCCCTGGGTATGGCGGGTGCGGAAATCGTATTCAACCCGTCCGCGACCTCGCGCGGACTATCCGGTTACCTGTGGAAACTGGAGCAACCAGCCGCCGCGGTCGCCAACGAATACTTCATCGGCGCCATCAACCGGGTCGGTATCGAGGAATACGGTGATGACGATTTCTACGGAACCAGCTATTTCGTGGACCCGGAAGGTAAATTCGTCGGAGACGTCGCCTCCGACACCGATCCCGAACTGGTGATCCGTGACCTCGATATGGATCTGATCAAGGTGGTGCGTGACCGCTGGGCATTCTATCGCGATCGCCGCCCCGACGCGTACGGACCGCTGGTGGCTCCCTGAGGCCGGTGATATCGATATGACGAAGATATTCATTCACGGCGGCACGGTGGTCTCGGCCACCGGATCGCAATTGCTCGATGTGCTCGTCGACGGTGAGACGATTGTCGCCGTACTGCAACCCGGCGCTACCGCGTTGGGCGCGGATCTCGCCGGGGCGGCCGATGTGGCCATCGATGCGACCGGCAAATATGTGATTCCCGGCGGCGTGGACGGGCACACCCATATGCAGATGCCCTTCGGCGGCACCGAGGCCTCGGACACCTTCGAGACCGGCACTCGTGCGGCCGCCTGGGGCGGCACCACGACCATTGTCGATTTCGCGGTGCAGAAGCCGGGCGAGCGAGTACAGGACACCCTCGGCCTGTGGCACGAGAAGGCCGCGGGCAACTGCGCGGTCGACTACGGCTTCCACCAGATCATCGGTGAGGTGAACGACGAATCCCTCCAGGGGATGAGTGAATTGGTGGCCGAGGGCGTCACCAGCTTCAAGTTGTTCATGGCCTATCCAGGTGTCTTCTATTCCGACGACGGTCAGATCCTGCGGGCCATGCAATCGGCGGGCGATCTCGGCGCGCTGCTGATGATGCACGCGGAGAACGGTATTGCTATCGATGTGCTGGTCGAACAGGCGCTGGCGCGTGGTGAGACCGCGCCGTACTACCACGGTGTCACCCGGCCGTGGCAGATGGAGGAGGAGGCGACCCATCGCGCGATCATGTTGGCGCAGTTGACGAATGCTCCGCTGTATGTCGTGCACGTGTCGGCGAAGCAGGCGATGGAACAGATCGTCGCCGCACGCGGCGACGGGCAGAACGTCTTCGGTGAAACCTGTCCGCAGTATCTGTACCTGTCGCTCGAAGAGCATTTGGGCGCACCGGGTTTCGAAGGGGCGAAGTGGGTGTGCTCGACGCCGCTGCGCGCGCGGGCACAGGGGCATCAAGACGAGCTGTGGCGCTATATCCGCACCGGTGATGTCACATCGGTGAGCACCGACCACTGTCCCTTCTGTATGAAGGATCAGAAGGAGTTGGGGCTCGGTGACTTCAGCAAGATTCCGAATGGGATCGGCGGCGTCGAACATCGGATGGATCTGATGTTCCAGGGCGTCAAGAACGGGTTGATATCACTGGAGCGCTGGGTCGAGGTCTGCTGCACCACCCCGGCGCGCATGTTCGGTATGTATCCGCGCAAGGGCGTCATCAGTCCGGGCGCCGACGCCGACATCGTCATCTATGACCCGAACGGGCACACCAGCATCGGATTCGGCAAGACCCACCACATGAATATGGATCATTCGGCCTGGGAGGGTTTCGAGATCGACGGCCACGTCGACACGGTGCTCTCCCGTGGCCGCGTGATCGTAGACGAGGGTGCCTACCTGGGCACTGCCGGTCATGGCCGGTTCATCGCCCGCGAATTGTCGCAGAACCTGATCTGACCTGGAATGGCCTAATCGACCTGGAATGGAGCGTGCCGCATGGATATCGGTGTGGTGTTGCAATGTACACCTCCCGCCTCGCGGGTGGTCGAACTGTCCAGACAGGCGGAGACACACGGCTTTTCGCATGTATGGACCTTTGATTCGCATCTGCTGTGGCAGGAGCCCTACGTCATCCACAGCCAGATTCTGGCCGCCACCCGCAAGGTGGTCGTCGGCCCGATGGTTACCAATCCGGCGACCAGGGACTGGACGGTGACGGCGTCCACCTTCGCCACGCTCAACGATATGTTCGGCAACCGCACCATCTGCGGGATCGGTCGCGGTGACTCCGCGGTGCGCACCCTCGGCGGCAAACCGACGACCCTGGCGACCCTGCGGAAGTCCATCGAGGTGATCAGGGAACTCGGTAACGGTCGCAGTGCGCGCATCGGTGACACAGTGGTGCGCTTCCCGTGGGCCGGCGCCTCGCGGCTCGAGGTGTGGGTGGCCGGATACGGTCCGCGCGCACTGGAGCTGACCGGTGCGGTCGCCGATGGATTCATTCTCCAACTCGCCGACCCGGATATCACCGCGTGGACGATCGCTCGGGTGCGGGCGGCCGCCGAGAAGGCGGGGCGCGCGCCCGGATCGGTGAAAATCTGTGTGGCCGCGCCGGCCTACGTCACCGACGGATCCGATGCCGCGACGGCGCATGCCCGGGAACAGTGTCGCTGGTTCGGCGGTATGGTCGGCAATCACGTCGCCGATATCGTCGCGAAATACGGTACCGACGGCGATATTCCGGCCGCGCTCACCGACTACATCGCTGGCCGACAGGGCTACGACTACAACGAGCACGGCCGGGCGGGCAATACGCATGCCGAATTCGTTCCGGACACCATCGTGGACCGCTTCTGTGTAATCGGTACGCCCGATGAACAGCTGACCCGGCTGTACGAGCTGGAGAAGTTGGGTGTCGACCAGTTCGCGGTCTATCTGCAGCACGATGCCAAAACCGCCACATTGCAGGCGTACGGGGAGTCGGTGCTGCCCAGGCTGGCGCATCCGGTCACGGCGACGTCGGGTGTCGAGTGATCGGGGAGCGCGGACGACATATCCGATATCAGCACGCTCGAATTCCGGCTCCGCCCGTCACTCTCGATCGAGGTGTTCGCCGCGGTGGCGGAGGAGTCGGCCCTACGAACACGGATTACGCGGCGTAGCGCCGGCCGCCGAGCGCTGTGTCGGCGCCGACCGTCTCCGGGTGGGTTGAAAGGTTCCCTCGGCCGTGATCGAATTGGAGCACGACGGGATGGTTGGTCGTGGCAGAAGTTGGACTGCTTCGCGGTGTCGATCTGCAGGCTGCCACGGGGCATACGGTGCTGACGACCCTCGAAAGCACCCGTCGTGTTTATATGCGTTTCGGTCTCGACACGAGCACTGGACTTGTGCTCGCCGCCTGCATGCGGCCGGGTCGTCCGCAGTGCCATGTATCACACCGACCGACGACTTGGCGACCAACCGGCTTCGGCGAGGTGGGGCAAGGTTCAGCCACGGATTATGCGGCCCACGACCGCCGTGCCCGCCGACGACGCACAACGCTCCGATGGGGCTGCGGGCGATATGTCTGTGGAAGAGGAGAAAGATGTCTGAGCCGAACTACACAACCGATGCCGCCGGGATTCCGGCACCGAGCGATGACCATTCTTTGACAGTTGGCCCGGATGGCCCGATCCTGCTGAACGACGCGTATCTGATCGAAAAGATGGCGGCGTTCAATCGTGAGCGCTTGCCGGAACGGCAACCGCATGCCAAAGGCGCCGGGGCGTTCGGCACGTTCGAAGTGACCCACGACGTCAGTGCCTACACCAAGGCCGCTGTATTCCAGCCCAGCAAGCAGACGGAAGTGTTGGCGCGGTTTTCCGCTGTCGCCGGCGAACAGGGATATCCCGACACCGTGCGGGATCTGCGTGGGTTCGCTGTGCGGTTCTACACCGAGCAGGGCAATTTCGACCTGGTCGGCAATAACACACCCGTCTTTTTCGTGCGGGATCCGATAAAGTTCCAGGACTTCATCCGGTCACAGAAGCGCCGCGCCGACAACAATCTGCGCGACAACGACATGCAATGGGATTTCTGGACCCTGTCACCGGAATCGGCGCACCAGGTGATCTGGCTGATGGGAGATCGCGGTATCCCGGCCACCTTCCGGCATATGAATGGATACTCCAGCCACACTTATATGTGGATCAACGCCGCAGGCGAACGATTCTGGGTCAAGTACCATTTCAAGACCGATCAGGGCATCAAGTTCCTCACCCAGGACGAAGCCGCCCATATGACCTCGATCGATATGGACTACCACCAGCGTGATCTGTGGAAAGCGATCGAAGGCGGTGAGTATCCGAGCTGGACCCTGAAGATGCAGATCATGCCGTTCGACGACGCGAAGACCTACCGCTACAACCCCTTCGATCTCACCAAGGTATGGCCGCACGGCGATTATCCGCTGATCGAGGTCGGTAAGATGACCTTGAACCGTAATCCGGCCAACTACTTCACCGACATCGAAGAAGCGGCGTTCGAGCCCAGCAACGCGGTACCCGGCACGGGCCCCAGCCCCGACAAGATGTTGCTCGGGCGCTGGTTCTCTTATGCCGACGCGCATCGGCACCGGATAGGTGTCAACTACAAAGAACTACCGGTCAATTCGCCGCACGCCGCAGAGGTCCGCTCGTGGGCGAAAGACGGCGCCATGCGCCACCACAACCCGGGCGATCCGGTATATGTGCCCAACTCGAAGGGCGGACCGCACGCCGATCCCGCTGTAACCGGACAGCCCGCCGGTTGGTATGCCGACGGCGAGATGGTGCGAACCGCCTACACCTTGCGCGCGGATGACGACGACTGGGGACAGGCCCGAACCATGGTCCGCACGGTTCTCGACGACGCCGCCAGGACACGTCTGGTCGACAACATCATCGCGCACCTGCTCGACGGAGTGAGCCCACCCGTGCTCACCAGGACGTTCGCATACCTGCACAACATCGACAAAGATCTCGGTGACCGAGTCGAGCAGGGCGTTCGGGCCAAGCAAGCACAACACGAACGAACCGCCGCAGGGCGACCGAAAGTCGGCCATACCAGGTAGATGAAAAACCAACCCCCGCTGGTTACCGGATCGTGAGATCGGCGCAGCGCGGGCCTGGATAGTTTCATCGGAATCGGCGGTCTACGAGCAAACGACAGCGGTGGCTGGCAACACCTCGGTCGGTGTCAGCCGTGCTGCAGTGCTAAAACTGGCCGAGCATCTAGTAGAACAGGTGCGGACCGCGCCCGCGTGCCGGTTGCCGTGGCCGCGACGACGTCGGTAATGCTCATGCCGCGATGGTTTCGAGGCCGCCAACTATCCGCGATACCGAATTCAGCGATCCTCGACCCCAAAATTACTTGCAGCACGCCACTTACCCATCACAACGCCCCCGGGGCCGACGGTCCTCCGGCATACCGCCAGCACACTAGTAGCAGGGGTGTGGTGCAGCCGCCGTGTCGTTCCGATCGGCCCCGCGTGACCGCTGCTACTGTCGGCCCGGTGCGACTCGTGTCGAGTATCGGTGCGGTGCTATTGACCTGCGCGTTTGTGCCGCTGCCCGGACTGTCCGCAGTGGCGGCCGCGCAGGGCGCGCAGACGGTCGGAGACGGCTGGTCGGCGGTCTCCGAGACGTTCGAACCCGAGAATTTCCGCGCTGCCCCGTATCTGGGCAACGGGCGCATCGGCGCGATGATCCCGCCGAGCGGCGGCGGATATCAGGACTACGGCGTATCGGTGCGCACCTCGTTCCCCTTAGTGGAACCGCGCTACACCGGAACCTATCTCGCGGGCTTCTATGCCATGAAGTCCATGTCGTGGAACAACACAGAGGCGATCGCCGCGCTCCCCGCGTGGTCGAGCCTAACCGTCGACGTCGCGGGCCGAACCTACCGGGCCGACGTCGACCCGGCCACGCTCACGCACTACCGGCAGCGCCTGAACTATCGCGATGCCACCGTCACCACCGAAGCCACCTGGACACCCGACGCGGAACACCGGCTGGATCTGACCTACCGGACCTTCGTGTCGCGGGCGCAGCAGAACCTCGCGGTTCAACAGCTCACTGTCATTCCGCACTTCTCGGGGCCGCTCACGGTCACCGACCTGATCGACGGGGCCGCCGCGCGGCGGGTCACCCCGACGACGGCGGCCTCCGATCCGAACCGGGGGCAGACCACGGTCGGCGTGCGCGCCGACGGCACCGACCACATCGCCTTCCTGGTGTCCACGGTCACCACGCCTGATGAGCTGGGTGGTGCCGCACTACCTGCGAACGGGGCGACGGCTGGAACACGATTCAGCGGCACCGTCGTGACGGGCCGCAGTTACACGGTCACCAAGTACGTAGGAATCGCCTCCGGCGCGGACGGCGCGGACCCGCGCGCGATTGCCGCCGACGTCTCCGAATCCAGCGCGGCGCGTGGTTTCGCCGCCGCCCACGCCGAACACGCAGCAGAGTGGGATCGCCTGTGGCAGCCCGCCATCGAGATTCCCGGCCGCGACGACTATCGAGACTGGATCCGGCCCGCACTGTATTCGGTGCTGTCCAGCGTGCGGGCCGGACAGCGGTGGTCCGTGCAGCCCGCGGGGTTGTCCTCCGACGACTATGGCGGCTTGACCTACTGGGACGCAGAGACCTGGATCTTCCCCACCCTGCTCGCGCTCTATCCCGAATTGGCCCGCACCGTAGTGGATTTCCGCGTCGCCGCGCTACCGCAAGCCGAGGCGAACGCGCGCGCCTACGGGCTGACCGGCGCACTATTCTCCTGGAACGACGGACCGACACAGCGGTGCGCGTCTCCGTGGGCGTGCGGACTGGTCCAGGAACATTTGGGAAATGAGATCGCGCTCGCGCAATGGCAGTATTATTCGGCCACCGGCGACGAGCAATGGCTGCGGGACAGCGGCGCGCCGGTGATCACGGCCATCGCGAACTACCAGGCTGCCCGCGTCGGCCCGATGCTGCCCGACGGTCGCTACCATTATGCGCCCGCGGCGGGCGCCGACGAATACGTTTCGGTTTCCGTGGACAACGCACTCACCAACGTCGGAGTGATGGCGACGATGCGTACCGCGATGTCGGCCGCCCGACTGGCCGGACTGCCGCTGAACCCACGGTGGGCCGATATCGCCGCCCACATGGCGATGCCGCCGGACATCGTGCCAGGGGTCCCCGCCGAGTATCTCGGGTACCAAGGGGCGAGGATCAAGCAGGCCGACACGGTGCTGATCAGCTACCCGTACTCCTATGCGGCACCGGGCTATTCGCCAGAGGCGACGTTGGCGTACTACTTCGACCGCACCGATCCCGACGGCCCCAACATGAGCAACAGCGTCGGCGCGATACTCAGCGCGCAGTATGACCCCTGCCGCACTCAGCAGTTCCTGGATCAATCGGTGCAGCCGTATGTCCGGGCGCCATACGGGTTCCAGTCCGAGGCGCGTGGCGAACGGTCGGGTGCGAACACGGTCGGTCAACCGGCGTGGGTCTTCGTCACGGGTGCGGGCGGATTCCTGCAAGGTTTGCTGTACGGACCGAGCGGGCTGCGATGGACCGAATCGGGTCCCCGGCTGGACCCGATGCTGCCCAGCGGGTTTCCCGAGGGGATGACGGTGCGTGACCTCGCGGTACGCGATAGCAGGTTGACCTTGCGCATCCGACCGGAGGGCACGACAGTCGACGTCACTTCGGGTGGTCCGGTGACCGTCGAGACACCCGGCGGGCCGGCGACCGTCCGCCCGGAAACACCGCTGACGCTGCCGACCAGGAGCGCCTGTCCCTGATCCGGAAGACATCGCACAACGAACCAGTTTGTCGTGTTCTGTAAGGGCCGCAGCATCTTCCACAACGGTTATTCGGATATTTACCAGCGTTTCGAGATCGCCGCGCTCATCGGTGATAGCAGATACTCCGTGGCGGGGACGACAGCTGGTGGCATCGCCCTCTCTCGGCCGAATTCGGGCAAGGTAGGGCGCCAATTTCGCTGTGCTGATTCGTTCCGCGGGCTTGGACGGAAAGGCCCGACGTATTGGGCCGCTGTCGGTCTCGCCGCCAGCGGCGCCAATGATGGCCTGGCCGAAGCCTCCGGACCTGGGCGGAATCGCAGGCGGGACAGTTCTTGTCATAGCGCGCGTCTCCAGCCGCGCAAGAGCCGCAATCGGGCTATGGTGCCCATGTGCTGTTCTGTCCAGCCTCGAAGGGGGAATTCGCCCCATGATCGGGTCAGATCACGTCTTCTACCCCTGGAGCGCCCAGGCGACCCTGAATCCGGTGCCGATCGTCGGTGCGTCGGGTTCGTGGTTCTGGGAGGAGAGCGGCAAACGCTATCTCGACTTCTCCTCCCAACTGGTGAATGTCAATATCGGCCACCAACATCCGGATATCGTCGCGGCGATTGTCGACCAGGCCCGCAAACTCGCGACCATCTCGCCCACCGTCGGCAACGAGGCGCGCAGCGAACTGGCCCGGCTCATCGTCGAGCGCGCACCGGGCGAGCTGAACCGGATCCTGTTCACCACCGGTGGCGCGGAGGCCGTCGAACATGCGGTGCGGCTGGCCCGCAGCTACACCGGCCGGACCAAAATGCTCGCCGCCTACCGCTCGTATCACGGCGGAACCGGCGTTGCGATCGGGCTGACCGGTGAACCGCGGCGCTGGGGTGCGGAGCCGACCAATGTGGATGTGGTCCGCTTCTTCGGGCCCTACCCCTACCGATCCCCGTGGGGCGCGAGCACTCCCGAGGAAGAGACGACGGCGGCGCTGAACCACCTGCGCCAGGTCATCGAATTGGAAGGGCCGCAACATATCGCGGGGTTGATCCTGGAGACGGTGGTCGGCACCAACGGTGTGCTCGTGCCGCCCCCGGGCTATCTCGCCGGTCTCCGAGCACTGTGCGACGAATTCGGCATCGTCTATATCGCCGATGAGGTGATGGTCGGATTCGGCCGGGTCGGGGAGTGGTTCGCAGTTCAGGCCTTCGATGTCGCACCCGACATCATCACCTTCGCCAAGGGCGTGAACTCCGGTTATGTCCCGCTCGGCGGTGTGCTGATGGCCGAGCGGATCGCGCAACGTTACGACAATACGGTGTATCCCGGTGGACTCACCTATGCCGGACATCCCCTCGCCTGTGCCGCGGGCATCGCTTCGATCAATGTCTTCGAACGCGACGGCATCCTCGACCATGTGCGCACGGTCGGTACGGATGTGCTCGGAAAGGGCTTGGCGGAGTTGGCTTCTCGGCATCCGAGCGTCGGCGAGGCGCGTGGCCTCGGCTTTTTCTGGGCGCTGGAGTTGGTGCGCGATCCGAACACCCGCGAGCCGCTGATCCCGTTCGCGGCCGCCGGTCCTGCCGCCGAACCGATGAACCGGGTCACCGCCGCCGCCAAGGAACGCGGGCTGTGGCCGTTCAACGCGGGCAACCGCTTTCAGATCGCGCCGCCGCTCACCACGACGGCGGATGAGCTGCGCACCGGATTGGATATCGTCGACCAGGTGCTCGATATCGCCGACGGATACGTGCGGTGATCGGACACCGCGCGAACCCACCCCGGGGCTAGTCCGCGCGACGGCCATTTCCCGCTAGATTCGAGGTGTCCACCTCGGAACTCCCTCCAGGAGCTGGCGTGACCGACACCAAAGATCGTCAGAAGCTGGCTACCTCGCCCGAGGGGCGTCCGGCGCTTGCGGTCGGGAGCGTCGGCGTGGTCGCGGTGATGGCGTTCGCGGTCCTGCTGTTCTCCGCGAGCCGGTACGACTATTTCGGCGATGAGCTGTACTTTCTCGCGGCGGGGCGACGGCCCTCGTTCGGCTACGCCGATCAAGGGCCGGTAGTGCCGATGCTGGCGCGCCTGATGGATACGTTCGCGCCAGGTAATTTCTTCGTGTTGCGGCTGCCGGTGGTGGCGCTGACTGTGCTCGGCGTCGTGTTGTGTGCGGTGCTGGCGCGGGAGTTCGGCGGCGGACGCACTGCGCAGACCTTCGCCGCGATCGGGTACGCGACCTCGCCGTTCCTGCTGCTTCAGGGCAAGATGCTGACGACCAATGCGGTCGACACCGTGCTCTGGGTGATCATCACCTGGCTGGTCGTGCGCTGGGTGCGGACCCGCCGCGATAGCCTGCTGCTGTGCGCGGCCCTGGTGACCGCGGTCGATGTGCAGGTGAAATGGTTGATCCCGTTCTTCTGGATCAGTGTCGCGGTGGGTTCGCTGATCTTCGGTCCGCGCGAATTGGTGCGGCGGCCGCTGCTGTGGCTCGGCGCGGCGATCGTGGTGGCGACGACGATACCGTCGCTGATCTGGCAGGCGCGCCGGGATTGGCCGCAGCTGGCGATGGGCAAGGTGATCATCGGTGAGCAGGACATTCTCGGTGGACGAGTGGCGTTCATTCCGCAAGCCGTATTGCTGGCTGGGTATTTCGGCGCGGTCCTGCTGATGTACGGCGTGTGGGCGTTGCTGTGCCATACCACGCTGCGGCGGTACCGGTTCCTTGGGGCGACCCTGCTGATATTGGTCGCCACCTTCCTGGTGATCGGCGGGCGGATCTACTACATGGCGGGGATGTACGGCGTGGTGCTCGCTGCCGGAGCGGTCGGTCTGGGCGAATTGGTGGGCCTATTGGATCCGGCCGCGCGCCGCTGGGTCACCGGTGCCGGTGCGGCACTCGCCGCGGTGGCCACGGGCTTTCTGCTGTGGTCGACCCCGTGGCGGGATCCCGCACAGGTCCGGCCGCCCGTCGACGCCTCCGAGGCTGCCATCAATATCGGCGTCTACGGCGAATTCGGCTGGCCGGAACTGATTTCCGGTGTCACCAAGGCCTACGACTCGCTCACCCCGGCCGAACGCGCCGACGCCGTCATCATCACCGACACCTACTGGCAGGCCAGCGCCCTCGATCAATTCGAGCGCGCCAACCTACCCCCGATCTACAGTCCCAGCCGCGGTTTCGGGTATTTCGGCACACCCCGCGACACCGCATCGGCGGTCATCGCCGTCGGCGTCGACGATGGCTTCCTGCGCTGGGATTTCGATAACTGTGCACCGGTTGCGAAGGTGGACAGCCGAATCGGCTACCCGGGTAACACTCAGGACGTCGCGGTGTGGACCTGCACCGGTCTGCGCCATTCGTGGTCCGAGGTATGGTCGACCTGGATGCACCTGTAGGTACGCTGCGAGCATGACTTCTGGGCAGACCGAAATCTGGCATAACCCGCGGTGCAGCAAGAGCCGCAATGCCACCGCGTACCTCGACGAGGCGGGCGTGGAATACACAATCCGGCGCTATCTCGACGATCCGCCGACTGCGGCGGAATTGCGAACGGTGCTGCAGCGGCTGGGCGCCGAGCCGTGGGACATCACCCGCACTGGTGAGCAGATCGCCAAGGATCTGGGCATATCCGGCTGGGGACGCACCGCCGCCGACCGGGAGCGCTGGATCGAGGCGCTGGCGGCGAATCCGCAGCTGATCCAGCGGCCGATCGTGCTCACATCTGACGGCGGTGCGGTCGTCGCGCGCGACGAGAAGACCTTGGAATCGCTGGATCCTTCGGAGCCGAAATAGCCAGTAGGGTCGGCAATTATGAAGGTACAACTGCGTCATAGTCCGGCCTCCGCGGTCGCGCGGTGCTTCCTGGCCGGGGGCGAGCCGATGCGGGTCGAGAGCGGCGCCATGGTCGCCCATTCGGCAGGAGTTTCGTTGCAGGCCAAGGCCGAAGGCGGCATTCTGGCCGGGCTGAAGCGTTCGGTGCTGGCGGGCGAATCGTTCTTCGTCTCGACCTTCACCGCACCGCCGCAGGGCGGCTGGGTAGACGTGGCCCCCGCACTGCCGGGCGACATGTTGAACCTGCAGATCACGCCTGATCGGCCGTTCTTCATCAGCCGTGGCGGCTGGATCGCGAACTCGCACGGCGTGCAGGTGGAGGGCAAATGGGGCGGTTTCGCGAACCTGTTCGGCGGCGAGGGCGGTTTCGGTCTGCGCGCGCACGGGCAGGGTGAGGTGGTCGTCGGTGTATTCGGCGCGATCGATGTGATCGATCTGCAGCCGGGGGAGCCGATCACCATCGATACCGGCCATGTGGTGGCCTATGACCTGGCCATGAACTTCACCATCCGGCGCGCGGTCTCCGGACGGTCCATCCAGTCGCTGAAGTCGGGCGAAGGCTTCGTCTTCGACTTCAGCGGACCGGGCCGGGTGCTGCTGCAGACCCGCAATCCGGGTGCCTTCGCGGCTTGGGCGGGTTCGGTGGCCTCCTCGGGTTAGTCGCCCGTTTTCGCAACCCTTCTACCTGCCGGACACCTGGCTCGTGCAGAATGCAAGCTTCATATCGGGTCCAGCAAGGGAATGTACATGGAGCTCCTCGAAGTCGTCGCGAACCTCTTCACTCAGGTCATGGGTGCGATGAGCGGTAGCGCCGCCTGACAGATCGCAAATTCATCGGCCCATCAGGTCCTCGACCTGATGGGCCGATGGCGTTCAGGCCAGCAGTTGGTCGATAAGGACCCGGGTATCGGGGACGAACGGCCAGGTCGGGTCGGCCAGATGGGCGCGGAGTTCGGCATCGGTCCACCACCAGCCGTCCGCGATCTCCTCGGGCTGGTGGTGGATGGGCCCGTCGTAGCGCAGCTCATAGGCGAACAAGTGGCAGCGCATCGGGACGCCCTGCCAGATGCCGTCCCACGACGCGCTGTCCCGCAGTGGGAGCGGTGGTGCCTCGGCGGGCAGGACGATGCCCAGTTCCTCGCCGAGTTCGCGGACCGCGGTCCGGTCCGGCGTCTCGCCGGGATCGACGACACCGCCGGCCAGGCAGTCGTGCATACCGGCGAAGACCATCTTGGTATCGGTGCGACGGTACACGGACACGCGTTCGCCGTCGCCGGAGCGGACGAGTACGCCCGCACTTGCGTGCCAGATGCCGTCGCGATAGACGGTGGCGCGGTCGGCTGCGCCGATTTCGCGGCCCGCGGTGTCAAAGACCGCGATCATCTCCGACTCGGTGTGGCACAACACCATCAGCCACACGTCACCAGAACCTGTCACCCTCTGACTGCCCCGGCCCTGGGTGGCCCGAACTGAGATCCATGTGGAAAAAGCTGGCAGACCAGCGGCTACCCCACACTCGCAGCACGCTGGTCCGCCACCCAGGTCGGTGGATCGAGGCTAAGGCTTCACCGCGATCTTGGCGTTGCGACCTGGCGTCTGCGTGGCCGCCGCGGCGGCCACCGCGGCTTCCAGCGCATAGGCGGCTTCGATATCCAGCCGAAGCACACCACGGGCCGCGAGGTCGACCAGCTCGGCGACGAGCCGTCCGTGCTGCTCGGCACCGATCTCCTCGATCCGCTTGGCGGCCCAGAAGCCTTTGACGACGATCTGTTTGAACATGAGCCCGGCCGGATCGAGTTGCATCGGCTGCCCCGAGAGCAGGCCGAAGGCGATCAGCTGACCACCCGGCGCGAGCAATGCCAGCTCATCGGCTGCCGCGCGGCCGCCCACCTGATCGACCGCCCCGGCGATCGGGGCACCCGAGGTGACCGCGTCGACCCGCTCGAGCCAGCCCTCGCTCTCGGTGTCGAGCACCGGCTCGTAGCCGAGTTCACGCAGCGCGGTGACCGAGGACGACCCGCGCACGAGATTCAGCACGTGCAGACCGCGTTGCCGGGCGAAGACGTTGACGAGCCTGCCGACGGCGCCGTTGGCGGCATTGATCGCCAGCCACTGGCCGGCTTGCAGATCCAGGTCTTCGATCACCAGCAGCGCGCTCAACGGCATGGCCAGCAACTGGGCGGCGGTCTCGTCGGAGACCGTGTCGGGCAGCACGATCACCTGCCGGGCCGAGGCCAGGAAATACTCGGCCCACACGTTCTGCGCGCCGAACACGGCCACCCGCTGGCCAACCGACAGGCCACTGACGCCGGGACCCACCGCGTCCACCCGCGCAACCGCCTCGCTGCCGGGGATGGCGGGCAACTCTGGCCGATTGCGGTACGTACCGCGCACGGTGGCCAGGTCGTGATTGTGGATCGGCGACAGGATCAGCGCGAGCCGCACCTCGCCCGGACCGGGTTCCGGTACCGGGCGTTCCGCAGTGGTGAGCACGTCCTTCGGTTCGCCGAATGCTTCGATGACTACCGCACGCATATCCGCTCCTTCTCGATCAGTCTTCGGCGACCACGACCTCGACGTCGATGTTGCCGCGAGTCGCGTTGGAGTACGGGCACACCTGGTGTGCTTTGTCGGCGAGCGCCTGCGCGTCCGCCCGGGACAGGTGGGGAAGTGAGACCTCCAGGGTCACCGCCAGTTCGAAGCCGCCCGCGTCGTTCGGGCCGATGCCGACCTTCGCGCCGACCGCGGAATCGTCGATGTTCGCGCCGGCCTGCTTGCCGACCAGGCGCAGCGCCGAGTGGAAGCACGCCGCGTAGCCCGCCGCGAACAACTGCTCGGGGTTGGTGCCCTCGCCGTCGCCGCCGAATTCCTTCGGAGTGGACAGATCCAGGTCGAGCTTGCCGTCGGTGGTGCGTGCGTGGCCGTTGCGTCCGTCGCCGCTGGCCAGGGCTTCGGCGGTGTACAAGATCGACATGTGGTGTTCTCCTTCGTTCAGTGGGACATCAGTGCGTGCGTCAGTCGCCGCAAGGTTTCGCGCAGCGCGACGACTTCCGCTGCGGACAGGCCGCAGGACTCGGCCATCTCGGCCGGGATCCCGCACGCTTCGGCGCGCAGTGCGCGTCCGCGCTCGGTGAGCTGGATATCGACGCGACGTTCGTCGGCCGCCGAGCGCCGCCGCTCGATCAGACCCGCTGCTTCCAGCCGCTTGAGTAGCGGGGACAGCGTGCCGGAATCCAGGGACAGCGCATGGCAGATGTCGCCGACACTGCGTCCGTCGCGTTCCCACAGCGCCAGCATCACCAGGTACTGCGGGTAGGTGAGCCCGAGCTGTGCCAGCTTCGGGCGGTAGGCCGCTGTCATCGCCCGGGACGCCGCGTAGAGCGGGAAGCACAGTTGCTCGTCGAGGGTGAGGTTATCGGCCATGAGCAATAATGTAGTGGACAACTGTATTGTGCACAATAGATGTGAAAGTCGCTCTCGTCACACTGGTTCTTCGGCGAGGGAGTTGCTGGGCCCGAAGGCTCCTGGTTCACCGTGACGGCGGGAGACCGCAGCGCCGAGCGCGCCGCCTGGCAGCACATCGAGTTGCCCGACTACGCGGATGAGTTGCGTGATCGCGTGGCTTTCGCCTGGCGCGCGATGAACGCCGTCCTTGCTGCCATGACAGTCCCACTAACTCAGCGGCGCCCGATACGCCGCCCGCACCGCAACACTTCCGGTCCTTGCGGGCTCGGTCTTGGCGACGGCGGGTATCTTCGTGCTCTGGCGCTACGGCCTTTCGCCACATGGGATAGCTGGGCTCGCCGCGCTTACTGTCGTCCTCGCCGCCGCATTGCTCACCACGACCCGGCGAATCACCCCGGCCGCTGATTACAGCCCGTCATCCGGGCGGACCGGCTGACCTGAGCCCACGGCAGCTGGGGCGGACCTCGTCGAGTCACCTTGCCGGGCAGCCGATCACCGGCCTCACACCGGTCGCGTGACCAGCCGGGCGAGTTGCTGCATCTGCGACGCTTTCAGTCGCACTTCCACCTGTCCCGAATGCTCCGGGTCGGTCGCCGCCCGGTCGTAGGTGAAGCGCACTCGGTCCGGTCGGTCGATGCTGAACTCGATTGTCGCCCAAAGCGGATGCGTTATCGGAACATCTATGTGTTTGAACCGGCCCGCCCACAGCCACCACCCGTCGGCCGACTGTGACCGCGATCGCACCTGAGACCGGCTGCCGCTCCCACTCCACAAGACGACCGGATGAGCGGAAAAGGCGACGGGTGATCGAATCGGTCAACCCCTTCTCCAAGAACACAATATCGTCGGACGCGACCAGCGACGCACGCAGATCCTCTGGCAAACGCCCCGACCCGAGCATCAGGCGCTGCAGAGCATTCACTCATCCAGCGTAACCCCGCATACCGCCCATCGGCCCCAGATCGCCTGGCTCACAACCGGTTCGCGGTTCAGAGAGCTGAATAGGTTGGTCAAACTCCTAGAGACGAGAAAGCTGCCCAATTTCCCGCTCGGCCGCGACGACATCGACACCGCCTTGTCCGCCCGCATAGTTCGCCGGCAAACACCGGCGCCGTGTACTGCACCCACCGAACGGGAGACCGGCCGAACCCGAAAGCGGAGACAAACCGGACGAAAACGGACCGGGGGATGCATTGCCGAAGTGCCTCCGCTGGAGGGTTACTGGGGATAAGCGGTTGTACCGGCTAGGCCTGTGCTGCTGCGGGAGAACCCTTTTCATTGATCACTGGTTGGAAGGCAAGAAAATGTCACCTGTAATCACCTCGCTGACACCCTCTTCCGGCCCCGCAGCGGGTCTCAACTCTGTCGTCATTGCCGGCTCCGGATTCAGTAATGTGGGCCCCTTGACTGTCCGGTTCGGTACGACGGCAACGACATTCACCATCGACTCCGATACTCAGATCACCGCCATCGCTCCGCCTGGAACCGGCACGGTGAACGTCACCGTTCAGGCTCTGCTGGATGGCACGAGTAACCCGCTGCCCTACACCTATGTTGGCGTCCCCACCTTGACCAGCATCAGTCCGGCTTCAGGGTCGGC
>NZ_JBSUQM010000022.1:0-102263 GCF_054065835.1 Nocardia citri
CCCCGGTCGAGGCGCTGATTCTGCCGGTCGGCGACGTGTTTGGTGGCGCGAACTGGGCACTGGCCGACACCGGCTGGACGGTCGTGTCGCTGATGGTCCGTGCTCGCCCCTCCGTGACCTATGGTGCACTGGGCCTGTCCTGGCTTGTCTCGGCGGCCACGCTGCTGCTACACAGCTCCACGAGCGAAAACCTGATCAGGCTCGCCTATCTCCTGGCGAGCATTGCGGTGATGCAAACATTGGCGATCACGTTCCTCACCTCGATCCGACGGGCGACAACGACCGCCGAGGCCCTCGCGGAAGAACACGCCGAACTCGCACGCCGACGAGCCGTTCACTTGGCATTGACACGTCGATTTCAGCGTCGAAACGAACAGATCATGGCGCGCGTAACGCCGCTCCTGCAGGCCTTCGCCGCCCGGAGAGTTTCACCGAAAGACCCTGCAGTGCAAGCTACTTGCCTTACGGAAGCATCGCGGCTGCGTCGGCTATTCGTCCTGGCCGATGTCCTTGACCATCCCGTCCTGCGCCAACTTCATCCCGATATCGAATCCGCAGAGCACCGGGGCGTCGCCGTCGATATCGACGTCGCGCCCGAACTCCCCGACGTCGCCGACCCGCACCATCTGGTGGTCGGGCCCCGAATCGTCTTGTCCACCAGCACGTCCAATGCCCGGCTGGTGGTATCGGCGAACGAATCCGATGTCACAGTCAGCATCGTCGGCGACGAACCCACCCGGGCACGCCAGCAGCTGGACCGTCTCGACGAGATCAGCCACCTCACGGTGCTCGACACCGACGACCAGATCTGGGTTCAGGTCCGCGCGCCACGACTGTGAGCTGCTGATCACAGTGCAGTGGTGTCGAACAGAGGATGTCGGGTCAACACCCGACAGACATTTCCGCCGAGTGGGGCGACCATAAGCGCATGTGCACAATCGAGGCGGCTGAATCCTTCGCCCTGTTCCAAGGCCCTGCGATACGGTGCCGGGAAACGATATGACCAGCAAATCCAAGCGGGAAGCAGAAAAGGAACTCACCCAGGCCGTCCGGCAATTTCTCGTTGAGGAACGAGCCGGATCGCTCTTCGACGACGAGGTACGGGCGAGCGTGCTTCAACACTTCGCCGGTGCGGTCATCGCGACAGGAGGAGACCCGATCGATATTATTCACCGCTGTCGGCGAATCGCTCGCAATCTATTCGTCGAGGATAGTATCGGTCAAATTATCACGATTGTGGCACTGGAATATCCGGATGTTCACAACGATCATATCGCGGCGACTGCGAAGCGCGGCCGCACATCGATCGGTGCGACTTTGCGGGACTCGATAAATCTCATCACGCGAGGATGGTGAATGATGCTTACCGTATTTTTCTGCGCGGTCATATATCTTCTGATAGGGACCTTCGTAGCCAATAACAACTACCAGAAACGACACGGCCTTCGGGTTCGCATGTTCATAAATGCGAATCCTTTTAATATCGCCATGTCGATCATGCCTCGTGCGTTCATTTGGCCACTGCTGCTGACGGTGCCTGGAATGGCGAACCCAGAGCCGTGCACTCATCAAAGGCACATAGAGGCCCGGCGTCAAGGAGTGCGTTTCATCGAAGACATATGAGGTATCGATTGGAAATGCTGCTCATTGCTCGACACTACCGTACGCGCACGCCTCGACCGACGCATAGAAACGCGTCGGAATTGGACACAAAAGGAGAGAATTAAATGGCCCAGTCCGAGCAGGATGTCCGTAACGCAATCGCTCGTGTCAAAAACTCACCGGCGAATGCGAGCAAGGAAGACTGGAAGGTGGTAAACGATTTTGCGTGCATAGCTGGCACGCTCGGAAATCTCGCACGTGAGGCAATCAAAGGTCGCTGAGTCCGCAGGGCTCCGGCAAAGTCGTGATGTGAGGGTTCGACCTGCGGGTTCGATCGTTGTCGTGGGCGGGCTCGGCAACGTCGTAGATGATCTTGGTTCCTACACCGGATCATCTGATGGCGTCGACGCTGCGACGGCTGAAGAATGAGGGGATGCCTTCGCACCGCCGGCCAAGAAAGTTCAGAATATCTGAGTTGATCTGATATTCTGAAATCATGAACCTTGTGTCCGCGTCGGAAGCTTCCCGTAACTTCGCCGACCTCCTCAGTCGTGCCGAGCGAGGCGAAACTGTGGTGATTACTCGGGGTGGCCGACGACTGGCGGTAATAGGCCCGGCGCCGGTGGCGAACGGGGCGCAGATCCATGAGGCGCTGAGCGGCTGGCGTGAGCGGTACCCGGACGATGATGCCTCGTTCGAGACCGATGTTTTGGGTGTCCGTGATCTGCTGCGGGCGGACGATCCGTGGCACGAGTAATTCTCGACACCTGCCTCTTGATCGCGGTCGAACGTGGGCAAGCCGCGCTCGACGAGCTGATCCGGCCCGATGACGACGCGGTGATCGCGGCAGTCACCGCGGCTGAGTTGTTGACCGGGGTCGAGCGGGCCGGCACCGAGCCGATACGACAGCGCCGGCAGGACTTCGTCGACGCGATACTCGCGACCGTCCCGGTCGAGGATTACACGCTGGAGGCGGCTAGAGCGCATGCGCGCCTGCTGGCCTACGTCCAGCGTGAGGGTAGGCCACGGGGCGCGCACGATCTACTCATAGCGGCCACCTCGGTGGTCACGGCGCGCATGCTCCGATCCACCGACGGAAAGGCCAAGTTCGGCGATCTCCCCGGCGTCCACGTCGCATAGGTTCCAGTGTCGACATCGAAGGCAGGCGGGTGAGGTGTCGAGGGCCCGCGCGCACAGTATTTCGACCGGCAGAGCGGGCTGCGGCCCGGCGCAGCCTGGTTGCCTCGAAGCGTTCGGCCGCCCCCCGGACACGTCGAACTCGACTATGTCGGCTCGCTGGAGAACGCCGCCAAAGTCATTGCGACACTGCATCGTGGCGAGAAGCGCCTGGTGTTCTGTGCCTCACGCCGACAGGTCGAGGAGCTGGGTGCGGCCCTTCGAACACGACAGGCCAGGGTCCTCCTCTCCCACGCGTCACTGTCGATCGACGAACGGACAAGAGCCGAACTCGAACCGAGAAGGCAGCCTGTGCGAACAATTGCATCGACTCCACAACCGAGCGAAACCTCGCCGAAACCGGCTCCAGCACCGACAACAGCTTGCTCAATTTCTCATCGATATGAATTGCCTGGTGATCAGCAACGACCAAGGACCACGAATCTTCATTGAACTCTAGAGCAGGGTCCCACCACGGGGTTGCTCCGACCCTCGTAGTGCAAGTTGGCCGCAATTCAACCGACCGCGTGAACTCCTCGGGCTCGAACAAGCCGGTGACTACCAGGGTACTTCGGATTGTTGTCGACATAGGACCTCATTATCTTCCTCGTCATAAGCGCTATTGAGCACTGGCGGCCACTGCACGCACGCGAGCGGCCGATCAGTCGGCCGTCCAAGTCGCCAGTTCGCCATGCGGCATACATACGACCCGATAGCCCTTCGGACCCACGAGTGTCCATGCTTCGTATTCATCATCTGGCGGGACCACGAGCCGGTTCCCGGAGTCCAGGTCAATTATCAGAGTCCCTGAAGAATTCACGACGGCGGAAGTAATCGTGCCTCGAAGCTCGGATTCGAGATCGAACTGCGAACCACCCCCGCCCGCGAGATGAACAGTCCTTCGGTCGCCTCGGCTGGATTCGATCGCCATGTCTCCCTCGATCTGAAGTTCGAATCCGCCGACAGTTGTTATCCCGACCATGTACTCGCTCGCTGCAACGGAGAGGCGCTGCCCAGTAATCGGTAAATCCATTGCGGCCTTATCGAGCGCGGCCAAGGCGCTGTCGAATTTCCTGCTGCCTATCGATGGCCCAGCTGTCCCGGGTACTGCGCGGGCTGCGGATATGGCACCGGCTGCGCCGCTGCCGGGAACTGCCCGTTCATCGGGGCGCCCGGTATGTGGTGTACGGCAGGGTGAATAGGCTGCCAGGTGGCTGGCATCGGCTGCGCCGGGTACGGCTGGCCTAGGTACTGGACGGCGTTCTGTGCCGGGTCGGCGGCGATCCAGCGCTGAGTCGACGGCACCAATGCCACAATTATTGTGGCAATGGGGAACACGAAGCCGATGGAACCAGCGAGTGTCCCGGTAATACCCGACGCGCCTCCGATCAGGGTGACGCCGAACATGACTACCGCCCAGGCGATTCCGAACACAATCGCCGAAGCGCAGCCCGCGACGATCAGTAACCGCCCGGCCGCCCTGCGACGGAACAATGACACTGCTCCGGTCCCAAGCAGCGTCCCGGCAAGCACTGCGACCACCCCGGTGCCCAGCACATAAGTCGGATACCACGTGAAGGCCAACTGGCGGAGTTCGTGTGACTGCAAGAGGCCCAGCACGATATTCATCAAGCCGACCAGCAGCTGCACTACGGCGCCGATCGCCGCGAGCACCCCGGTGGCAATCGCCGTCCCACCCTTAGGTTTCGGTGTCGGCACCTGCGAATACAGGTACTGACCACCATGGTACTGCGGATAACTCATAGCCCCGCCCTCTCGTCTATACCCGCCGAACGGCCATCGTCGGCAAGGATACGCGACGATGTGTACGCCACTCAGCCTGTACTGCAGCTGATTACGTCGGTCTGCGATGCCGCATCGCAGCCTCAGCGTTGGCCGGCCCTAGCAACACATTCCTCACCGCGCTTAGCGGCTTCACCTTCACCACGGCCGTCCTGACGACGGGCGGACTACCAACCATTGCCGGACTGCCGATACTGGTCACTGCAACGGATCCCAAGAAGGACGTCACGTTCACTGATCCGCGCCGACCGAACCTTGGCAGCGACGGAAAATACCACGTGAAGGACGGGGATCGAGAGGTACAGATTGACGATCCGAACGATACTTCCAGAACTATTACGGATATCGACGAAGTCAAGGATGGCGCCCTCTGGGAGGAGAAGTCCGCCACGAATGCCGCCGATGTCGATAAATGGACTGCAAAGCAGGTGGAAAAGAAGCTAGGCTCCTACCTCGAGGCTCGCCAGTATATCGATGGCTATGAGCAGGCCCCCATCGGACTCCAGTTCACCACCCCTGGCGCCGATCCAGAGTTCCGGTCAGCGGTAGAGGCAGCAGTTGAGAGCATGCGTACCAAAAATCCCGGCGTCCAGATTCTAGTAGAGTGGGCATGATGAGCTACGTATTCGATGTCGATGACCAGACGGTATGGAGTCCGGCATTACGAGTGGGCGAACTGTTCGTACGTATACATACCGACGTTTGCTCGGTTTTGAACATGGCGACCGGCATAACGGCGATCGCCAACGATATGTACGAGATAGATCTCGAAATCTTCGAGAAGACCACGCTGGCAATTTTTAACGAATACATCTCGTCCCAAAACGCCGCTTTCAAGGCAATGCTGGGCGCAACACTGGGGCCTGCTGTGAATATCCTCAACTACTGTAAGCGTCCGCTGACGCCAAGATCGAATGAAGAAGGTGCTTTCATCTCATGGGCAACCAGCCTTGGCATGCCGAGATAGTGCTGGACTTATCCCTCCACAACGTTTTCGTGGCAGGGGTATTGACTCGGAACTAAATGGTTGAAGCGTAAACGGTGTGTGGGGCATGGAAGTAGCCGCGGACATGGCCGGGCAGCTTCTGGATACGCCGGAAGAACGACAGCACCGCCAGGTGCATCTGGTCCCGGTCGATGATGATCTGGTCGGCCAGGGTGCGTTTGAGGTCGGCGTTGACCAGTTCGTCGGGGTTGAGGTGCGGGGCGTATCCCGGGAGGTAGTGCAACTCGATCCGGTCGCGGTGGGTGTCCATCCACGCTGTGGTCGCTTTCGCGCGGTGGACCGGGTGCCGGTCTGGTGTCGAAGCCGCCGGCGAAGACGGTGAACCGCACGTCACCGCGCGTGGAGATCGCCGACATCGCGTTGAGCGAGAACCGCTTTCCCGTCCGCGCCACGGTCGGGGTGTGTCCGACCCGGCCCCTGTGCGCCCGAGTGGCGCTTTTCCAAGGCATGTCTCGATTGACGATTACCCGGCCGCCATTGATCTTCGCAGGATACGGGTAGCTGCTATGTGAAGATTGCCGCCATTGCGAGGCCGATGAGAAAACCGATGATGCACAACAGAAATCCGGCGAATGCGGCCAGTAGTCCGGCGCCTGCTCGGCGGGTGCTGTCACTGAGTGGAAGGCCGGCGGCGCTGATGGCGATAAGTAGGCCACCGGCGATGGGTGGTCCGGTTATGAACCAGATCGCGTCGCGGGAGACTAGTCCGGTGTAGGGCAACGAGATAGAGACCATGCCGATGACCACGGCGATGAACGACTCGGGGCCGAACCAGTCCTGCCGTGCATATTTCGACGGCAGGCCGTTCATATGTTCACCATCCAGACAAGCACGAGGAGCAGACCAGGTATCACAGTGCCGATGGCCGCACCGAGGGTCCGCGGTGTTCCCCGCCGGACAAGTAATCCCACCGCCGCGAGCATTACGGACGTCACGATGGCGAACACCAGATGCTTGGGCACCTCGAACGTTGGATGCGCCGCGTCCGCCAAGCCGATCACCAAACCGAACAGCATCACGGTCGTCGCCGACGCGACCGGCACTGCCACCGTTGCCGCTTGCCAGAAGACAGAGTTCGATATCCGGCCATGCGCGAAGGCGCCATCACGTTGTTTCACTAGCGCACGACCACGACTGACGGCGGATTGCTCCAACTACCCAGCATCGTCGGCTTACTCCGCTCACCACAATTCATTACCCTATTTCATTGATCATAGCGCCGAAATCATATCTCACAATAATCTGCCGCCATTGCTCGACAGGAATGGGCTCGAACTATGGCTCGGAGCCTAGACATATTTGTTGTCGACACATACCATAGTGGTGCCGTAAAAATATCGGCCGCTGACCGAGCCTCGGGTCAATCGTTGATATCGTCTGAGTCGTAGTTTATTTCGAGGTCGGCTGGCCGAGATGGCCACGGGGGTGCCTGAATTCTGGCTCCTGACCATTTGTCTATGGTCACAACCGGATAATCTGACTGATTTGCGATACCTGATCGGTTCCAAATGAGAATATCGCCCCAGAAAACTTCAGCTGGTATCTCGGGGTACCGATCGGACACAAACATGTTCCACCCATTTCGGAAGCCGATTCGCAAGCTGCCGGACTTGAAGAATACTGGCGATACAATTGGCGCCGTAAGAGTCCGTTCGATTTCGGATTTCGACCAGTACGTGATCGCATGACGGCCGGGATCGTCTTCGGCAAGTGATCGTGGTGAGAGTTCGGTACCGTATCCGGCAGCTATCCGGAATCCGGAATCGAGCTGGAATTCGAATCCATCGGCCCGCCATTCCATATTGACAACGCAGCTTCCACGTAAAGGTTGGATTATCCACCTGTCGTCGTACTCTTCAATCTCCGAGTTCACATCTACCCTCCGTCATTTTTCCAGCGCGTCGCGGATATTTCCAATACTATCGTCTGACGCGGTGCCGTCCGGCTTCTTCACGTATACGTCACCGGATTCCAGATCGACTACAACATCTGGATTCTTATTCGCACCATCCCCGCGCCACGCCCCGTAAGCCTTGATTCTGTGGATGGCTTCTTTGACATCTTTTGCTGGCACGCCGTAGTAACTGGCGATCTTGTTGATCTTCGTTGTCTGCGAGGCCGAGGTAAACGCGCCGCTAGGGCTGTTTGGATTGATGTCATCCGAATCGGCCTCATTGATGAGTACCTTCATCGTGATAATGGCGCCGAGTTTGATGGCGATATCGGCGAGGCTGGGTACTTTGTCGAACGCGGTGACTGTGAAGGCTGTGGTTCCGGCGACTGCGGCCGCGGTGCCGACTATTTTGATGATTTTGCTGGCATCGTAGGTGCTTTTGAGCACTCTGGCGGTGTTGCCGGCGATCGTGACGACGCCGACGCCAGCCGCGACGTCGCTGAGGGCAGCGGTGATCCAGGAGGCCGCGATGCCGATGACGACAGTGGTTCCGGCTGCTATCAGGGCGTTGGTGACCGCGTCCCGGAATTTGTCACGGATTTCGGAGGTAGCAGCGCTGTATTCCCCGACCGGTTTGGCGAGGCTCAGGGATGCCGACGCGAGTTGGGTGGCGCCGCTGTTGAGAGTGGTGAGGTGGCCGAGGAGGGGTTCGAGGCCCTTCTTGTCCTGGATGTCGCTGAAGAGGTTGGTGATCTCGGTGATCCGGGATGCTGCATCGGTGATGGTTTTGTGTTCGGCGAACGTTTTCCATGTCGATGCGGCCTTGGCGAGCTCGTCTTTGTTGCCGTTGGGCAGCTTGCTTCCGAACTCTTCCTGGATCTTCCCAACCAGGGCGTCGTAGAAGCCGGGGACACTGCCCCTTCCCTCGGTGACACCGTCGCCGTTGTTGCCTACCGAAGTCGGAATGGTGACCTTGTACTCCGACATGGCCGTCACGGTGGGCGGGTCCGGCATCGGGTTGGAGTTATTGGAAAGTGCCCAGTTGTGTCCGGCGGCGTAGAGCATGGTGCCGAAGTTGGTGAGGGCGTCGGCCAGGTTCGTGCAGGTCTGCATCGTTTCCTGGGCGACGCGGTCGTAGGTCTTGCCCCATTGTTCGCAGCCTGCGGTGTTACCGGCCATGCCCGCGCATTCACCTTTGACCGCGTCGTGAACCGGTTTGTCGGCGGTGCGGAGGTCGGTGGCCAGGGCGTGGCATTTCTTGCCGGCCTCGTAGTAGGTCTGCCAGTCGATAACCAGTACACCCATGTGTCTTATCCCTGGGAGAACATTTTGTAGTTGGTGTCGTGGGCGGTGGTGTAGCGAGCGTGGGCCACCTTGGCCGCGTCGCTCACATCCTTGACACCCTCGACGAATTCCCTTGCCCCAGTGACCCATTGAGCATGCGCATCGGCATATGCCTGCGCGGCAACGCCTTCCCACCCACTGCCGACCAGGGTGGAGACCCGGTGGTCGATCTCATCGAGATGCTCGCCGATGAACCCGGCCAAACCCGACAGACGGACCACGATCTCATCGAGATGGTCCAGGTCGACCGAAAACTGAGAGTTCATGGCAGATCCAAACTCGAAGTATTCAATGGGGCGGCGTTGCTCTCATCTCCCGCCCGGTAGGTGTCGGCGGTGACGCCCAGCTTCTCCGCCATACCGGTCAGAGCGGTCATGATCTGGACACCGCCGTCACGCACTTCAGTCCAGCCCTCAGAGAATTCCGCGGCCGCATCCCCGGTCCAGCTGCCATCGGTCAGCGACGCGACGTCCTTCGCCGCGGAGTCCAACGCCGCGCGCAGTGCCTCGGCCAACTCGTAGACGTATGTGCCGACCTCGCGCACCTTCTCAGGCACCACCGCGAGGTTGTGGCCAGAGGCTGGTGTCCCCCCATCACTCATGACGCGAATCCTAACCGATGCCCGTTGGGGTAGCGATAGAGCGAAGTGGTAGACCTTGGACGCCGGGCGTATAGGTCAGCATTTCGCCTTCGACAGCTGGCTTGTTTGGGTCGCCCGCATCGAATTCCACAGTGTGGCTGTGGATCTCGACATTCGGTGGGCCAAATGCCATCATGCACGGATTTGTCTCTCCTGTGCGGGCTGCGAACTCCTGTGCCGCTCGTACATCGTCGGCTGCTGCGGTGGTAGGTCACCGTCCGGGCGTCACTGATCGCGCTGGCCGGCGCGACCCCGGATGATTCGAATCATTTATTTCGAAGCGCCGACGGCTGGAGGCGAAATGACGCCCAGTTGGTTCGGGGTACCGATCTGGCTGGGTTCCTTATTCGCCATCAACTCGTTGTAGCGAGCGGCGAATTTTTGATCCTGCTCGACGTATTTCTGAGCGATTGTGCGGTGGAGGGTTTGGATGTCATCGACGATCTGGTAATGCTGCTGGAGGATGTCGTAAACGTTGTTGTCCGAGTCCGTGGCCGGGTTGACGATCTTGGCCTTGCCACGGAAGCGAGCGACCAGCGTGGCGGCCGAAGTCATGCTGTCCGTTGTCTCCCCGAGACCCCAGTTCTTTCGGTCCGAGATAGATTGCGCGATCCGTTGAAGGTTTTTTTATCTCTTCCTTGAAGGCTTCGCAGTCGCGTTCGATGTAGACGAACTCGTCTGCGTTGACCCGCACTTCGTCGCTGAAGCTGACGGTCAACTTGCCGTCCTGAGCTTCTTTGATTGCGCTGGCCAGCGGCCCCGCTGATGATGGTGTCGTCGTATCGCTACTCATCGTCGGTATCCCTCCCCAGGGGTTTCCGGCCGGGATCGACCGGAAGTCGGTACGAGTTTAGAGGGTGGCGGGTATCGCTGGAACGATCTGCTCCGCCAGACGCTCAGCGATGTCGCACGAGTGCTGGGAGGCAGTAAGTTTGGCCGAACGCGGATTGATGATACTGA
The DNA here is from genome assembly GCF_054065835.1 of Nocardia citri. Lineage (NCBI taxonomy): Bacteria > Bacillati > Actinomycetota > Actinomycetes > Mycobacteriales > Nocardiaceae > Nocardia > Nocardia citri. The sequence continues at coordinate 10,426 of NZ_JBSUQM010000022.1, forward strand.
CCTCGAGGCTTCCGCCCTTCATCTCGACGCTCAAAATGCAATGCTCCTTCAAATCGTTCTGCTCGCTCGGACCATAGGTAAGTGCAGCCCGCCCGGCGACCGTGAACTCCTTGTCGACCGTGAAGTCTTTGTTGGCTCGCACCATCGCCAAAGTGATATTGGTGGTGTCGATCGAGCCTGCGTATCCGTCTCCGCCAGCCTGAACCCAGCCGCAGCCGCGCCACTTGATGCCGCCGGGCCTATCTGTGTTGTCAGCCCCCTTGTTTTTCAGCTTCTCCGACTGAATGAGAGTCTGCGGGAGGTCTTTACACGCATCGAAACCTGCCGGCACATCCGCCGCGATGGTCGGTGTCGCCGACGCATTGTTCGTATCGCCTTTCGACTCTCCACCGGAATTGCACGCCGCAATCAGCATGATCAGCGTCGCACCGAGAACCACACTCCGGACCACCCCACTCCAGCCTGCCATCTCATCCTCCCGCACCGGTACCGTCCCAGACCTGGGGCCGGACCGGCTTCCCCGCCCCACGAAGCTCGTCTTGACCGTACCGGCCGGTTCACCACCACGCAAAGGCGTTGGTGGTCCCGCAGAGCGGGTTCTACAGAGCCGCGCACGCAGACAATGATGATGCTGGATGTGACGCCGAGGTTCCTTTCGGATGTCGCCATCGTCAGCCGCACCGAGGCACGTCCACCCACCGTCGCCGACGCGCGAGCGTCGACCTCCAAGAAAGAGACCCCAGGCAACGAAAACGCCTGGGGTTCATTCGGTTTCGTGTTTCAACCGCCGATCAAGCGCGATCGAACTCGCCTTCCTTGACCCCCGCCGCAAAGGCATCCCACTCCGCGGGACCGAAAACCAGCGCCGGACCGCCGCGATCCTTGGAGTCGCGCACGCCAACCATGCCCCCGTTGAGGTGTGCAACTTCCACGCAGGCCTGGGCGTCCTGGCTACGGCTGGACTTGAACCACTTCGCCCCGGATAGGTCGATGCTCACCCTTCGTACTCCCTTGCTATCTGGGCCACCAGTTCCCTGGATTTCTCCTCATCCAACGCGACACGGCGGATCCCCGCAAGCCCGGAACGATACTGGCGAATCTCCGGCTCACGTTCCAGGTAGAGGGCGCCCGTGTACCCATCCACGTACACCACCGGGGGCTCCGACAAGTAGGCGGTCGGATGTTCGGGGAACTCCAGCAAGACGAAGCTCCCCACCTGCAGGCCGATATGCATTCCGGCGCTGAGCGGCACGACGCGAACCGATACGTTAGGCATTTGCGTCGCCTCCTCGAGGTGGCGGAGCTGGCGGCCCATGACCGCCGGACCGCCGATGGGGTACCGCAACGCCGACTCGCACAACAGCGCATGCACAGTAAAGTTCTGGCTATCTTTCCGAAGCCGCTCTTGCCGCCGGATCGTCAGCTCTATGTTGCGCTCCACCTCGGTCGGACTGGCCTGCGGCCGCAGCGCCCAGACACCGGCGCGTCGGTAATCGGCAGTCTGGAGGAGACCCGGCATCAGTGTGAGCTGAAAGGTCGTAAGCTCGCGGGCATACTCTTCCAGGCCGATGAACAGGGCGAAGAATTCTGGAATGACATCCTCGTACGGGTGCCACCAGTTCTTCTGCTCGGCCAGCTCCACCAGACCGACAAGGACCTTCATCTCGTCCGATGCCGCTCCGTACAGCTGGCAGAGCGCTTGCACATAGATCTCTTTCAGCTTCGGTCCCTGTTGTCCGGTTTCGATCCGCCACAACGTCTGCGCCGATACCCGAATGGCCTGCGCCGCAACCTTCGGCGGTGTGCCCGATCCTTCCCGCAACCGCTTCAGCGCTCGGCCGAGCATACGACGCGGCAGAGTGGAACCCGTTGAACCAATGGACATTCCTTAGCCTCGCTATCGGGTGATGTCGATTTGGAATCAGTTTGCCCCTCGCCGTGGAATTTTGGAGCAAACCCGGTCAATTCACGTTCTGAAATCTTCCACAACGCTGCTGAGAAGCGTACTACTGGAATCACCCCGGTAGCCGGGATGTACCACTTCCTCAGTGAATCACTATGTCGCACAGGCCGTTTCGGCCTCGGCTACCGGGTATTCCAGACACCCACACCCACGTTCGGAGTCTTCGTATGCATGGCCTGCCCGTAACGAACCACAACGAATTGCCCGTGATGACAATCGAATACGCCCACGCGGTGATGCAGGCCCATCTGGACTGCGCGGCGTCGATGTGCCCGGTCAAGGCGCAGGCGAAGAAGCGGCTGATCGATGCCGGGCGGATGGTCCCGGCTGATGTTCCGCACCAAGGGTTCTGAGATGGCCGTCGATCGCATCGAGCACCGGTATCCGAGCCAGGCGATGGCACCGGCGCAGATGCATCGGGAGATCGCCCGCGAGCTACACGCGGCTGCTGGACCCGCCTGATCGAGACGAGACATCCGCACGCCACCGATTCGCCCGCCGACTGCCCGGCCTGCACCAGCCCCGCTGTCTGACAACAGATCTTCGAAACCGGACAACCAAAGCCGAGCAGCCCGGTCGGTGGCGACCGCTCCTCGGCGGCGGTGCTTGCCAATACGCGATCAGGAGGAACAGCACGAAATGAGCCCGGACATGGATATCTGCCAGCAGTACACGCCATGGCGATCGACATCCGCCGATGCCGACGAGAGAAAGCCGAAAGCCGCCCGCCTCGAACGGACCAATGGGCCGGCGCGCGTGATCGAGACTCGTTGTCACGCCGGGCGGCTGGACTGTCGCTATTTCGTTGATCCCAAGCCACCGGCAACGCCCGGCCCCCGAGATGCAGACCTTGCTGGATGTCTTGGATGGGCTGACCGACCCCGGCGCGGATGCCGCGGCACTCGCTGCACGGCTTACACCGACACCCGCACCCCGTGATGCAAGGCAGCGATGAGGTCGCGTCCGACCGCGCTGGGCTGGATAGACCCGGTGGTCGCCGGAAATCCGGAATGGGGTGCCGCGCAGGTGCGGCGGCTGGCACGGCGACTCGGCTACGCCCTGGTGTGGCCGCCGCAGATCACGCTGGTGCCGCTGCTCGACCAGGTTCGGAGTGCGGATGTGGATGCGGTGATCATGCCGTCGCCGCTACATCTGGATGTACTGATGTTGAATGCGGTGATGTGTGTCGCCGACGTCGAAACTGTCACTCCACGAATGTCTTTCGCTCGGTGGACCGCGTTCTCGTCGGGGAGACGGGGATGAGTTGGAGCACGGCTGGGCTGGTGCTGGCGGCTGGAGTGCCGTTGGCGGTGTTGGTGTGAGCGCTGTGCGTCTGAAACGTCATCGCTACGCCTCCGGGTCTAGATGTGCCTCGGAGGCCACAGATCTCATCGCCAACCGCGTCTCTTGCGGAACAACGTCAGGTTTTGTCCCACAGGTCACCCAGCAGATCCTCCATGACCGATTCCTCGTGGACGGCCTGGCCGACGCGTTCCATTTCTTGTTGCAGACCGGGTTCCCACGGCGTTGTCACGGGACGACCGCTGAGCGGGATACGGGGGATGCCTGCGGATACTGCGCACAGATAGTCCTCGGCGCCCATCCGCCAGGGTTCGGCACCGGCAGCGATGAGGCGGCCGGTGATCGCCACGCCGGGCCAGTCGAAGTCTCCGTGGTATCGGAGGCTGACTCGTTCGGCCAGAAGCTGTCCGGCTGACGATGGGTTTCCGCTGAAACATACTGCGGGCCGATCGATTCCGGATTCAGCGATACGCTGCAGCACCTGAGGGTTTTCACATCCGCTGACGATCGTGGTGGCGGCAACCAGCTCGTGCGGTGCGATTGTCAGCTCAGCCAAGGTCAGGTGGCTGATCAGACCCAGATCCGCACGAGCTTGCATCATCCGGGACCAAGGGTCGTTGCCTGGCGGTCGGAACCCCCAGGTGAGGACCGTCCCCGAGATCCTGTCCACCGACACACCGACCTGTTCCCACAGTTCGATCCGATCGCGGGGTGTCTCGGGATCCGCGGTATCGAGTGCGAAACCCAAGCCCCGCACAGCAATCCGTCCGGCGAGCTGATCCGGGTCGAGCGCGTGCGCGGTGCCGCCGACAGTATTCGCCAGCTCACCGAGCATTCGCCGGGTCCGCGGATCGGCCAACACGATCGCGAGTGCCTTTGCCGCAATGTCGAATTCGGCTACGGCACGACTGCCACCGCGAACCAGCAGCGTGGACTGATGCAACCATTCGACCCATGACCGCGCCCACTCGGACGCGCCGAAACCGTTGCCGGACAATGACCTTTCGACATCATCCCACAGTTGCTGCAACGTACCGCCACGCGCCAGCCGCTCCGACGGCCGATCTCGCAGCGGACCGCCGGTGAGTTGAGCGACGATCGGGACCAACCCACTGCGGGCAGCGCTGTTCCGTAGCGCCTCGTCGAGTTCGTGCAGTCTCAGGCGTCGGCGGCCGACTTCTATGCGCTGTCCGAGAAGACCTGAGAGCCGTTGTGCGGCACCATCATCCAGGTCGACGGTGACCGTCCCCGCGATCTTGTGCCCGGTGATCTCCAACCGTTTGCGTACCCGGATCCACAGGTCCGCCAAGGCTGGGTCAGCCAGGTATTGCCGAGTCTTCTCCGGCATGGTCATACGGGTCGCACCACCTGCATGAAGGTCTTCTTCCGCCCATTCCATTGGATCCAGGTGGGGATCACCGCGCTGCCACCGATCCTGCGGATCTCGTAGATGTCGAGTGCAGGCACCTCCGGTACCGTCCCCCACAGCGCGTGCCCGGTCATCACGAAATCGATGTCGAGGCGCACCAACAACCCCATCAGCTCACCGATTGCCCGCTCGTCGACCTTGGCGAAGGCGTCATCGAGCAGAACCAAACGCAGTGCTTGATCACTGGCCGGCAGACCCGACAAGAATCCGTCAGCGGCGGCAAACAACGTCACATAAGACACGAATCGCGTTTCACCTTGGGATATCTTGGCGCGCTTGGAGATTCGACGACGTTGATTGGGCTCAGGCCCGACAATGGTGACCTCGACAGAGTGCCACGCGCGATAGTCGAGGGCCGCCCGCAGATGCGCCGTGTAGCCGACCGACGAGTCGGCAGCGTGCAGCTGTTCGACACGGCGGCGGATCAGACCGACGAGCTCGTCATCGGCATCCGCGGAACGAACGGCGTCGTTGGTCTTGATGAGTCCGATCAGACGCTGCAACTCGGGGTCGGCGGTGTCGAGGGACCAGGCGATCGACACACCGATGCCATGACTGGTCCGGCTACCGGAGAGGCTGGTATCCATCGCTTTCATCAGCGCATCGGATTGCTCGACCCGGCGACGCAGCTCATCGGCGACACCACCGAGAACGAACTCGGTGAACACTTGCCGCTCCCGCTCGGACAACGCGGCCCGGCCCTGCTCGTCACGACGGATCAGGTAATCCAGCACCGCTGTGCAATCGTGATGCTCCTGCGCCCCCTCGATGTGCACGAGGTAGACATCCGATTCGACATGGTGGGTGACATCGAGCTGCCCGCTTACGCCGATCTCGAAACGCCGCAGGGCAGCGATCAGCTGATTGAGTCCGACCGGCTTCGACACCTTCCACGTAGTTCGGGCCGTGTGAATCACCCGGCGGACGCGCTCCCGATCCGTGGTATCCGCGATCCGCTCCACCATGGCCTCCGAAGCTGCAGCGGCCAAGCCTGGCAACCGGAGGCAGGTATCGAAAGCAACTCCAGCAGTGCGCAACTCATCGATACAGGACCGCACCTTCGCATCGGCGAGGTCGCGATCATGTTCGGCCAAAGCGAAGTTCGAGATGAGACCGGTTTGCTCACGACCGAGCTCACCGAGCTTGTTCTTGGTGTTTGTATAGGCTCTTTTGCTGCGTCCGAGCTCTTCGTGAAGCTGCTGCACCGAAAGATCCAGCGCCGCATGGCGAGCGGCGACGTCGTTGGCTTCCTGCACCCAATCTCGGCGCCGAGCCTCCGCGGCAAGCTCCGCGCCCTCCCGTCGAGTGCGTACCTCGGCGAATTGGTCAGGCACGCGGACAAGCCGGTCGGCCGCATCGGTCACCTCCCCGAACGCCTTTCGCAGCTCCCGGCAGGACTGCTCAGCACTTGTGCAAAGTTTCTCGATCGCCGCTAATTGATCGGCCGTAACGGGCAGACCCGCACTATCGCACTGCCTGCTGTGGGTCTGGAATTCTGTGCTCCACGCTTCCCGAGCGGTGGTTGCTGCGCGTTGTTGCGCGTGTGCCGTGGCTTCGGCATCAGCCGCGTCGCGTTCGGCGAGCCGAGCGGCCTGCCTCTGCAGATCGAGCTCGCGCGTACGTGGGGCAGTTGCCAGGTGTGTATCGAGTTCGGCACGGTGCCGGTTGATCTCGGCTTGTGCAGTTTCGCGATGCTTCGCCGCGGTAGCGAGATCATCGAGTCGGCTTTCGATCTGCGCGAGTTCCGCCGCACGGTTCGCGGCGCGCGCCGCAGCACCGATATGGAGCGCTGCTGGTTGCGTGTGGCGACCGGCTAGGACGCCGTTTCGCCAGCTGCCATCGAAGTCGACCGTGGTCCGACTGTCGAGATCGTGTAGGCCGACCCTGGCCAGAATCGAAGCGATCACGTCAGCCGGCACATCGGCTGCCGGATCGGGACGCAGTGCGCCCGATAACGGAGAGTGGGCGGGAATGTCGGCCGTGGTCAGCAGAATCTGCCCATCTTCGGCCTGAACCGTAGCGTCGAGGGCGACTGTCGCCGTGAGTAGGCCGGAAGCAAGAAGAGCGGCTTCGATTCCAGCGCGCTGCTCGGAGGTGAGATGTGGTTGGAAGTCGACTGCCGCCCACAGCGGGACTCCCGAGTGAACGTGATGCCATGAACTGGTCGGAGGTTCGGGGTCGTGCTCGGCCAGCAGGTCATTGCGACGCGCTACGAGCTCGGCGCGGTGGAGATCATCGGCTCGCTGTTCGTCCACCAGAGTACGGCTCCGGATAGCCAGATCCTCCCTGACCGGTATGGCAGCACGCTCAGGTGCGGCGTCGAGTTCGACCAGGACTTCGTCGGACTCGGAATCACCGCAGAGCGCTTCGAGGTCGACAGCCAGCACCTCCGATAGTGCCGCCGGCCACACTGCGCCCGGAATGATCCGTGTGGTCTCGGGCGACGAAACCCATTCCCGCCAGCGCCGATTCAGCGCGATAGCCAGTTCGTCACGCACCTGCGCGCTGATCGTCGCAGCAGCCCTGCGGGTTTCAGCGGTCTGTGCCGCCTGCTCGGCGCGACTCTCCTGATCCAGCACCCGATCCAACACGGTGTCGAGCCGGCGCGCCTCGGCTGTTCGACGCTCGACGAGGCGACCACGTTGGAGCGCCGCCTCCGCACAACGGCGCGCGGATTCAGTCGCATGCGACAGATCAGACGGCTCCAGCGTCCACGTAGGCAGGATCGGCCGAGTGATCGACACCGGCGGCCCGTCCAACGAATCCGTCACCACGGCCGTCACCGCACCGACCGTCGTCCGATCGAAACCGAGGGCGTCCGGCAGTTCACCAGCGGTCAGGCCGACGTCGGACAGCAGGTCCTTCGCGATACTCAACTGTGCCGACGTGGCACCGACCGTCGCCTCGACCGCGGCCACGCGCCGCTCGACGGACTCGACGAGCTGCTCCTCAGCCTTGCGCGCCTGATCTGCTCCGCCCAACGCCGTGTCGGCGAATGTGCGCAGCACCGCGACGTGCTCGTCCCGCAGTTTCAGGTCGTCGGCAGCGGCGAATTCGGGACGATCGCTGAGGATTTCGATAGCGCCCCGCAAGGTGTCCAGCTCCTCGGTGAGCTCGTCGATCGTCTTATCGACGGTGACCTTCTTCTCGGCAAGCTCGGCTGCCTCAGTGATCCGTGATTCATGAGCCCCAACAGCCGTGTCGACCGCGTCGAGCGCCGCTTCCAGGGAAGCAGCCCCGGCGGTAAGTGTCGTTGCGGCATACCGCCGGTACACGTCGTGGAATTCCCGCGTATGGTCCAGCGTTTCCGACAGTCGCTGTTGCGCCAGCCTGGTCTCGGACAGATCGTCGAGTCGGTCGCCGGCGGCTTCCAGCATCTGCTCACTCAGCGGAGGCAGCGCATCGGACAAAATCTGCGGCAGCTTGCCCTCATCGATGCGGTTACCGACATCCGGGGACCGCAAGGTATGCAGCAACTGCATGAGGCCGGTGAACCGGTCGCGACCCGATTCTCCATGCAGACCGAACACCTTCGTGCGGACGGCCTCCCGATGCTGCTCGGCATCGCCGAGCCGATGCGCCCCGATCAGCTCGGCGAGTTGATCACGGGCCAGTGGTTCCCGGTTGTCCGCGACAAGTTTCAGGTCGTGTCCGACGCGCCGCTCGGTGGTGAAGTAGTGGACTTCACTGCGCCTGGCGGAAGCGCTGTATCGAATGTGCGCACCGAGAGTGAGATGCTCGCCGGGGCAAGTCAGTTCGAGCCAGAGGTAGCCCATCCGATTCGTCTGGTTCCCGATACCGGTGTGCATGAGTTCGTCGAGGCTCACCTTTTGTGAGCCGGTCGCATCCATGCGGCGGCGGTCGGCGTCGAGTAGGAACGGCAAAAGCATCTCGAGCGCCCTCGACTTGCCGGAGCCGTTCGAGCCGCGCAGGATCAGACGGCCACCGGACAGCGTGAACTCGGTGTCGATGTAGTGCCAGACATTCACCATGCCCGCACGAGACAGCCGCCAGCGATTCTCGAAGTGCTTCGAACCCACGGTGGTCATCGAAATCTCCTCATTCGACAGTCAGCTGGGTGCCGCCGGATTTGGGCTGTGGCCGGTAGCGAGCGGCGGCGGCATTCAGCACGAGCGCCTCAGGTGTCGGCTCGGCCAACCGCAATGTCGTCAGCAGCGCCACGGTGTCGTCGCGCAATGCCCCTGGCGCATCGGCATATTCGGATCGCCAGGCGCGCCCGTATGCGCGAACCAGTTCGGCGAGTATAGAGTCGACCACCGGCCATGCGAATTCCATACTGCCGGTGTTGCCGTTGTCTGTCAGGTCGAGCAACGCGCCGATCAGGAGCAACGCGGCCTGTTTGACACTTCCCGTCCCCGGAAACTCGATATCCGACAACGAACCGGCCGGGTCGTATCCAAGAGCTCCCTCTGCTCGGACCTCGAGCACCAAACCGAATGCCTCACCCAGCATTCGAGTCAATTCGGATCGCTCACGAGACAGCACATCGAGCTCATCGGGATCGAGATCCGACCGCAGGACGACAGGCTCCTCGACCAATCGGCGACGCAGCCTGCGCCGAGGCGCGTCAGGTTGTGGGGTCAGCAGATCGCGGCGGTCAGCCCCTGAGCCGATCGACCGCGTCAGCAGGTGCGGTAATAGTGGGCGGCAGATCGTCAGCAGCGCCTCATCGGCCGACTCACCCCACTGTGCGACCGTGCCATCCACCTCGGTCAATACTCCCCATTCGAGAAGCACCGCCAGCGCGGCGACCAGCAGTCGACGATCAGCGATGCTGTCGGACAACGGGATCTCTTGCTGGGCTGCATCGGTGCGGATCTGGGTGACAAGCGCCGACAACAGGATCTGCTCGCCGACCCCCGGAGCCAACAGTGCGCCGCAGGCCAGTACGAGGAGCGTGTAGCCCCTGGCGCCGAATGGTGTCCCGTTGCGGCGATACACAACTCGCTCCGTGGCACTGTGTTCCGGCGGCAACTTGGCCAGCCGCGCGAAACTTGACTCCACCACAAGGTGGTATCCGACGTTGGTAGCGAACAGCTTTCGGAGGGCTACCGCATGCTTGCGGATAATCGCCATCGACTCAGGAGCTCGCGCGGTAGTGACGATCGGCGTTCGCAGCAGGATCCGCGCGGCCTCACGGACCTCGGCGCCATCCTGTCTGCTGGTGGCGAGAGTTCTATCCGAATTGGTCATTGGGCCTGCTCCCACAGAATTTCGTCGACCGGACTGCACCTGAGCTGATACCCGTGGACGACCAGGGATCCGTCGGTCGAGGTGACTGTCGTCGAACCTCCCGGTACTGCATGCAGAATCACGCCGAGATCCTGATTCGTGATGGACGCGGACACTGCCGGATCCGGTGCCGTCGCAAGCAGGCGGGCGAGTTCGTCGAGCAGCACGGTCCGGGCGTGTGGTGACAGGTGGGCGCCGTCGAGCTGCCCTGCGGCGGAGAGTTCAGCCGCCACCTGAGCATTGCGCTCCGCCTCAGCATGGACGGCGGCCTCGACTATCGCCCGGTCGGCGCTGATATCCGGGACCCGGGCCGAGCGCCCCTTCGCGGCCCGGGTACCTCTCTGCCGCAGCGAAACCGGCACATCGATGGGGTCCGCAGCCACCCAGGAAGTCATCGGTCCGACCCTGGGGTCGGGCTCTTCCGGCCCGAGTGACAGGTGCCGAGTCGACCAGGCCCCGAAAGCCGCGGTGAATATCCGATGGGCTTCGCGGTCACCGGACTGGTTGAGCCAACCCGCCAGTCGCAGCAGATCGGCACGCCGGGAAAAACCCGTCGAAGACGAGTGGAGCATCCGCTTGGCATTGACCAGCAGCTGGCCCAGCGCCTGACCGGCCGCAGCACGCAGCTGTGCCGGGCCCGAGTCCTGACCGGAACCGGTGTACCACTGCCGCAGTTGCTCCCAATCCGAACGGCTGCGACCGCCCGAACGTTCTACTGCCGCCAGGTCGCCCAGCTCGAGCCTTGGCACCGAATCCAGCACGGTCAGAATCGCATCCAGATTCTGCGACACCGATGTCAGCCTGTCAGCGATCAAGGGAGCATGCCGATTCACATCCGCGGTGATCAAGTCGACATAATCCAGCAGCAGCCCCTTGAACTGTGCGTACTCCGCGCCGTGCAGGTCGAAGCGACTCAACACACCGGCCAGGTACGCATAGAAGTCCGTGACGCTGGCGGTGAAGAGCCGCTGATTGTTGAAGATCGTCGTCACGATGCCAGCCAACCGGTCGGCCCGATCCGAAGACATCGGGAGCTGCATCGTGTTCATGACCTCTGACAGCGACTCAGCGATCTCGCCGAGGAGTTCCCTCGCAACCTCACGTGCTCCGTCAGCGGCTTCCATAATTTCCACCGCGCCGCGATGCACCCGGCCACCAAGACTCGACACTTGATACCTCGAACGCGCCCGCAGGTAGTCCTGCACAGTGGTCACCCGGGCATCGCGCAGCGAGGGCACCAAATTTCCCCACCGCACCAACTGTCGACACCGAGACTCGACGACATCCGCATCGAGCAGCAAGCCGTCGCGAGCAAGCTGCTCGGTCACAGTGGCCGCAGACATATCGGCCAGTAGCGACGCCGTGAATCTTGTCATGATGGCGATGTATTCGATTCGCTCATCCGCGGCGAGGTAGCGGAAGAGATCGAGATGCGCAGGTGTGGAGCTCGGCATGGCAACCTAGTTCAAGTGAGGCGCTGTCGGCGTCACAGTAGATCAGACCACCGACAGGCAACGGAAATTCAATTGTCGTTCAGCTCCGCCCGACACTGCTGGGCAGGCTGGCCCTTGGACACGGCGGCCGACCAGCCAGTGATGGCCAAGCGGCCCCAAGCAGCAGGTAACCATCCGGCGTACGGCGATATGGCCACCGACGTGTCTGGACAGGCAGCCGCACCGACCTCTGCGAGAGCTGCGCATCGCCTGCACCGAGGTCGCCGCTGCTCGGGGCCTCGATGGCTTACATTTCATCGCCAAAACCCAGTGAGAATATAAGTAAACCTACCGTAGGCTTACATAGTGCGCTCGGAAATGTTTGCAAACAGCCCTACAGGTGCTCTTGTACCGATCAGCGGAACGGATCCGCGATGGGGCGACTGGTCGCACGTAGCTTTTGTGCCCAATCCTCTCCCCAAGCTCACTCCCGGACTGAATGTGCCGACCTTCAATACCGTCGCCGAGGCACGGGCGGCGCTCGCCGCACTTGACGCTTCCGCCCGTCAACTACCCAGCCCGGCGCTGCTCCGACAGCCAGCGCTCCGTCAAGAGGCGCAGAGTACCTCCGCGTTGGAAGGAACCTTCGCGCCGCTGGAAGAAGTCCTGGGTGTGGATACCGATGAGCAGCCTGCCGACGCAGCAATGCGTGAGGTGGTCAACTACGTCATCGCCGCCGATCAGGCCTTTCAATGGGTAGGTGACGGTCGGCCGCTTACCGTGGGGATGCTCGAATCCCTGCAGGGGATCCTGGTCAGGGGCACCGCGGCCGACAACGGTCAAGCCGGACGAATCCGAACTTCCCAAGTGGTCATCGGAAGCCACCGTGGCGCCCGCGTACGCGATGCCCGCTTCATCCCGTCGCCACCCGGAATCGACTTCGAAGGGCGGGTTCGCGACTTCATCGAATGGGTCATGCAACCCAACGACGCCATCGACCCACTGGTCATGGCGGGGATGGCGCACTATCAGTTCGAGACGTTGCATCCCTTCAATGACGGGAACGGCCGCATCGGCCGTTTGCTCATTGTTCTGCAGCTGCACCGGTCCGGAATCCTTTCTGAACCCACGCTGACCGTGTCGCCATGGTTCGAGGCCAGGCGTGCCGAGTACTACGACAGGCTTCTCGCTGTCAGCGCGAGGGGCGACTGGGACGGATGGATCAGGTTCTTCGCCGACGGGGTCGCGGCCTCGGCGGACGCCACCGCTACACAGCTCACGGATCTGATCCGCGTACAGAATGACCTGAAGGCTCGGGTGCGTGCGGCCGGGCTCCGGGCAGAGAACGCGATGCGATTGGTCGATTACGCGCTCGCACAGCCGATCTTCACTGTCCGCAATGTCCAACGACACCTCAACGTCACCTACACCCGGGCCAATGCACTCGTCGGGCAACTCGTCGAGGCCGGCACCCTTCGCCAACACGGAGACAGCTCCTACGGTCGGCGCTTTACCGCGCCTGACGTGCTCGCCATCCTGCTTCGCTGACAACTCGTCTCACCTCGAGTCACCGACCTATGAGCACGCACTCACCGCTGCGCCCGAGTCTCCACGCCGACGCCGGTTGTCACCACAGTCACGGTTGCGTCCGAGCTGCACACGATCGGACACGGCCCAGAACAGTGTCCGCAATGTCATGGCGAATTCATCGACGCCGGACCGAATCTCGAGGTGCCAAGGAAAGTCGACAACGCAGGTTGGCGAGCGCTCGCAACGGTCCTCGAATCCGGACTGAACTTCTACGGCGGCTGTTGCGGCACTGGTCCCGGCTACCGGCCCCGTACCTCCCGTGAGGTTCGTGAGCGACGGATGCTTGCCGAACGCACAGGTATATCGATCGCCGAGGCATTGGCCACGCCTAATCCCTGATCGGTTGTCCGACAGCCCTTTTCGTCCTGCGATTCCACCTACGCCCACAGCCGCACGCCGTCATGGCATTCCGCGCCCCGATAGCAGTAAGGTGTCGCTTGCAAGGCGCACGGGAGGGGAGGTTCTTGATTATGCAGTACAGCAATGCGATTCGGGGCTGGCGTGGCTGAGTTCAGCGTTGATCTGTCCAGTGTCGCCGGATTCGCATTGGATCTCCAGGACCTGGTGACGAACTTTTAGTCGAATTACTGCGCACGGTGTTCTAGGAAGTAATCTGCGCTCGAGTAGCTACCGCAGCGCACGATCGAGGTAGTTCGATGGCTCGAGCTGCTGCCCGCCGCTGTGGGCACATTCGTGTTGTCAACCAACGGCGACGACATCGGCGGGCGCCGACTCCAGCAGACCGGCCGCGCGAACACGGATGCGCTGCAGGCATTCCAGGTCCGCGGCGACCGTGGCGAGTTGGTCGCGGCGGTCGGCCTCGTGACGGTCGACGGTGTGCGCGGCGGCGGCGATGGCGTCGTCTGCCTGCTGGCTGTGCGCATCCGCGACGTCGGTGAAGTGGTCGCGCAACGTGCGCTGCACCTCACGCAGCCGCTGCTTGGATTCCTTGCCGACCTGGAGGGAGACCTCGTCCATCAGCTTGCCGACGGCGATCCTTGCTTCCAGCTGCCGGCGCTGCTTCACCGATTTGAAGTCCTCCCACACCGTATGCGCGCCCAGCAGCAGACCGGCCGCGATCGACCACGGGTTCACCAGCGCCAAGCCGACCAGCGTGGTAACCACGCCGATCATGAGCACGCCGCTGTAGGAGCCGCGCAGCGCGTTGACCGCCCGCTGCGCCACTGAGCCCTTGGCGCTGTCGAGTTCCTCCAGCTGCCCGTAGCCTCCGAGCACCGACCGAGTGTCGGCGATGCGGATGCGCGGCACCGCGTGCCGTTCCTCGTCTCCGAACTTCACCGCGACGGTGCCCGCCAACTCTATTGAAAGACGTTGCGCCAGTTGGAAGTTCTCACCGACCTCGCTGGCGATGCGGTCGTTCAGCCAGGCACCGAACCGCGCCCAGCGCTTGGCCGGATCCGATTTCGCGATGTCCTGCTCGGCCTCGCGGATCAGGGCGCGCAGCCGGTTGCGCAGATCGTGCTCGACGGCCACGTTGAGTTCGGTGACGCCGTCGCCGAGCGCGTACTGCCAGTTGGAGGTCCGCTTGCGCAGTGCCACGGCGGCCTGGCGGGCCTGCTCCAGATGCGCGCGGGCGGCCATGCCCAGCTGAGGGTCCTGCAGCCGGGACAGTTCCGCATTCAGCGCCAGTGTCACTTGATCCGACACCACCCGGACGTCGTGGATCACCGATTCGCGAGCGACCACGTCGGAGCGAGCCAGTAGATAGTCCCGGATGTAGTCGATCAGCTGCGGGATGCCGGATTCGACGATCCGATCCGGGTTGCCGCCGCGGTGCCCGGACCGGTGCAGTTCGGTGGACACCGGCAGCAGCGGCAGGTCGAGGCCCGCCTCGGTGAGCAGCTTGCGGTTGGCCCGCTGGACGTCGCCCCATCGCGGGTTGGTGTCGATCTTGTTGATCACGCCGGCCACCACCGGGCACACCTGCTGGATCTGCTGCAGATGTCGGATCTCCGCGAGGGTGTACTCGCGCTCGGCGTCGGACACGAACAGCACCGCGTCGGCGGTCGCGAGCAAGTCGGAGCGGGACTCGATCGCGGTGCGGCCGGGCGCGTCGACGAGGACCACACCGTCGGCGAGCAGTTGCGCCGGCGCGGTCACCGTCACCTGGTCGCCGCGCCGGGCGGTCGTGCGGAATGCCTCGCCGTACTCGATCACGGTCGGCGTCTGCGTGCGTTGCCCGACGGGGCAGACGTCGGCGGCCACCAGGGCGTTGACGATCGAGCTGAGCCCCTTGCGGGATTCGCCGGTCACGACGATGCGCAGGTGATTGTCGCTGATGCGGCGGCGGGCCGTGGTGAGCCGTCGGGCGAGGTCGGCGCGGCCGACGGTCTCGGTCACCGACTGCAGTTCGGTGAGAATTTCGGTCATCGAGGCGGTCACCTCGGACACTTCGGCGACCAGTACAGGCGTGCTCACGGTGAAAGAAGTACCTCTCTGATGTCTCGGACCCCGCCGGATCGCGACGGGGTCCGAGACGGGTGAATCAGTGCTGGAGAAGGGTGGTGTCGTGGCTCGGGTCGGTGGTCGGATGGACCGTCGACTCGGTGCCGGACGTCAGGCCGCTGGACAGGCCGCTCGCGTGCGAATCGGTCAGTCCGCTGTGGTCTGCGGTGCTGCTGGTGCCTGCGGTGACATCGGTGTGGGTCGCCGTGGTCGCGGCCGAGTGGCCGGTGTCCGTCGAGCTGGTCACGTCAGTGTGCGTGGCGGTCGATCCGGACGTGCTCGCACCGGTCGACGGTGACGTGGCGGCCGACGGCGCGGCCGCCGTGGTGGTCGGCGCGGTCGCACTCGCGCCGGTGTGCGACGTGTCGCTTGCGGTGCCGCTCGAGCTCGATGTGCCCGCCGAGGTCGACGCGGTGCTGCCGGACTGCATCTGGGTGATGTTGTCGCTGGTGTGCGAGCTCACGTTGCCACCGGCGCTGCTGCTACCGCCGAGATCCGCCTTGGGGGCCGAACCGGAGCTGCTCGATGTGCCGGTGTTGTCGCTCGTGGTCGGAGCGGCGGCGTGCGTGGTTGTCGTGGGCCCGGCGGCTGCCGTCGAGCCCGGGGTCGCGGTCGCGCCGGTGGTGGCCGCATGCGAGCCATTTATCGTGATCGTCGTGGTCGACGGGGTGGCACCGGTGGGGCCCGTCGCTCCAGCGGTGCCGGTGGAACCGGGTGTCCCAGCGGTGCCGGTGGATCCGGTTGTCGACGTGTGCGAAGCGCCGGTGGTCGAGGCGCCGATCGTCGCGGCCGCGCGGACATCCGTGCTGGTCGCCTGCGACACCGTGGATGCCAGCGAGGTGCTGGCGGCGTTCGACGCCGACGCCGCGACCGGGGTCGCCACCACCGGTTGCATGGCCGCCGACGCGTCGGTGGCGGCCGCCACCGTGGTGACGGTGGCTGCGGTATGCGCCGCGACCGCGCTGGTCGACTGGCCGATGGATGACTGGGTCAGCGAGGTGCTGCCCGCCACGCCCGGATTCGCCGACGAGCTGGTGACCAGGTTCGGCGAGAAGCCGCCGTTGTGCGCCGTACCGGCCGCGGTGCTCTGCGAGAAGGTCGGGCGGATGTCGGCCGACGGGGCGTTGCCGGTACCCGCGGACGGCGCGCTGCCGCCAGCGGTCTGCGCCGGCCGGGAATCGCCCAGCTGACTGCCGGCCTGCGACGAACCCGCACGAGTGCTCTGGTTACCGCCGCGATTGTCGTCACGGTGCGAGCCGGACCGGTTCTCATCACCGTGTGAGCTAGACCGATTGTCGTCGTACTGTCCGCTCGAGCGGCCGACGCCTTGCCAGCCGTCGTGATCGGCGCCCGAATGGCCGTTGTCGTGGTCGGTGACGCGCTGACCGTTGTCCCGATCGCCGTGATGGTCTTCGCGATCGCGGTCGCCGGTACCGGACCGGCCGCCGTCGAAATCACCTGCGATATTGCCGCCGACACCGGCATCGGCATGCCCGCCGATGCCGACCCTCGAATCACCACCGAAGTGGCCGCCGAGGCCCGAGCGGGCACCCGCATGCCCGAAATCGGCGGCCGGCGCCTGGCCGTGCCCCTGGAAATCGAGCTGCCCGCCGGCATGTCCACCGAAACCAGCGTCGGCATGGTCACCCGCACCGAAACCAGCACGGCCGAAACCAGCCCCGTCGTGGTCACCCACACCGAAACCAGCACCGCCGAAACCAGCGCCGTCGTGATCGCCGACGAAACCGAAGCCGCCGTGGCCCGAGTCGTCGAACCGTGCGCCGTCGAAGCCGACGCTGCTGTGGCCCGAGCCGCCGAAGCCGACGTCGTCACGGGATTCGTCGAACGCACCGAAGCCGCTGTGCGAACCCGGACCATCGACGCCGGTCCCGCCGCCGACGTTCACGCCGAACTCGAAACCGACGTCCCCGACAGTGACGCCGACCTCGACGCCCGCCGAGTCGCCGACCGGAACGCCTGGCCCGCCGTCGGCGGACACACTGTCCTGGACCACGCTGGTCTCCACCGTCGCCGAGAACGCGGGTGCTCCCGGGCCGAGCGACGCGCTGACCGAATGCACGTCGTCCTGCTCTACCCGGGTCTGCGTGAGGGACCCGTCTCCACCGCCGAGCGGGGTGGAGACGCCACCGGCAATCCGGACGCTGTCCTCGGTGACCCGGTGCTCGTCCACGGTCTGGAAGCTGGGCCCGAACCCGGTCAGCGAGGTGTCGGTCTCGTGCACGGCGTCGGACTCGGAGTGCGATTCGTCCACCGACTCGTCGGCCGAGCCGAACGGGGTGCTCACCGCGCGGGTGACCAGTTGGTCGTCGGTCTCGCTGTGTACGGAGTCGATGGTCTGCGAGCCGCCGAACAGGCCGGTCTCGCTGTGCACATGCAGGCTGTCATCCTCGGTGTGGGTGCGATCCACGGTCTCCGAGGCCGAGCCGAACGGGGTGCTCACCGCATTCACGGCGTGGTAGCCGTCGGCCTCATGGTGGCCGGCATCGACAGTCTCGGAGCCGCCGAACAGGCCGCCCTGCTGCGAGATGTGCACGCTGTCCGACTCGGCGTGCGACTGGTCGACGGCCTCGAAGCCGGAAGCCAACGGCGTATCGACCACGTGGGTGACCTGCTGATCGTCGAACTCGCCGTGGGAGGCGTCGACGTTCTGGTAGCCGGTACCGAACCAGCCGGTGCCACGATCGACGTGCAGGCTGTCGTCCTCGGTGTGGGTGCGATCCACGGTCTCCGAGGCCGAGCCGAACGGGGTGCTCACCGCATTCACGGCGTGGTAGCCGTCGGCCTCGTGGTAGTCGGCATCGACAGTCTCGGAGCCGCCGAACAGGCCGCGCTCCTCGGCGACGTGGATGCTGTCGGAGTCGGTGTGGAAGACATCGAACGACTGGTGCGCCGAGCCGAACAGTCCGGTGACCGAGTGGCTGCTTTCCCGGGCATCGGTCTCCCGGTGCGAATCGTCGATGGTCTCCGAGCCGCCGAACCAGCCGTTTGCGGTCGCGACATGGCGGCTGTCGTCCTCGGTGCGCGTGGTCTCGGAGTCGAAGAACTCGGAGCCGAATGGGGTCACCGAGCCGGCCAGATGAACGCTGTCGTCGGCGACGTGGGTCTGCTCGTCGGATTCGAAGGCGCTGCCGAACGGGGTGACGACGCCGGATTCCGTGGCGCTGTGGTCGGCGATATGGCCGCTGCGGTCTGCCGCGAATTCGGTCCCGAACGGGGTGACGGCGTCGGCGACGGCCACGCTGTGGTCCTCGACATGGCTGTGCTCGTCGGATTCGAAGGCGCTGCCGAAGGGGGTCGAGACCGCATCGACGTGGGCATCCTCGTCGTAGGTGTGGGTCTGCTCGGATGCGTCGAACTCGCTGCCGAACGGAAGCGGGTTGTCGACGACGTGGAGGCTGTCGCCGTACACGTGGGTGTGCTCAGCCGCGGCGTACACCGTGCCGACCGGGGAAGGCCCGTCGACGACGTAGCCGCCATGATCGGCGACGTGGCTGCGCTCGTCGGCCTCGAACGCCGGACCGAACGGCGTCGATGTGGCGGCCGCGTCGGTGCCCTGCTCGGCCACATGCATCTCCTGGGTGCCGATTGAACCGCCGCCGATCGGCGCGAACGCGGCACCGACGCCGAAGCCGGCCTGGTCGTGAAGCTCCACGGACGCCTCGGCGCCGGTCCGGGCGGGCGTGTCCACATGCGGGCTGTCGGGGGTCGGGCGATCATTCGCTGGTCCGTTGCCGATGCCGAAGACGGTCTCTTCGCCGAGGTTGGTGCCGAACGCCATGATATTGCCTTTTCTGATCTTTATTTCCGCTGTTGCCTGAGCCCGATCTGATCGCCGGTTCAGCCAGCGAATTTACAGAATTCGAACTGGTGGCCGGATCCGAGCACGCTGTGAATCCGCCGTGAATTCACTCCCGACACACAGGAGACGCTCAGATTTGCCTCGGCGGATACCCAGCGGAAGAATCGGCGCTGCGTGCCGCCGACCGCCCGTGGCGCGGCTGCACTTTTCGAGTGTGGGGCTGACCGAGGCCGCCGAACGCACCCGCAGCGGATACCACCGGCGCGACCGCGCGCGTCGGGGTGCCGCCACCGGCGGCGCCCATCGTTGTGCCAGCATCCGTGCCGGTCGCAGCGCTGATTGTCGCGCCAGGGATCGTGCGGGCCGCCCGCCCGGGCGATTGTAGCCGCTCCAGTCGGGCCGACTGGATCCCCGCTGATGTGCGGAAACAAATGCATGGTAATTGAAAGAGCAAACGGAACCGACGATCCTCAGCACATTCCAGCTATACGCTTTTCGGACATCAAGTCGGGATATACCTGTGGATTTACCGAAAACAGACTTGGTCGTAATGCACCCGCGGATAAGCCGCCGACAAAGGACCATCCGCCGGGCAGGCCGGCCGTGTCGACCGCTAGGCGAACGGGCGAGAATCGAGGAGTTCGAGCACTTTTCACGTAGTCGAGGCGACGCACCGAGCCGCCAGAGACAACGCGAAGGCGACATTCAGATGATCGAGAATTACTTCCAGCCGCAGCATGTACCGGTCCGAGTCGAGCAGGAGGACTGGGACGTACGGTGCGCCGAGTACGGCCTCATCCGGCCCGAGCCTTCGGCTACGGATTCGCGCCCGGGCTATTTCGTGTGCTGGACCCGCGCGCTCGCGTAAAGGCAGATCGCGGCCGCGGCGGCGAGGTTCAGACTCTCGGCCCGGCCATGGATCGGTATGCGCACCCGGTGATCGGCCCGGGTGGCGACCGACGGATCCAGACCATGCGCCTCATTGCCGAACAGCCAGGCCACCGGACCCGCCAGCAGTTCGTCGGCGTCGTCCAGATCAACCTCGCCCTTGGCGGTCGTGGCGAGCACCGTAATACCCGCTGCGACAACGGCATCGAGCACCTCGCCGATATCGCGGTGCCGCGCGATCGGCACATGGAACAGGCTGCCCGCACTGGCACGTACGCATTTGCCATTGTGCGGATCGACCGTATCCCCCGCCAGCACAACACCATTCGCGCCGACCGCGTCGACCACTCGGATGAGTGTGCCCGCATTGCCGGGTTCGGCGATCTCCACCGGGACGGCGAGTAAGGTGGGCTGCTCGGCCAGCACCTGCGCCAGCGGCACGTCGATCTGGTCACACACCGCGACAAGCCCTGGCGCGGTGACGGTTTCACCCAGATGCTGGGCGGCGCGTTCGCTCACCAGCGTAGTGCGCACGCCCGCAGCGGCGGCACCAGCAATCAGCTGGTTCTCCCGCGTGGCGGCGTGCATCGAATAGAACAGCTCGCGCACCCGACCGGTCTCCAGTGCCGCCGCAACCGAATTCGCGCCCTCGGCCAAGAATTGTCTGGTCTTGCGGCGCTGCGCGGCGCGCTGGAGCTTGACAGCGGAAACGACCCGCGGATTGTGCTCGGAGAGCGCTTCCACGGGTCGTTCCGAATGGTGTGTCGTCACGCAGGCGCGGATCAGGCGGCCGGGGCGTTGACGTCCTGCGGGAGGGCGGCCTTGGCAACGGCGACCAGACCGGCGAACGCCTCGGCGTCGGAAACGGCGAGCTCGGCGAGGATCTTGCGGTCCACCTCGACACCGGCGGCCTTGAGGCCCTGGATGAAGCGGTTGTAGGTGATGTCATTCAGGCGCGCCGCGGCGTTGATGCGGGCGATCCAGAGCTTGCGGAAGTCACCCTTGCGCGCCCGGCGGTCCCGGTAGGCGTAGGTGAGCGAGTGCAGCTGCTGTTCCTTGGCCTTGCGGTACAGCCGCGAGCGCTGGCCGCGGTAGCCCTTGGAGGCCTCGAGAACGGAACGACGCTTCTTCTGCGCGTTGACGGCCCTTTTGACGCGTGCCATGGGTCAGTCCTTTGTAGATCTAGGGGGCGCGTGCGTGACGCCCTGGAGGTTGGTCGGTGGTCGGCGTCCGGAATCCCGGTCGCGCGGGTGCTGGCCTTTTCGAGCGACCTACAAGCAGTCGCTACGGAGTAGCTGAGTCTCAGAGACCCAGGAGGCGCTTGACGCGAGGGACGTCAACGGACGCGACGGCCTCCGTGCCGTCCAGACGACGAGTCCGGCGCGTGGACTTGTGCTCGAGCAGGTGGCGACGGTTCGCCTGCTGACGCAGCAGCTTGCCACGGCCCGAAAGCTTGAATCGCTTCGAGGCGCCGCTGTGGCTCTTCATCTTCGGCATGGATTCCTCTATCTGTCTCGTACCGGTGGTCCGCACGGACCACCGGTTTTCTGATCGGTGTTACTGCGGGTCGGCCGGCACGGCCTGTTCGGTGACCGGCGCGCCCGCGGCCGGTGCGGGAGCGGCAGGCGCTTCGGTGGCGGCGGGACGCGGTGCCCGCGAATCCTCCTGCGCCTTCACCCGCGTCTTCGCACCCTTATGCGGCGCGAGGACCATGGTCATATTGCGACCGTCCTGCTTGGCGGAGGTCTCGACGAAACCCAATTCGGCGACGTCGGAGGCCAGACGCTGCAGCAGTCGGAAGCCCAATTCGGGGCGCGACTGCTCACGACCGCGGAACATGATCGTCACCTTGACCTTCGAGCCGGCCTCGAGGAAGCGAACAACGTTGCGCTTCTTGGTCTCGTAGTCGTGATCGTCGATCTTGGGACGGAGCTTCTGCTCCTTGATCACGGTCTGCACCTGGTTCTTACGAGACTCGCGCGCCTTCTGCGCCGTCTCGTACTTGAACTTGCCGTAGTCCATGATCTTGCAGACAGGTGGACGGGCATCCGGCGCGACCTCGACCAGGTCGAGGTCCGCCTCGAGGGCGACGCGTAGTGCATCTTCAACACGCACGATCCCAACCTGTTCACCACCCGGTCCGATGAGTCGGACCTCGGGAACGCGGATGCGATCGTTGATGCGGGTCTCAGTGCTGATGGGGCCTCCTAGGTCAAGCGGTGTCGTCAGACGACCGCACGCAATAACGGCAACCCCTTTTCAACGCAAAGGCCCCGGTGCGGTATTCCGCCACGGGGCCCGAGTCGACCGGCCTTCGACATGAGCATGCTCATGTCGACCTTGTCCGTGATGATCCTCGCGAGGACCCTCCGCACAAGAAACCCGCCCCGAAAGGGCGGGGGACCGGACCGTTTGACCAGTACGATCGCTCGTCGGCAACGGTGGGAGTCGGGCTCCACTTATCAGCCCCGGGCACACCCGGGGCGGTCGTCAGCGAAAAGTCTAACATTCCCACTCGCTATCGCCGAATCGCCCCGCCCCGGCGACCGCACCCGCCGTACCCGATGCCATCCTCGTGACTATGAGTGACGAGGCAGTATCCGACCCGACCGATGTCCGCGAGTTGGCCGATATCCCAGCGGTCGAGATCATCAGCCGCGCCGCGATGATGCTGATGAGCGCGGCAGCGGAGAAGCTCGGGCTCGCCGACGAGGATCCGGACAACAGTCCGCGCCGCGATCTGGACGAGGCGCGGCGCCTGATCACCGCGCTCGCGGGGCTGGTCACCTCGTCCATCGAATACTTCGGGCCGCATGCCGGTCCGTATCGCGACGGCCTGAAGTCGTTGCAGCTCGCCTTCCGCGAGTCCTCGGCACATCCGGACGAGCCGGGCAAGGGTCCGGGCGAGAAGTACACCGGTCCGGTCTACTGATCGAAAAATTGCCCGGCAGGAAATATTGCCCGGCAGACACTAGGCCGACCGGGTCCGATACCGTCATCGCGAAAAGTCCCGACGCGCTACTCATCCGGCCGGACGGATATGTGGCCTGGGCAGGCGAGGCCGGTGGCAATGCGGACCGACTGCGGGATGCGCTGTCGCGCTGGTTCGGCGCGGCTCGGAACTCCTGACAGCCGTCCGAGAAGCGAGCGGTCGCCATCGCCGAACAATTTCGCCGGGCGGATTCCAGTTCATTCTATGAACAATGAAACACTTTGTGCGCGTATACATCTCGGTGATCGAGCAAACTGCTGCAGATTTGGATTCGACGGGCCCCGGCATGCGATGCTCATCGAATGGCACGAATACTTCTGATTCCCGGATTCTGGCTCGGCGCGTGGGCGTGGGACGACGTCGCGGCCGATCTGCGCGCCCGGGGTGACGATGTGTCGGCCCTGACCCTGCCCGGACTGGATCCGGTCGATGACGACCGGCTGGACGCGACCCTGGAAACGCAGGCGCAGGCCATCCTCGACGAGATCGCCTCCGACGAAGCAGTGGTCGTCGCGCACTCCGGTGGCGCGGCGGCCGCCTATCTCGCCACCGATATCGCGCCGGAACGCTTCAGCCGCGGCATTTATGTCGACGCCGCCCCGCTACCCAATGGCTTCATCCTCAATTCCGCATTGGACGCGACCGTTCGCGAACTCGCACTGCCGGATTGGGATCAGTTGGAGGCCGACGGCAATAGTCTCACCGGACTGGACGAAGTATCCCTCGCCCGATTCCGCGAACGCGCCGTCTCCGAACCCGCCGGAGTCGCCGCCGCTCCCCTGCGGCTGAGCGATTCCCGCGCACGCCGCGTCATCCCGACGACGGTGATCTGCTGCAGCATTACCGCGTGCCTGGTCAAACAACTCCGCGACGCCGGTCAGGAACCGATGTTCGCCGAATTGGCCGAAATCGACGCCGAATACATCGATCTGCCCACCGGCCATTGGCCGATGTGGTCCCGATACAAGGAACTCGCCGAACTGATCCACACCATCGCGAACCGCTGAGGCATACCACTTGTGCCACGCCTCGAAGCGGGCGTCTACCGCGGGCTACCGCGCCGCACCACCGACAGCAACGATCTGGGCCGCAAACTTCTGACCCTTACCGAGAACGGCCGCGCAATTCTCGCCGAACGCCGCTCAGCCGGCCACGAACACTTTGCCGAACTCATCGGCGACCGGCTCAGCGCGCCGAGCGAAAGCAGGTAGCGGCGTCGCTGACTCTGCTGCGGCGGCTACTCGACTGATTCCGAGACGGCTGTTACAGCCGGTAGCCGGTGTGCGGCAGAGACAACAGGTCCCGACGAGATCAGCGCAGCGCGGCGGCCTTTCGCGCTGCGCGTTTCGCGGCGGCGGCATTCGGCGCCGGAATCTTGGTAGCCGTCGCCTCGGTGGCCGCGGAATTGTCCGTGGCCTTGGTGGCGGCCTTCTTGACCGGGGCCTTCTTCGCCGCCGTCTTCTTGGCCGGGGCCTTGGGCGCGGTCGCGGCGGGCAGCGACAGGACCTCTTTCAAGAACTGGCCCGTGTAGCTCGGCGCTACTTCGGCAACGTCTTCCGGAGTGCCCTCGGCAACCACTGTGCCGCCGCCGGAGCCACCCTCGGGACCCATATCGATCACCCAATCGGAGGTCTTGATGACATCGAGGTTGTGCTCGATGACGATGACGGTATTGCCCTTGTCCACCAGGCCATTGATGACCAGCAGCAGCTTGCGGATGTCCTCGAAGTGCAGGCCGGTGGTCGGCTCGTCCAGGATGTAGACGGTGCGTCCGGTGGAGCGCTTCTGCAGTTCGGCCGCCAGTTTGACGCGCTGTGCCTCACCACCGGAGAGGGTCGGCGCGCTCTGGCCGAGTCGCACATAGCCCAGGCCGACGTCGACCAGGGTCTTGAGGTAGCGGTGGATCGAGGTGATCGGCTCGAAGAACCCCTCGGCCTCCTCGATCGACATATCGAGCACCTCGGCAATGGTCTTGCCCTTGTAGTGCACCTCGAGGGTCTCCCGGTTGTACCGGGCACCGTGGCAGACCTCGCACGGGACATACACATCCGGTAGGAAGTTCATCTCGATCTTCAATGTGCCATCGCCCGAGCATGCTTCGCAGCGACCACCCTTGATATTGAACGAGAACCGGCCGGGCTGATAGCCGCGCACCTTCGCCTCGGTGGTCGCCGCGAACAGGGTCCGGATCTTGTCGAATACGCCGGTATAGGTAGCCGGATTCGAGCGCGGCGTCCGACCGATGGGCGACTGGTCCACCTGCACGAGCTTGTCCAGATGATCGAGGCCGTTGATCCGGGCATGCCGACCAGGCACTTGCCGCGCACCGTTCAGCTTGTTCGCGAGCACGGTGGCCAGAATGTCGTTGACCAGCGTGGACTTACCGGAACCGGAAACACCGGTGACCGCGGTGAGCACGCCGAGCGGAAAGCTGACGTCGATATTGCGCAGGTTGTGTTCGTTCGCACCGACCACGGTGAGCTGACGCTTCTTGCTGACCGGCCGCCGCACCATCGGCACCTCGATGCGCTCGCGGCCCGAAAGATACGCACCGGTCAGCGATTTCGGGTCGGTGAGCAGTTCGCGATACGGGCCGCTGTGCACGACCTCACCGCCGTGCTCACCGGCCAGCGGACCGATATCGACCACCCAGTCCGAGGCCCGAATGGTGTCCTCGTCGTGTTCGACCACGATCAGCGTATTGCCCAGATTCCGCAGCCGCGTGAGGGTTTCGATGAGACGCCGGTTGTCCCGCTGATGCAGACCGATCGACGGTTCGTCGAGTACGTACAGCACCCCGACCAGCCCGGATCCGATCTGGGTCGCCAACCGGATCCGCTGTGCCTCACCACCGGACAGCGTCGCCGCGGCCCGCGACAGGCTCAGATACTCCAGTCCGACATCCAACAGGAAGCCGAGCCGCGCCTGCACTTCCCTGAGCACCTGCCCGGCGATGGCGGTCTCGCGCTTCCCCAGCGTCAATGCGTTCAGGAATGCCGAGCAATCACCGATCGACAACTCGCTCACCTCGGCGATGGACTTCTGCTCACCGCCCGAGGCGATGGTGACAGCCAGAATTTCCGGACGCAGCCGAGCACCGTTGCACACCGGGCACGGCACATCGCGCATGTACCCGTCGTAATGCTCCTTCATCTGCTCGGATTCGGTGCTCTCCATGCGCCGCTGCAGGAACGGCATCACGCCCTCGAAATCGGCGTAGTACGAACGCTTGCGGCCGTACCGGTTGGTGTAGGAGACGTGCACCTGATCCGAACTGCCCTCCAGCACCGCCTTGCGTGCCTTCAGCGGCAGGTCCTGCCACGGCGTATCCATGGAGAATCCGTTGGATTCGGCCAGACCCGACAGCAGCCGGGTGAAGTATTCGGCAGTCTGTCCGCGCGACCACGGTGCGATCGCGCCCTCGGCCAGGCTCAATTCGGGATCGGGCACCACCAGATCCGGATCGACCTCTTTGCGGACGCCGAGTCCGGTGCAGTCCGGGCACGCGCCGTAGGGCGAGTTGAACGAGAACGAGCGCGGTTCGAGATCCTCGATATCGAGCGGGTGGCCATTGGGACAGGCCAGGCGTTCGGAGAACCGGCGCTCCCGATCGTGGGCGTGCTCGTCGCGGTCGACGAAGTCCAGTACTACTATGCCGTCGGCCAACCGCAGCGCGGTCTCGATCGAATCGGTAAGGCGCTGTTTGGAACTCGGCTTCACCTGGAGCCGGTCCACCACGACCTCGACGTCGTGCTTCTCCTGCTTCTTCAGCTTCGGCGGATCGGTGAGCGGATACACCACGCCGTCGACCCGGACACGCGAATAGCCCTGGGTGTTCAACTGGTCGAACAGGTCGACGAATTCGCCCTTGCGGGTGCGCACCACCGGCGCGAGCACCTGGAATTTGATGCCCTCCTCCATGGCGAGCACCTGGTCCACGATCTGCTGTGGAGTCTGTTTGGCGATCAGCTCACCGCAGACCGGGCAGTGCGGAGTGCCGGCGCGCGCATAGAGCAGACGCAGGTAGTCGTAGACCTCGGTGATGGTGCCGACCGTCGATCGGGGGTTGCGATTGGTCGACTTCTGGTCGATCGATACCGCGGGCGAAAGTCCCTCGATGAAGTCGACGTCCGGCTTATCCATCTGCCCGAGGAATTGGCGCGCGTACGCGGACAGCGATTCGACATAGCGGCGCTGCCCCTCGGCGAAGATCGTGTCGAAGGCGAGGCTGGATTTGCCCGAACCGGATAGACCGGTGAACACAATGAGACTGTCACGGGGCAAATCGAGGTCGACGCTCTTGAGATTGTGCTCCCGAGCTCCGCGCACAGTGAGGCGTTCCGCCACCAGGTGGTCCCTTCTCGATCGTGTCGGTCCAACAGACGTGATACCCCCAGCGCCATGCTAGGCCGACCCACCGACAAGTTTCGTCGCGCGCCGAGCACCCTGGGGCATCGGTCCAGGTCAGGAGTCGGATCGACGCAGCTTTCCAGCCAATCCGCTGAGCTGCCAGCCCGCATTGTCCACGGTGACGGTGAGCACATCCGACCCCACCCGGACCCCGCTCACCCGCAGCGGCAGGTACCGATCCGGCACCACGGGCGCGACCGACGCCGACCCGCTGCCCGGCTCCAATCGCAACATACTCCGCATGAAAAGCAGCGGCGCCGCCGAGGCCCACGCCTGCGGCGAGCACGAGGTCGGATACGGCACCGGCGCGTCGAACTCCGCGCGGTCGAAACCGCTGAACAGCTCGGGCAGTCGATAACCGAAGCGAGTCGACGCGTCGAGCACCCCATCGATCACGCGGTTGGCATGCCCGGTGTAGCCGTAGCGCATCAGTCCGGCAGCGCAGATCGCGTTGTCATGCGGCCACACCGATCCGTTGTGGTAGCTGACCGGGTTGTAGGCACCCATATTGGTCGCCAACGTGCGGATCCCCCATCCGCTGAACATCTCGGGCGACAGCAGGTGATCCGCGACCGACCCCGCCTTGTCCGCGTCGATGATCCCGGTCCACAGACAATGCCCGATATTCGAGGTCAGCGCGTCGATCGGGTGTTTGTCACCATCCAGACCGATGGCGTACCAACCGTGCTCGGGCAACCAGAACGCCTTGTTGAACGCTTCCTTCAACGCGGCCGCCTTGGCACGGAACCGGTCCGCGGTCGGGTGATCGCCCATATCGGCCGCGAGCGCCGCCCGCGCCACATACGCCGCGTACACATACCCCTGCACCTCGGCCAGCGCGATCGGCGCCTCCGGCAGTCGGCCGTCGGCGAAGTTCACCCCGTCCCAGGAGTCCTTCCAGCCCTGATTCGCCAAGCCGTGGTCGGCGGCGCGCTGATATTCGACGAATCCGTCGCCGTCGGCATCCCCGTAGTGCTCGATCCACTCCAGCGCCCGATCCGCGTGTGGCAGCAGTTCGTCCCTGGTCTCGGCATCCAGTCCCCACCGATGCAACTCACCGAGCAGCATCACGAACAGCGGCGTGGCGTCGGCGGTTCCGTAATACACGGTGTCGCCACCGAGCAGCAGTGTCGCGGCCCGCCCGAACCGCACCTCATGCGGGATCCGCCCCGGCTGCTCCTCGGTCACGGCGCGAACCTCGGTGCCCTGCAGGCCCGCCAGACTCTGCAGCGTGCCGACGGCCAGTCGCCGGTCCAGCGGCAGCACCATCCACGAGGTGAGCAGTGAGTCCCGCCCGAACAGCGCCATGAACCACGGTGCACCCGCGGCGACCACCGCGCGCTCCGGATGACCGGGGTCGAAGATGCGCAGCGCGCCGAGATCGACGACCGCGCGCCGCAATACCGCGGCGAGCGTCTGATCCTCGGTGTGCACCGACGGCGAATTCTCGTACCATTCACGCATCCGCAGTGCGGGCGCACTGTGCGATATGGGATTTCCACACACATGCCGCGGCGTCACCACCGATCCGAGCGTGGGCTGGTACTGGATACATACCGACCATTCCCCGCGTCCGCGCAGATCGACCTGCCACCGCAATTCGCGGTCGACGGCGGTCGCCCCCGCGGCGCTGACCGTCACCGCCAGCGGCAGATCGGTCCGGCTGATCTCGACCGCGCCCGCTGTCGACTTGCTCTTGGTGACCACCACGCTGCCGCCGATCCGCCCCTCCTTCACTTCGAACAGATCGGCGAAATCGGCATCGAGCTCCAGCACGACCACACAGCTGATCGCCGCACCGGAGAGATTGCGCACGGTCACGTCCTCGCGCATGCCGTCGCCGACATACCGCGCGATGGTCACCAGTGCCGTGCTGTCGGCACGTCCGGGCCGCGGCGGGGTCCTGGCCAGCAGCGTCGCGCTGAAGGGCTCGGTGTGCTGGACCGCGAGTGGCTGCGGCGCCAACCCGTCGATGGTCAGCCGCCACCGTGACAGCACCCTGGTGTCGCGCACGAACAAGCCCTCGGCCCGATTCGGGCTGATGCCACCGCCGTCCTCACTGATGCAGAAGGTCGAGCCCTCGACCAGAGTGACCCCGGCGACCGCACGTGGCGCCCCGAGATCGGCGCCGTCCCCCCAGGGGCTCGTCAAGCGACCGGGGTGGGCCACAGGGCCCGGCTCGTCCGCGCACCGGTCAGGATGCGTCGATACGGCCGTTCGTGGTCGCCGGCCAACGGCAGCCGGTCGAACCGGCACTGCGCGGCCCGGCGGCGGACCAGTCGGTCGATCGTGGCGATCCGGTCCAGCGCATCGGCGTACCGCACCAGCTCTGCCCGAGGCGCCAATGGCTCCTCGTGCGCTTCGGGGTCGTCGGCTCCCATCAGTGGACGCACCCGCTCAGTGTAGAGGCGCCACTCCCGCGGCTGATGGATCTTGGTGATCGTCACCGGTTTTCGGCGCGCCGACCGGGCCGCCTGGTGCGCCCTGCTCCGCATTCACCCCACCGACGAAGACCAGGTAGCGGTAGCCACCGCCGACCAGTCCGAACCGGTGTGTGGTGCGATCGGCCCGATCTTCACGGACATGTCCCTACTGCTTCGGGTCCCGGCTCCGATTCGATAACGGGCATCTCCCGAATGGCGCGGCCCTGCGCGAACCGCCATTGCACGCCGCATTCGCAGCACCGGAACAGGGTATCCCGGTGGTCGACGAAGGTGCCGATACCCCGCGAACCGCAATCGGGACAGCTCTGCGGCGGACCGAAAATATTGCCGAAATCGAGCGTCGCTGAATATGTCATTGTTCGAGACACCTTTGCATTGGGCCCTCCAAGGCCACGCTGCCGAATCCCTCTATGAATGACTTCGGCATCAGCATACCTGGAACCCCGATTCACACAATGCCATTCGATCGGTCGGTTTTTCCCGGCGTTTCGATATTGCGCGCCGGTACATTCGATCAGCCATTACTCGAAATTGTCGCATCCGATATACCGATACGGCCCGCCACAGGCTACCTTGTCGGGTAGGGCCAGACGCCGGGGATGCACGAGATCCCCTGCACCGCAAAGGAGGTCGCGTGATCACAGTGTTCCTCGTCGACGACCACGAGATCGTCCGACGCGGCCTCGTCGACCTGCTGGAAAGCGATCCGGAACTCACCGTGATCGGCCAAGCCGGCGATGTCGCCGACGCCATGGCGAGCATTCCCGCACTGCGACCCGATGTCGCCGTACTGGACGTCCGACTACCCGATGGGAACGGCATCGAGCTGTGCCGCGACCTGCTCGCGGAAATCAACGATTTGCGTTGCCTCATTCTGACGTCCTACACCGATGAACACACCATGCTGGACGCGATATCGGCGGGCGCGAGCGGCTATGTCGTCAAGAACATCAAGGGCATGGAATTGGCCGCGGCGATCAAAGATGTCGGCGCGGGCCGTTCGCTGTTGGATAACCGCGCGGCAGCCGCACTGAAGGCCCGGCTGCGTCCCAGCGCCGAAAACGACGGACCGCTGGCCGGCCTCACCGAACAAGAACGCAGACTGCTCGCACTGCTCGGCGAGGGATTGACCAATCGACAAATCGCGGCGCGCATGTTCCTTGCCGAAAAGACTGTCAAGAATTACGTTTCCCGGCTGCTGGCCAAACTCGGCATGGAACGGCGCACCCAGGCCGCGGTGCTGGCCTCCAAACTGCTTGAGAGCTAGCGAATTTCGGATGGAATGACGATGGTGAGATCGCCGTCGTAACGGCGATACAGCAGTCGGCCGCGACCGCTGTCGGCATCGGTGAAGAACAGGAACGGCAGCCCGTTACGGCACAACCAGGTCACCGCCGCCTCCTCGAGCAGAGTCGGTGCCGGATACGAATCCATCAGCAGAGGTAGGGAATTCACCGTGAGCGGCCGATCCGGTCGATCCTGCGGCGCCTGGGTCGTGCGCTGCCTGGTCAGCCGGACGCCGAGCGGATCCGCCCAGCTCACCAGGGCATCCTCACCGGTTTCGGTATCGCTGAACAGGTAGGAGTCGTAGTCCATCGCATCCATTACCGCTGTCGCCTCGGCAGGCGTACCGGTCAGCAACGCGCAGTGCTTGCGCCGCACGACCGGGCGCGGCTCGGTGACCCTGGCCAGGGGCGGACGCGCCGGATCGGGCCACTCGCGGGACTGTTTGGTCGCCAACCGGGCGATCTGTCGGTCCAGCCGCTCCACGGCGAAGGTCACCGCGAAGCCGCGCGGACCGGTGACCTGCACCCGGGTCGGTGTATCGTGCATGCGAATGTTGGCCTGCACCAACGTGGGTTCGTCAGAATCCACCGGCACGGTCACCCGCACCCGTGCCGACGCGTCGAGGTGGTGCCGGCGCAGTACGCGACCGATCCCCCGCATCGCCCTGGTCACATCGGCGGGCGGCACCGCTCCCCGGGTGGTCACGGCCAGTTCGGGATCGGCGGCGGTGGCCCACAGCTCCGAAGAACCCAACGGCGAATTCATAGGACTTCCCTACTTTCTATTCCCGGTGTGCGACCATGCCATCACCGCTACGCTCCCGCGAACAGAGCCGAAAGTCCTCGATCCACCAATTAGACTGGCGTAGGCGCGGTTACGCGCCTGCCAGGACAGGATGCCGTCATGACCGAAGAGCTGGGCAGCGGCCGCTATCCGGTACGCGGCACGATATCGCAACTCCGGCTCCGGGAGCTGCTGTCGGAGGTCAAGGAACGCGTCGAGCTGATCATCGATTCACGCGACCGGATGGACGGCTTGGTCGAGGCGATGCTGACCGTCACCTCCGGCCTCGACCTCGAGGAAACGCTGCGCGCCATCGTGCATACCGCCACCAGCCTGGTGGACGCCCGCTACGGCGCGCTGGCAGTGCGCGGGCACGACCAGCAGGTCATCCAATTCCTCGACGAGGGTATGGACGATGCCATCCGGGAGCGCATCGGCCGCCCGCCCGCCGGACACGGCGTACTCGGTGAGGTGTTCACTCAACCCAGACCGCTGCGCCTCGACGAACTCTCGAAACACCCAGCGTCCGTGGGCTTTCCGGAACACCACCCGCCGATGCACACCTTCCTTGGCGTCCCGGTGCGCATCCGCGACGAGATCTTCGGCAGTCTCTATCTGACCGAGAAGGCCAACGGTCAGCCGTTCACCGAGGACGACGATGTGCTCGTACAGGCGCTGGCGGCCGCGGCCGGGATCGCGGTCGACAACGCCAGACTCTACGAATCGGCGCGCACCAGACAGGCCTGGATCGAGGCGACCCGCGATATCGCCACGGAATTCCTCGCGGGCACCGAACCCGATCGGGTGCTCGCCCACGTCGTCGACCACGCGCGCACCCTGACCGGCTCCCATCAATCGTTTCTGGCCAGCACCCCGGTACCGCAACTCGAACTCGCCGCGGTCGCCGAACTCGTCATCACGCAATGGTCCGGGCCGGGCCGCGGATTCGACGGACTGACCGTGGCCGCCGAGGGCACCGCACTCGGCGAAGCCTTCACCCGCCGCACGCCGCTGCGCTTCGACGACGCCGCCCTGATCGATCTCGGCGTACCACTGCATGACGTCGGGCCCGCGCTGATCCTGCCGCTGTGCACACCTGAGGCCACCCTCGGCACGCTGGTCACCGTGCGTCCCATCGGCTCACCGCCCTACACCGACGAACTCGTCGAGTTGACCAACGGCTTCACCGACCAGGCCGCACTGGCCATGCAGCTGGCCGAAACCCAGCGCAGGATGCGCGAACTCGATATCCTCGCCGACCGCGACCGCATCGCCCGTGACCTGCACGATCATGTGATCCAGCGCTTGTTCGCCGTCGGACTCACCCTGCAGAGCGCGCTACCACGCGCCGAGGCACCCGAAGTGCGCCAACACCTTTCGACTGTCATCAATGAGCTGCAGGAGGTGGTCCAGGATATCCGGACCGCCATCTTCGACCTGCACGCCGGCAGAATCGAATTGCAGCAGCGGATCGAGGATGCGGTGCGCCAGCAGACCACCGATTCGCCGCTGCGGGCCACCGTGCAGGTGACCGGGTCGCTGTCGGTGCTGGAGGCCGAGTTGGCCGATCATGCGGAGGCGGTGGTGCGTGAGGCGGTGAGCAATGCGGTACGGCATTCCGGTGCGTCGACCGTCTCGGTGCAGATCAGCGTGGCCGATGATCTGACCATCGTCGTCACCGATGACGGTTGGGGCATTCCGCATCACGTGATCCGCGGCGGATTGCGGAATCTGGAACAGCGGGCCGAGAAATCGGACGGGCAGTTCACCATCGGTCCCGCGGTGACGGATATCCACGAAACAGAGGCCATGCCGGGCACGAAGTTGTCCTGGTCGGTGCCGCTACCGTAAGTGGAGGGCAGTAGTCGCGGGTAGTCCCGGTGCCCGTCATCGACCAGATAGAAGTCGCGCCAGTCGCCGACGTCGCCGAGCACGATCGCGTGCAACGCACCGACGGCGCGGCCCGGTCGCCAACCACGCGCGGACGCGTCGGCGACCGCCTCGCGAGCCGACTCCCGGAGCCGAAGCGACGTTCGGCTCGAGCATATTCACAGCCCCGGGTGCAATGATCACCACATAGCGGCCGACGAGCGCCGGGACTGTGAGCGAAACAATAACGTCGACGATGTGATCTTGCACACGTCGATGCCAGAATAATCCCATGTTCCAATGGCCATGATTGGGTCGACGATCGGGGGTTCGAGTGGATGAGGACAAGGCAGCCGACGCCGAGCAACTGGCTCAGCGCTACCGGTCCCTGGTCGAACACACCCCGGACGGGATCGTCGTGCACGAGCGCGGCATCGTCGTCTACGCCAACCCTGCCACCGCGCGCATGCTCGGCGCCGAGAGCACCGATCAGCTGATCGGCGAGCCGCTGACCCGATTCGTCCATCCCGCTTCCGTGCCCGGCATGGTGGACCGCATCGAGCAGCTGACCACCACCGGCGCCGCCTCCGATCCGACCGAAATGCAGCTCATCCGGGTCGATGGCGAGATCGTCCCGGTCGAGACGGTTTCGGTACTCACCCCATGGCATGACCGTCTCGCCTATCAGGTGGTCATCCACGATCTCACCGCCCAGCGCGCCGCGGAGGCCGCACAGCGCCGGGCCGAACAGCACTTCACCACCGTGGTCTCGCAGTTGGAGGAGGGCGTGGTGGTGATCGATCGCGACGGCCGCATCGAAACCGCCAATCCAGCGGCTGTGCGGATCTTCGGCACCGACGAACGCACCGGCGAACTCGTGGGCGCCACCATCGACGAACTGCCGCTGATTCTGCTCGACGCCAATGCCCAGCCGCTACCGGCGAGCCGGCATCCGGTCGCGCGCACCCTGGCGACCGGCGAGACGATCACCGGTTACGTATTCGGCGTCGACCGCCACGACGGTCAGCGCCGCTGGCTCTCGGGCAGTTCGCGACTGCTCAATCCGGGCGATCCGGATTCCCCCGCGGTGTCGTCCTTCGCCGATATCACCGAATTCCGGGCCAGTCGAAGGCAATTGGAGTTTCAGGCCACGCACGATTCGCTGACCGGCCTGGCCAACCGCTCGCTGATCCTGTCCCAGCTCGCCAATGCGCTCGCCGCCAGCGAGGATCTGCCGGTCTCGACGGTGCTGTTCATCGATTTGGACGGCTTCAAGGCGATCAACGACACCCTGGGCCACGCGATCGGCGATACCGTGCTGCAGATCGTGGCGCAGCGGTTGCAGCGCGCGCTGCGCGGCACCGATCTGGTCGGCCGGCTCGGTGGCGACGAATTCCTGGTGCTGCTGTCCGGCCGGACCCGCCGCATCGATCTCGACTCCCTGATCCTGCGACTGCGCTCGACCACGTCCGAGCCGATCATCGCGCGCGGGCACCGGATCGAGGTGAACGCCTCCATCGGCGTGACCGAACTCGCAGAGGGC
Source organism: Nocardia citri (assembly GCF_054065835.1). Taxonomy (NCBI): domain Bacteria; kingdom Bacillati; phylum Actinomycetota; class Actinomycetes; order Mycobacteriales; family Nocardiaceae; genus Nocardia; species Nocardia citri. Next base: position 45,898 of record NZ_JBSUQM010000022.1, read on the forward strand.
GATCGCCGCACGCCCGAGGTGGTGCTGCACGACGCCGATCTGGCGATGTATCGTGCCAAGCCGACAGCGCACCGGGAAGCCACCAGCCTGGGCCGCAGACCGAATAACACACACGCTTCCTGAAGGTTTTTCGCATGATCATCGAACACGCGCTGTTGCCCGTCCGTCCCGCCGAAGCGGCAGCCTTCGAGGCGGCTTTTGCCCAGGCCAGGCCGATCATCGAGAATATGCCTGGCTTCGGTTCGCTATCGCTGTCGCGGTGCGTCGAGGCGCCCCATACCTATTTGCTGTTGGTGGGATGGGAACAGTTGAGCGACCATGTGGATGGCTTCCGCGGATCCGCCGGGTATCAGCGCTGGAAGCAACTGCTACACCACTTCTACGAACCATTCCCCGTCGTCCAACATTTCACACCGGTCCTGGCCACGAACCCGCTACCTGCGGTTACGGCGAGCCCGCCGGACCACCAGTAAACTCGAAAACTCTGTTTTCAATGGCGTTCGCGTGCACCGTGACCAGCGTGTGCACCGGCTCATCGCGGTGACAAGGAGTTCAGTTTGCCCGACCGCCTCACTCAGGATCGTGCCGCGCACGACGGCGCGCCCGAGCGGAACCGCGAGATCGACCAGGAGCAGGCCTACCTGTCCGTGCTCTATGAACGACTCGACGATATGCGCCGCTACGCCACGAATCGGCTGCGCACCGTCCTGCTGGAAACCGGTGGCACCCCGCAGGCTCGCACCGAACGCGAATCCTTCAGCCAACTCTATTCCGAGGATCTGGCCAAGTACGACGCCGCCGAACACGGCCTGTGCTTCGGCCGCATCGACCTCGACGGTGACCAGGAAGGCGAATACCGCTATATCGGCCGGCTCGGCATCCTCGACGAGAAGGACGACTACGAGACGCTGCTGCTGGATTGGCGCGCGCCGCTGGCCCGGCCGTTCTATCTCGCGACGACCGCCGCACCGGACGGGGTGATCCGGCGTCGACATATCCGATCCCGCAATCGGCGGGTCACGGCCGTCAATGACGAGTACCTGGACCTCGATGCCGCCCGGACCGCGGGTGTGACCGATGGCGAGGGCGGGGTCGGCAGCGAAAACGCATTGCTCTCGGCGCTCAATGCTGCCCGCACCGGCCATATGAACGACATCGTCGAGACCATCCAGAGCGAGCAGGACGCGATTATTCGCTCCGAGCACAAAAGCGTGCTGGTGGTGCAGGGCGGTCCGGGCACCGGCAAGACCGCCGTCGCATTGCACCGGGCGGCCTACCTGCTCTACACCTACCGCCAGCAGCTGGCCAAGAGCGGTGTGCTGATCATCGGTCCGAATGCCACCTTCCTCGACTACATCAGCCAAGTGCTGCCCTCGCTCGGTGAGACCGGCGTGCTGCTGTCCACCATCGGCGATCTGTACCCGGGAGTGAAGGCAACCCGCGAGGATTCGCTGCGCGCGGGCGAGGTCAAGGGCTCACTGGCCATGCTGGAGGTGCTCAAGCAGGCGGTGCGCGACCGCCAGGAGGTGCCGTCCGAGCCGGTCCGGCTCACCTTCGACGGCTACCCGGTCACCCTCGATCGCAAGATCGCCACCAAGGCGCGCGGCCGGGCCCGCTCATCGCGGCGCCCGCACAATCTCGCCCGGCCGATCTTCGCCTCCTCGGTCATCGACGCACTCACCGAGCAACTGGCCCAGACCATGGGCGCGGATCTGTCCGGCGGCCACCCGGGGATAGCAGGAGGCGGAGCCGACGGGGCGGGTAAGGAAAGTCTGCTCAGCCGCACCGACCTCGCCGAGATTCGGGACGAAATGCGCGCCGATCCGCAGATCCAGGCGGCCATCGGCAAGCTCTGGCCGATCCTGTCGCCGCAGGAGGTGCTCGCGGATCTGCTGGCCGATCCGAAGCGACTCGACCGGGCCGCGAGCAGTTTGGATCCAGCCGACCGAGCCGAACTCGCGCGTTCGGACAACGGCGAATTCAGCGCGCCGGACGCACCGCTACTCGACGAACTCGCCGAACTGCTCGGCATCGACGACACCGAGGAACGCGAACGCGCCCGTCGCCGCTGGCGGGCGCAATTGGCCGAGGCCCAGGACGCACTCGACATCCTGACCGGTTCGGCACCACAGGATCTCGAGGACGACCTCGATCCGGAGATCCTGATGGCCTACGACCTGATAGACGCCAGCCAGCTGGCCGCACGTCAGGATGTGCGCAATCGGCAAACCACCGCGGAGCGCGCGGCGGGTGATCGCAATTGGACCTACGGCCATGTGATCGTCGATGAGGCGCAAGAACTTTCGGAAATGGCCTGGCGTATGGTGATGCGCCGCATCCCGAACCGGTGGGTCACGGTGGTCGGCGATGTCGCGCAGACCGGCGATCCGGCGGGCGCCTCGTCCTGGCAGCGAATGCTGGAACCCTATGTGGCACAACGGTGGAAGCTCACCGAGTTGACCGTGAACTACCGCACCCCCGCCGAGATCATGGCGGTCGCGGCCGATGTGCTCACCGAAATAGATCCGGATGCGGCGGCGCCGCGGTCGGTGCGCGAGACGGGAGTGCGCCCGCACGCCCATGCCGTCGATGCGAGCGAATTGCATAGTGCGGTAGCGCAATTGGTAGCCGCGCAGACCGGCCCCGGTACCACTGCGGTCATCACACCGCACAAGCTGGTCACGGACTTCGCCGATTTGGTGGGCGAATCCGTCCGGGTGCTGACGGTGCACGAGGTCAAGGGCCTGGAATTCGACGCGGTCTATCTGGTAGAGCCACAGGGCATCCTCGACGAATCACCGCGCGGGTTGAACGATCTGTACGTGGCACTGACCCGAGCAACCCAGCGGCTCGGGGTGGTGTACACCGGCGAGCTGCCATCGGTGCTGCGGGCGGGATTGGCGGGCGCGCCGGACTGACGAGAAAGACGACAGCCGTGCATTCGGCGAGGAATGCGCGGCTGCCGTTTCGGCTTTGCCGCTTATCTGACGGTGTGCACGATCAGCACATCCGAACGGGACTTACGCGCCACATCCGAGGGCACCGAACCCAGCAACCGGCCGGCCAAGGTGTTGAGGCCACGGTTGCCGACGACCAACAGATCGGCTTGGACCTCCTTGACGAGCGCGAGCAGCGACTCGACGGGCTCACCTACGATCGCGCGCTCGACGATCTCCGTGGTGCCCGCGGCAATCGCCCGGTCGCGGGCGGTGCGCAGGATTTCGTTGGTGGGCGCGGAGCCGCGCACCTGGTATGCCTCGTCCTTGAGCACATCGGCCGCGGCGGCCACATCGCGATCGTCGCTCGGATAGTACGCGCAGGCCACGACCAGGGTCGCACCCGCGGCCGCGGCCAGCGAAGCGGCCTTGTCGACAGCTACGTACGACGAGTCCGAGCCATCGGTGCCGACGACTATGGTCCGGTAGACGGTCATGCCTCCACCTCGCTGATGCACGGCTCCGGCATCACCGCCGCAGGCGCCGCGCCGATGGTTCGCTCGCTTCGCTCCCTCACGTCGTCCTCCTCCAACTATGTGCTGTCGGGTGCCTGCGCCGATGCGACGTGAAGTCGTAGCATCGGCGCGGCGACTGGGGTCGACCATAGCGGCAAATCGGCCGGAAATAGCAGAAATCGCAACACATCACGCTGCGGATGTTCCGGCTTTTATGACACGGGTTCATCCGGCGAATGCGACAGAGCCTTTGCGACCTGGACGGATCCGACTTCCGGGTCCGCGACTCGTGAGCCATCACAAATGGCTCGAACATTATTGTCTCCCCGGGGTATTCATCACATATCCCGATCACGTCGGCCCGACCGCGACCGGTAATAACGTACCCGGCCGGTCGGCCGCCATCCACCCGGTTCCGCGGTTGCCGCGATGGAGTTCAGGCGATCCGAAAATGCCGAGTGCGCCTCTACGGCGCACAATATCGAGGCGATCGGCATAGGTCCGGTCGCATCTACAGACCGGTGAAAAGCGGTCCAGTGATGATAAATCCGAGTTCATCGACATGCGCGAAGAAAGCGAACAACATCAACGAGGCACCGGCGAGCGCGAGATCCTTGTTGAAATGGATCATGTCGCCCTCCTTGGCCTCCCGATCGGTCACCTTCCAGAACCGGTGCATCAGGAATGCAGTCGGCACCAGCATGATCACCAGCAACAGTGCCCCGAATTCGGCCCAGACTCCGAGCAGCACGCTGACGCCGCCGACGGCGAGGACCGCCGGCCAACACCACGACTCTCGGCTGCGACCCTGCGGATAAGCGGTCATCTCATCGGCCTGCGTCAGATTGCCTGGACGCGGAACCGAGGAACAACACCACGAATAGAACGCGCCCGATCAACACCAAGACATCCGCGTCCAAATCCTCATTCGCCGATGCGCAGGGCCGATTCCCGATTCGTGTTCGACTGATCGAACGCTATCGGGTCCTGCAAACTACTTTCTGATCGTCACGACCTTCGAAGTCACCTCGTTACGAGATCTCAGCGAATTCTTGGCATATTCCAATGGAGTCATTCCGACTGCGGCGGTGAAATCACGCGAGAAATGCGCCTGATCGAAATAACCCAAATCGGTGGCCAACGCGGCCAGATCTTCGATACGCCCGCGTGCGAGTAGATCGGCCCCGTCCTGGAGCCGGTATCGGCGTAGCACCCATTTCGGTCCCGCGCCGACATACCGCCGGAACATCCGCTGCAATGTGCGGATCGGGATATCGAACCGATCAGTGACCTGATCGACCCGGGTCAGTTCCTGGTCCTTTTCCATGGCGGCGACAATGCGCAGCACCAGTCGGTAGTTGGGATCCGCCGCGGCCTTCCGGCGGATCAGGAAATCCTCGATTACGGTGCGGCGCTTGATATCCGAGGATTCGGCCAATACACGATCGGCCAGCCCCGCGGCCTCCGGCAGCACGGCCGTGAGCGGCACGGCGGTGTCCCGGAAAGCACCGACATCCAGTCCGGTGAACGCGCCGAATCCACCGGCGCGAAAGCGTGCGCCGAAGGTCTCCCCCGCACCGCTGAGCTCCCGGACGAACTTCGTCGTACAGACGCCGTTGACGAAACCGCCGGTGCGGGTTTCGCAGCGTTCGAAGGTGACGTTCACGCACGGGAACGGCAGCACCTCGGCGTAGTACGGCGGCCGACCGGTCAAATCCCAACGCACCGACCAATACCATTCGACGAACCGCCCGACCCGCGGCCCAGCCGGCAGCCGCGCCAGCGACCGATGTCTGGCCTGCTCGTCAGGATGCAGAATGCCCTTCACATTGTCGAGCGTGGGCACCGCAACCGGACCGTCCGCTACGCCGCTCATTAGGGCACCATCCCTTCTGCAGCCCGAACAGGTAGGGTTGTGACCTCTCGGTCCCGGTGGGTGCATGGCCCGGTTCGCGAGCCACTCGATGGCCATCGTGAGTATTGCCAGCCTCGCCGGGCCGAGGGCCGCAGACCGGCATCAAGGACACGCCCGTTCGAGGGCCGATTAATGAGCTTCCGGCGGCGGCCCTCGTGACCGATGAGGTGCTCGTTCGACCTCGAAGGAGCCCTTCTGTGGCGTTCACCGGCTGGGACTGGGGCATGACCGCCCACGACGTCACCGTCATCGACGACGCCGGCACCAAACTCGACCGGTTCCCCGTCCCCCACACCGAGGACGGCCTCGCCGCAGCACTGGCACGGCTGGCCCGCCACGGCGACCCGAGCCAGTTGCCGGTGTCGATCGAAACCACCCGCGGCCTGGTCGTGGACCGGCTGCTCGCCGCCGGACACCCGGTGATCCCGGTGCACCCCAACGCTTTCCACGCCGCCCGGCCCCGCTGGGGTGCGGCGCGGGCGAAGAACGATCCCGGTGACGGGTTCAAGCTGGCCGATTACGCCCGTACCGACGGCCACCGGCTGCCGACATTGGTCCCGACCCTGCCCGAGACTCTCGAGCTGCAGGCATTGACCCGCCAGCGTGGTGACCACCTCGAGCTGCGTATCGCGGCGGCCAACCAGCTCGCCGCGCTGCTCGATACACACTGGCCGGGCGGGAAAACCATTTTCGCGCAACCATATTCGGCGATCGGGCTGGATTTCCTGGACCGCTACCCGACCCCGCAGGCCGCCGCCAGGCTCACCCCCGCACGCATCGAGCAGTTCTGCAAACGACGCGGCTACAGCGGCCGACGCAGCGGCACCGAGCTGCTGACCCGGCTGCGTGAGGCACCGACTGCCGCCAGCCGACTCAGCGAAACCGTTGTCGCGCAACTGATCCGCACCCAAGCCGGCATCGTGCGGTCGATCCAGGCCGGCATCGACGCCCTCGACACCGTGATCGCCGAAGCGGTCGCCAAGCACCCCTACGCCCGGCTGCTGGCCGATCTGCCCCGCATCGGCACGTTGAACCTGGCCCAGATCCTCGGCGAGGTCGGACCGATCCTCGAACGCGCCACCAGCTTCGAACAAGTCGCCGCCGAGACCGGCATCGCCCCGGTCACCCGCGCCTCCGGCAAAAGCCACACCGTCTCGTTCCGGTACGCCACCAACCGACGAGCCCGCCAAGCCCTGCACACCTGGATCGACAACAGCCGCCGCGCCGACACCTGGGCCGCCGAACGCTACACCAGCGCCCGCGCCCGTGGACAACGCCACCCACACGCCATCCGCACCCTCGGCCGCGCCTGGCTGCGCATCATCTGGGCCTGCTGGCGCACAAAAACCGCCTACAACCCAGCCCGACACGAGCCGGTGACACAACCGACCGCCGCGTAGGGGTTGACTCAAGGAACTCACGACTGCACCTCGCTGACGCTCGGCTCCGTCGTGCGCGATCGCGCGCTGTGTCGATGGTTCACTCGCTGACGCTCGCTCACAACTGTCGCTTTCTTACAAGACCGGCTCGCCGCGCTCGGCCAGGCTTATCGGCATGAGCGAAACAGCGAGCACCGTCGATCCCATCGCCGACGGCTACCACTCCATCACCTGCTTCCTGGCCGTTCCCGACGGCAACAAGGCAATCGAGTTCTATACCACCGTTTTCGAGGCCGAGGTGATCAGCCGCAACGATCTGCCCGACGGTCAGCCCGCGCACGCCGAACTGAAGATCGGCGACTCGACGCTGCAATTGGGCATGCCCATTCCGGACAACAATGTCCTGGCCCCCAATGGCGAATGGGTACACACCTCGATCGTGCACTACTGCCCCGATGTCGACGCGGTCGTCAAGCGGGCCATCGAGAACGGCGCCCGCAGTGCCGAGCAGCCGCAGACCTTCGTCACCGGCGACCGCTTCGGCGTGGTTATCGACCCCTTCGGCCACCGCTGGGCGGTGCTGACCAAGGTCGAGAATGTCTCGCGTGAAGAGGCCGAGCGCCGCGTCAACGAATGGATGGCCACCCAGAGCTGAGCTATACCGAGCCCGGCGGCGCCGCAAGACGTCGCCGCTCAACTCAGCCCCGCGGCATCCATCCCGCGCAGTTCCTTCTTCAGATCCGCGATCTCGTCGCGCAGCCGACCGGCCAATTCGAACTGCAAGTCGCGGGCCGCGTTCATCATCTGCGCGGTGAGTTCCTTGACCAGATCGGCGAGTTCGGCCCGCGGCATCGACTTGACGTCGCGACCCTCGTACACTCCCGCGCTGACCGCCCGCCCCGGCTCGCCCTGCGCGCGACGGCCGCGACTGGCATTGCGGCCGGAGCCGCCGACGGCCACCTCACTGTCGTCGGCCTCCAGATACACCTGATCCAGAATGTCGGCGATCTTCTTGCGCAGCGGCTGCGGATCGATGCCCATCGATTCGTTGTAGGCGATCTGCTTGGCCCGGCGGCGTTCGGTCTCCCCGATCGCGTGCTGCATCGAGTCGGTGATCTTGTCCGCGTACATATGCACTTCACCGGAGACATTGCGCGCCGCGCGGCCGATGGTCTGGATGAGGCTGGTGCTGCTGCGCAGGAAGCCCTCCTTATCCGCGTCCAGGATCGCGACCAACGACACCTCGGGCAGGTCGAGGCCTTCGCGGAGCAGGTTGATGCCGACCAGCACATCGAACTCACCCAGTCGCAGCTGGCGCAGCAACTCGACCCGGCGCAACGTGTCGATCTCCGAATGCAGATACCGCACCCGGACGCCGAGTCCGAGCAGATAGTCGGTGAGGTCCTCGGCCATCTTCTTCGTCAGCGTCGTGACGAGCACCCGTTCGTCGCGCTCGGTGCGCAGCCGGATCTCGTGCACCAGATCATCGATCTGGCCCTTGGTCGGCTTGACGACAACCTGCGGATCCACCAGACCCGTCGGGCGGATCACCTGCTCGACCACCTCACCACCGGCCTGGCCGAGTTCGTACGGCCCCGGGGTGGCCGATAGATAGACCGCCTGCCCGATCCGCTCGGCGAACTCCTCCCAGGTGAGCGGTCGGTTGTCGATCGCCGACGGCAGCCGGAAACCGTACTCGACCAGGTTGCGCTTGCGCGACATATCACCCTCGTACATGCCGCCGATCTGCGGAACGGTCACATGCGACTCGTCGATGACGAGCAGGAAGTCCTCCGGGAAGTAATCCAGCAGCGTCGCGGGTGCGGATCCGGCCGGGCGCCCGTCGATATGGCGCGAGTAGTTCTCGATGCCCGAGCAGAAGCCGACCTGGCGGATCATCTCGAGGTCGTACTGGGTACGCATGCGCAGCCGCTGCGCCTCCAGCAGTTTGCCCTGGCGGTCCAGTTCGGCCAGGCGCGCCTCGAGTTCGGCCTCGATATCGCGGACCGCGCGCTCCATCCGCTCCGGCCCCGCGACGTAGTGCGTGGCCGGGAAGATCCGGACGGTATCGACCTGGCGCACCACATCACCGGTGAGCGGATGCAAATAGTACAGCGCATCGATCTCGTCGCCGAAGAATTCGATGCGCACCGCGAGCTCCTCGTAGGACGGGATGATCTCGACGGTGTCACCGCGCACCCGGAACGAACCACGGGTGAAGGACATGTCGTTGCGGGTGTACTGCACGTCGACCAGCAGCCGCAGGAAGGCGTCGCGATCGATTTCGGTACCGACATCCAGTTGCACCGACCGATCCAGATACGACTGCGGTGTACCGAGACCGTAGATGCACGAGACCGACGCGACCACCACGACATCGCGACGCGAGAGCAGACTCGAGGTGGCCGAATGCCGCAGCCGCTCGACGTCGTCGTTGATCGAGCTGTCCTTCTCGATATAGGTATCGGTCTGCGCGATATAGGCCTCGGGCTGGTAGTAGTCGTAGTACGAGACGAAGTACTCGACGGCATTGTTGGGCAACATTTCTCGCAGCTCATTGGCCAGCTGCGCCGCGAGCGTCTTATTGGGCGCCATCACCAGCGTCGGCCGCTGCAGCCGCTCGATCAGCCACGCGGTGGTGGCCGATTTACCGGTGCCGGTCGCACCGAGCAGCACCACGTCACGCTCGCCCGCCTTGATGCGCCGCTCCAGCTCGGTGATGGCCGCGGGCTGATCACCGGCTGGCTGGTATTCGCTGACGACCTGGAAGTGCCCATCGGCCCGCTCGATCTCCCCGACCGGCCGGAATTCCGAATGTGCCAGCGGGGTGCCCCGGTCCTCGTAGCCTTCCGCCGGGATTTCGGTTGCGAATGCCATGGTGACCAGCCTAGGCGCAGGCACCGACATATTCTGCGGCCCCGCGGATCCGCGACTGCCCGGCCCGCGCCGGATCACAATCGACATACGCTTACGCGATCCGACGCACCGCCGCTGACGCACAATCTGCTACTTGTCCTATACGGCAGGTAAACGGACATTAATGTCTATTGCCGCAACGAAATTCACCTCTTTCTCAGGGGCAGCGAACCCACCGCAGCAGGTGTAGCCTGGGTTGGTTGTCGGACTGAGGACGAGGCCATGAGCGAGCGTAGCGAACGGTCGATAAACACAGCCGCAGGAGCGGTCATGCCGGAGCCGAGCGTCAGCGAGGTGGAGGCGTGAGCGCTCTGATTCCATTGCTTGCCGCCGCGCCTGCCGTAACCGGTATCGCCGGTTACGTTGCGCGTGACTTCCGGGGAGTCGCGCCCCCGATCCAAACACCTACCACCGCCGCCGCACCGGGATCGCCGATGACCACGACCCAACTAAAACCGAAGATCGAACATTTCAATATCGCCGAGCTGACCATGACCGATCCCAAGGGGTTCGTGCGCCCGATCGACCGCGTGCACGTCGAGCCGTGGGGTCTGTACGTGGCACGCACCGTCGGCGGTCCACGGATCCAATACATGGAAACCTGGCTGCTACCGGAACTCTGGTTGCGCGTGACGATCGCGCACTACCAGCCCGGACATCACCGCGACCTGGACTATTGCCTGCATATCGGCGAGTACACCCGGATCGAGCCCAAGCGCTGGAAGTCCATGGACCAGTATCTCGAGATCGCGGTGCGCCACTCCCGCTCGGCCCAGCTACGCGGGGTGGACGATCTGCTGGCCGCCCATTCGGCCGGTCTGATCGATACCGCACACGCACATCGCGCCCTGGACCGGGCGACAAAGGCGCTGGAGGGCGTGGCCGCGCACGGACACGAGGTCGAGCCGTGGCTTGCCACCAAGGAGATCTTCCTGACCTGGATGTAGTCCGATCCAGCGGAGATCTGTCCACCCGCTGCCGTACCACTCGACGCGACGGCGACGGCGGTAGATTCTGTTTGCATGACACAGGCACCATCAGTGGACGTGCACAGGCCCAAGGTCGAGTACTTCAACCTCGCGGACCTGACGAACACGGACCCGAAGGGCTTCGTCCGGCCGGTCGAGCGGTACCGCACCGAGCCGTGGGGCCTGTACATGGCACGCACCTCGGATCATCCGCAGTTCCACTACATCGAGTCGTGGCTACTTCCCACACTCGCCATCCGGGTGACGATCTTCCACTATCACCCCGCACATCGACGCGATCAGGACTACTACCTCGACCTCGGCCAATTCACCCAGGTAGAGGCGAAGAAGTGGAAGTCGGTGGATCACTACCTCGATATCGTGGTGCGCTCGGGACGCGAGACCGAACTGCTCGACGTGGACGAGTTGCTCGCCGCGCATAGTGCCGGCCTGATCACCCTCGCCGACGCCCGAGCGGCCATCGAGCACGCCTCCATCGCGATCGATGGCATCGCCGCCAACGGCTACTCGCTGGACCGCTGGCTCGCGAAGCTGAACATCACCCTGACCTGGCTGTAATACCGCCGCTCAGTCTTCGACGCCGTCGCGCCAGGCCGCGGCCCGCGCGTAGGCGGCGTCGAACCACGGTTCCTTCACATCCATATAAGCCAGTGTCGCCGCCTCTTTGGTCAGCCCGGCCGCTTTGGCCACACCCTCGCGCTTGACCTCCAGATACTCCGCGCGCACCGCCGCGTCGGCGCGCAGCCAGTCCCGGAACAGCAACGCGAATTCCTGTCCGGGCGAACCCGCCACCCGGATATGCACATTCGCCAACCGGCCCGGATCGGCATTCTGGTGAAACCGCTTGGCCCACAACGCCGTATCGCTGCCCGTCGGATCCGCCGCCGTCGGCTTCGGATTATCGCCGGTGATATCCGGACGCACCGGAAAACCGGCCGCCCCCAGAGCATCTCGCAGCCCGTCGGCGGCCGCCAGATCCGCGACGGTGATCTGCACATCGATCACATCCTTGGCGGGCAGTCCCGGTACCGCGGTCGAGCCGATGTGGTCGATCCGCGATGCTGCCGGACCGCACGCCACCTGCAGCCGGGCGATGAGTCGCTGCGCCTGTGCCGCCCACTCCGGATTCGCGGGTACGACGCGCAGTTCCGTGCGCCGCGCCGGTGTCGCGGTGCGCAGATTCTCCTCGAATGGCACCAGCCGTTGCGTCCACAACTGCCGTACCACCGGATCAATGGCCCCCGGCTCGCCGCTATTGTCCAACAACACATCCGCGACCGCGTAGCGTTGTTCATCGGTGGCCTGCGCCGAAATTCGCGCCCGTGCATCCGATTCGGAAACGCCCCGGAATTCCACCAATCGGCGTATCCGAGTTTCCGCGGGCACATCGACGATCAATACGAGATTCATCAGCGGCGCGAGACCGTTTTCCACCAACAGCGGAATATCTTGAACGAGAATCGCATCCGACGGCGCGGCCGAAATCAATTCCGTGGTTCGTTTACCGACCAAGGGATGGACAATGGAATTCAACGTCGCGCGCGCATCGTCGTTTCCGAATGCCTTGGCCGCCAGCGCCGGCCGGTCCAGACTGTCGTCGGCGGCGAGGATGTCGGGGCCGAACGCCGCCACCAACGCCGTGAGACCCTCGGTACCCGGCTCGACGACTTCCCTGGCGATCGCATCGGAATCGATGATCACCGCGCCGAGATCGGCGAGAATCCGCGCTACCGTCGACTTGCCCGCTCCCATGCCTCCGGTGAGGCCGATCCGTAACATTCGACCAGTCTCGCATCCACGATGTCGCGCCGAACGCACCCCCTGTGCCCGCAGTTCACTCAATCGGCTCGAACACCCACTCTCGCCGCACATTCCACCGCCTGAAACACCATTTGCCCGATCCGTGACTAGGCCGAGACCATCTCGCAACATTTTCGTTCGATTCCCGATACTGGACCATGACTTTCCGACACGCCGAGGCAATTACTCGTGCAAAATACTGTGCCGAACACTTTCGTTCGACTAATCTTCGCCGTGGCGATCCAGGCCAACACCAGCAAGCAAAGGAAAACTATTGGGCACCAAAATCAACCAGGCGGGTCGCCACCGCCTCGGTAAGGCAGGGGGCATGCATTGCATCAAGCACCCCGCCGTCGCGGCCGCGCTCGCCGAGCACCGCCGATCGTGGTTCACCGCTTTGATCAGCCCCGCCCGGCACAGCTTCGCGGCCATGCGAAAACGCTCCGTTGCCGCCACCGCGTACTGGGCACCTGCGACCGCCACCTGACTTCGGCTGCCCATTTGGCCATAGACCTCCAATGACCCGGCCCGCTCAGGGCTGGGTCATTTCGTGCGTCCGTCACCATCCGCGGCTTCCTCTTATGCTTGGAGGAGCGGCAGGCGAGGACACCGCCTACCCCCGCACGATGCCGCTCGGCCGGCGTCGGGAGCCGGACTGCTGGGTCGGCATCTGGTTCGGCGGCACCGGATACGGCACACCCGAGGTCGCGGTGCCCAGTGCGATATTCGGACCGCACTGGGCGATCGCGGCATCCATCTTCGGCTTCGGATCACTCAGCACCGGCTTGGCCGCGTTCGGGGTCGAGCCGAAATCGAAGGCCGAGGTCATATCGCCGGTGACGCTGCGGCGCCATCGCGTCAGATTCGGCACCTCGACACCGAAGCGCGTCTCCAGCAGCCGCAGCTGCGAGGTGTGATCGAAGGTCTCCGAGGCGACCAGCCCGCCGCGGCTGTACGGCGAAATCACCAGGCCGGGAACGCGATACCCCAAACCGATCGGACCGGCGTTACCCTTCGACGCCGTCACCCGATCCAGCGGCACGGTGACGAATTCGCCCGGTGTGCCCGCCGGTGCGGTCGGCGGGGTGACGTGATCGAAGAAGCCGCCGTTCTCGTCGTAGCTGACGATCAGCGCCGTCTTCTCCCACACCTTCGGATTGGAGGTGAGGATATCGAGCAACTGCACGATGCCGTACGCGCCGAAGGCGGCGGGCAGCGCGGGATGTTCGCAGTTGATCAGTGACGGAATCACCCATGAGACGGCGGGCAGCGTGTCATTGGCGACATCGGCCTGGAAGTCGTTGGGGTACACCGGCGCAAGGCCGCGCCGAGCCAATTCGGAATTCGGATCCGTGGATTGGGTGAAGCAGCCGAGCATGCCGTCCAGGATCACCGAGGACAGCGGGCCGACATCGCGGTTGTTGTAGATCTTCCAGTTGACGCCCGCCTCGGAGAGGTTCTCCGGGTAGGTCCGCCAGCTGTAGACGTGTTGTGGGATCAGCGTGGGCGTCTCCAGCAGCGGCCCACCCGCCACACCGTCCGGGTCGATGGTGGCGCTGATCCAGTACAGCCGGTTCGGGTCGGTGGGGCCCAGGACCGAACAGTGGTAGTTGTCGCAGATGGTGAACGCATCGGCGAGTTCGTGGTGGATCGGGATGTCCTCGCGCAGGTAATAGCCCATGGCCGCAGGTGCGTTGGCCGGGCCAACACTGTCGATGGACATCGGCATCCACTGGTCGTTGGCGCCGCCGTTCCAGGCCCGGTGCAAACCACCCCAGCTGTGGTCCAGATCGTTGATGCATTCGCCGTCGAGGGTCGCGCCCCGGGTGGTGTCGAGCCGGAACGGGTTCACGAAGCCGTCCGGGGTCGGCCCGACGCCAGGCGTCCATCCGTACTGCTGCCAGGCCTTGGATGCCTCGCCGAACCCGCGCACGCCGGACAAGGTGCCGAAATAGTGGTCGAAGGAACGGTTTTCCTGCATGAGCAGCACGAAATGCTCGATATCGCCGAGGCCGCCGGTGCCGGCCGGATCGGCGGCATAGGCACGTTCGATGATCGGGTTGGCCCAAGACGCCAGTGCGCCCACCGCACCTGCCGCAGCGGCCTTCGCCAGGAACTGCCTACGGTTGAGACCGCTGAACGGACTCGCTGCGCACATGCGTACTGTTCCCTCTCCTCGGGCTGATTCGTCGCCTTGATCTTGCCAGCGCGCTCCCGAGCCGCCTGCACCCTATCGCCGCGTTCCAGATCGAGCAGGTCGCCCTGCAGCACCGTCGGCTACGCCACCGCTTGGTCGAGAAAATCGTTCTTGCCCGGATTGCTCCCCAAGCGCGGGCACACCGCCGCAACACGAAGGCCCCGGTCTGATCGGACCGGGGCCTTCGCTATTTGCTCTACGAATCAGGCGTTGCCGGAGAGCTTCTCGCGCAGGGCCGCGAGCTGGGCGTCGCTGGCAAGCGAGCCGCCAGCGGGCTCGGCCTGGCCGGAGGACGCCTGTGAACCACTCTCGGAGGAGTAGTTGCCCGACGCGCCGCCACCGTTCGCGGCCTCGGCCGCGGCGTCGGCCGCCATCTTCTCCATCTGCGCGGTGTGCATCTTGTGGCGGCGCTCCGCTTCGGCGTAGCGGCCTTCCCACTCTTCGCGCTGCTTGTCGAAGCCCTCGAGCCACTCGTTGGTGTCGGGGTCGAAGCCCTCGGGGAAGATGTAGTTGCCCTGGTCGTCGTAGCTATCGGCCATGCCGTACTTCGACGGGTCGAACTCGGCGTGGTAGTCCTCGTTCGCCTGCTTCAGCGACAGCGAGATCCGACGACGCTCCAGGTCGATGTCGATGACCTTGACCATCGCGTCGTCGCCGACCGCGACGACCTGGTCCGGAACCTCCACGTGGCGCTCGGCCAGCTCGGAGATGTGTACCAGGCCCTCGATGCCCTCTTCGACGCGCACGAACGCACCGAACGGAACCAGCTTGGTGACCTTGCCCGGCACGATCTGGCCGATCGCGTGGGTGCGGGCGAACTGACGCCACGGGTCTTCCTGGGTCGCCTTGAGCGACAGCGAAACCCGCTCGCGGTCCAGGTCGACGTCGAGGACCTCGACGGTGACCTCGTTGCCGACCTCGACAACCTCGGACGGGTGGTCGATGTGCTTCCAGGACAGCTCGGAGACGTGCACCAGACCGTCGACGCCGCCGAGATCGACGAACGCGCCGAAGTTGACGATCGAGGAGACCACACCCTTGCGGACCTGGCCCTTCTGCAGCTGGTGCAGGAACTCGCTGCGGACCTCGGACTGGGTCTGCTCGAGCCAGGCGCGGCGGGACAGGACCACATTGTTGCGGTTCTTGTCCAGCTCGATGATCTTGGCCTCGATCTCCTTGCCGACGTACGGCTGGAGGTCGCGGACCCGGCGCATCTCGACCAGGGAGGCCGGGAGGAAACCGCGCAGGCCGATGTCCAGGATCAAACCGCCCTTGACGACCTCGATGACGGTGCCCTTGACGGCCTCGTCCTTCTCCTTGAGCTCCTCGATGGTGCCCCACGCCCGCTCGTACTGCGCCCGCTTCTTCGACAGGATCAGGCGGCCTTCCTTGTCCTCCTTGGTGAGAACAAGAGCCTCGACCTCATCGCCCACGGAAACGACCTCGTTGGGGTCGACATCGTGCTTGATGGAGAGTTCGCGAGAGGGGATGACGCCTTCGGTCTTGTAACCGATGTCGAGCAGGACCTCGTCGCGATCGACCTTGACGATGGTTCCTTCGACGATGTCGCCGTCGTTGAAGTACTTGATCGTGGCGTCGATGGCGGCGAGGAAGTCCTCGGCGGAGCCGATGTCGTTGACGGCTACCTGCGGCGAGGTGACGGTGGTGGGCATATGTCGGTTTGCTCCGGACGGATTGTGGTCGGTTGCGGACATTGGAACTTTCGGTACGCTGCGATCTCACCGCGATGACGCGACGTGACGGACATAATGAACGTACCGCACGCAAACGCTTGTGAAACTCAGCACGGGTGCCCTATTACTTCAGTACAGCTGCCTTCGCAGACTGTTACTGCAATGACACCCGTACGGCAGACCCAAGACACTCGCGCGTTCAGCGTACGCGACCTTGGTCCAGCCGGGCAAACCGGTCTCCTACGCCACGCCGGGATAGTCTGACGGCGTGTCGGAAGATCGTCATGCGCAGGCAAACGCACTGCTCGGGACCGCCGCGACCGCGCGGACCAGAATCGGCTCGGCCGCCAGCCAGCGGGCCAGTCGGCGCTGGTGGGACGCCGATGCCGACGAATACCACGAAACCCACGCCGAATTTCTCGGCGTGGATTCCCCCGGGGGCGAGTTCATCTGGTGCCCGGAGGGCCTGCACGAGGGCGATATGCATTTCCTCGGCGAGCTCGCGGGTCAGCGGATTCTGGAGATCGGATGCGGATCCGCCCCGTGTTCGCGCTGGCTGGCTGGACAGGGGGCGCAGCCGATCGGGCTCGATCTGTCCATGGGGATGCTCGGGCGCGGACTCGCAGCCATGGCGCGCGGCGGGCCGCAGGTGCCACTGGTACAGGCGGGGGCGGAGGCCTTGCCATTCGCCGACGAATCCTTCGACCTGGCGTGTTCGGCCTTCGGCGCCGTCCCGTTCGTCGCGGACTCCGAACTGGTGATGCGCGAGGTTGCCCGGGTATTGCGACCGGGCGGTCGCTGGGTGTTCTCGGTAAACCATCCGATGCGCTGGATATTTCCCGACGACCCCGGGCCCGCCGGTTTGACCGCCTCGATCCCGTATTTCGACCGCACGCCCTATATAGAGGTCGACAGCGAGGGCACGCCGACCTACGTCGAACACCATCGCACCATCGGCGATCGGGTGCGCGAGATCGTTGCCGCCGGATTGCTGCTCGATGACATCGTCGAACCGGACTGGCCGGAATGGCTGGAGCGAGAGTGGGGTCAATGGAGTCCGCTGCGGGGTGAGTTGTTCCCCGGCACCGCCATCTTCGTCACCCACAAACCGGGGTAACTCGTCAGAACCCCGGGAGGGCGGCGAAGGTCGGATCGAGCCAGGTGGATGTGCCCCAACCGCGGGCGCGCGAGAGCGGATGATCGGGAAGCGCTCATCCCCGGCGCAGCTGTGGCACCTGCGCCGCCGATGCGCGAGCCCAGGTCACCGCCGATGTGCAACCAGATTTCCTAGCCCGACTCGACGAACTCGCGCACTGACACATCGTCGCACCGAACACCGACGATGCCGAACACCCGTCGGAATTCGGCATCGTTGCGGCAGAGCTTATCTCGCTGTCCGGCTACTCGTCGGCCGGTTTCGCCTTCGGGCTGCGACCCGCTTGTTTCAACGCGAGGCGCAGTGCGTACTCGATCTGGGCATTGATACTGCGCAGATCGTCGGCGGCCCACCCGGCGATGGCCTCGTGCACCGCCGGGTCCAGGCGTAGCAGGATCTTCTTGCGCTCGGCCATGCGGCTCAGGAGTAGAGCGAGCCGGTATTGACCACGGGTTGGGTGGCACGGTCACCGCAGAGAACGACCAGCAGGTTCGAGACCATCGCGGCCTTGCGTTCCTCGTCCAGTTCGACCACGCCCTGTTCGGCGAGCCGGTCCAGCGCCAGGCCGACCATGCCGACCGCGCCCTCGACGATGCGGGTACGGGCGGCGACCACCTGGGCTGCCTGCTGCCGCACGAGCATGGCCTGGGCGATCTCCGGTGCGTAGGCGAGGTGGGTGATCCTGGCCTCGATGACCTCGATGCCCGCCATATCGGTGCGGTCGCGCAGTTCGACGGTCAATTCCTCGGCCACCTCGGCGCCATCGCGCAGGCTGGTGGTGTGCTGGTCGTGCGCGTCGTACGGGTGGGTCGTGGCCAGATGCCGCACCGCCGCCTCGGATTGGGTCTGCACATACTCCTCGTAATCGTCGACCGAGAAGGCGGCCTTGAAGCTGTCGACCACTCGGTAGACCACGACGGCCGCGATCTCCACCGGATTGCCGTCGGCGTCGTTGACCTTGAGCTTCTGGGTCTCGAAGTTGCGCACCTTCAGCGAAATGCCGCGGCGGTCGCTGAGCGGCACCACGGAGTAGAAACCGGGTTCGCTCAGCGAGCCGATGTAACGGCCGAAGAACTGAACAACCTTGGCCTCGTTGGGATTCACCACGGTGAGCCCGGTGGCCAGCAGCAGTAGCACCACCACAACAACGGTCGCGATGATCGCGCCGACCAATGCGGGCACATTGTCGTTGTGCGCGGACGCGACGTATCCGGCAATGGCGCCGCCACCGACAAGGAGCGTGAGGACAAACCATGACACCAGCACGAGAAAGCCGTTGACGTGGAACGCCGAACGAAGCTTCATGACATCCTCCGAATATCAAAGTGATATCACAAAGATAGCATGGAACCGCCCCCGACGATAGGCGCCCGGGACGGTCGCCGCGATCAGTTCGCGGGTGCGATATTGCGGTTGAAGCCGAACACGGTATCTGCGACCGCGCCTGTACCGCCGCGAGATTCGAACCCGATATCGCCTTCGAGGCCGCCGCTCCCCCGGCTGTTACTGCGGCTCGCCGCCCGCGGTCTCGGCATTGCGGTGGTGCCCGCGCTGACAGCCGAAGAGGCCGCGGCATCCGGCGTGCGGACGCTGCCGATCACCCAACCGGAACTGCGCGGACAACTCGCGCTGACATGGCGGCGCGATCGCCCGGGCACTCCGGCCGCGAAAGTCCTGCTCGGACAACTCCGTATCGGCTTGGGCGGCCGCTGAATTCAGAGCAGCCGGGACAGAAAAGCCCTGGTACGTTCTTGTTTCGGGGCAGCGAGCACCTCGCGCGGATCACCCGCCTCCACGACCACACCGCCGTCCATGAACACCAGCTGGTCGGCGACCTCACGAGCGAAACCCATTTCGTGGGTGACGACCACCATTGTCATACCGTCGGCGGCGAGCTCGCGCATGACCTCGAGCACCTCACCGACCAATTCCGGATCCAGTGCCGAGGTCGGCTCGTCGAAGAGCATCAGCTTGGGATCCATCGCCAGCGCGCGGGCAATGGCGACGCGCTGCTGCTGGCCGCCGGAAAGCTGGGCGGGATAGGCATTCGCCTTGTCCCCCATGCCGACTCGGTCCAACAACTCGTGCGCACGCGCGACCGCGTCCGCCTTGTGGATGCCCTTCACCTGGATGGGAGCCTCGATAATGTTCTCCAGCGCCGTCCGGTGCGGGAACAGGTTGAAATGCTGGAACACCATGCCGATATCGCGGCGCTGCTTTGCCGCATCGCGCGGGTGCATTTCGTAGAGTTTGCCGCCCTTTTCGCGATAGCCGATGAGATCGCCGTCGACATAGAGCCGACCGGCGTTCACCTGCTCGAGGTGGTTGATACAGCGCAGGAAGGTCGATTTACCCGAGCCCGACGGCCCGATCAGGCACAGCACATCCCCGCGCCCGACCTCGAGCGAAATGCCCTTGAGCACCTGCAGCGCACCGAAGTTCTTGCACACCCGATCCGCGCGAATCATCGGCGCTGCGCCGGCCGGCTCTACCTTGTCTGTCGTCGCGCTCATGCCCGCGCCTCGCTGGCGCTCGGCTCCGGCATGACCGCGAAGGCGGCTGTGTCCATCGTTCGCTCGCTACGCTCGCTCATTTCGCCTTCACAATCGTCTGAGCGTCGGCCAATTCCTGCAACTGCTTGGCGGTCAGCTGCCGCGAGGCACCCCGCGAGTAGTAGCGCTCCAGGTAGAACTGCCCGATCATCAGCACGCTCGTAACCGCGAGATACCACGTGGCGGTGACCAATAGCAACGGAATCGGCTGGAAATTCACGCCGTAGATATCGCGGGCCCGCCCATAGAGGTCGGTGCTCAACGGGATAGCGGTGACCAGCGAGGTGGTCTTCAGCATGCCGATCAGCTCATTGCCGGTCGGCGGGATGATCACCCGCATCGCCTGCGGCAGCACGGTCCTGCGCATGGTTTGCGACCATGACATGCCGAGCGCCGTCGAGGCCTCGCGCTGCCCCTCACCGACGGAATTGATTCCGGCACGGACGATTTCGGCCATATACGCGGCCTCGTTGAGACCGAGACCGATTACCGCGAAAGTGAATGCGGCCTGCAGGCTCTGCACGTCGATCCGAACGAATTCGGGCCCGAACGGCACTCCGAACTGGATCGACTTGTACAGCGACGGGAATAGACCCCAGAACACCAACTGCACGAAAACCGGTGTGCCACGGAAGATCCAGAGATACATCCAGGCCGTCGAGCGCAACACCGGATTCGGCGAAAGGCGCATCACCGCGAGCAACGTACCCAGCGCGACCGCGATCGCCATCGCCAACACGGTCAGTTCGAGGGTGACCACCGCGCCGGAGGCAATCCGGCTGTCGAACAAGTACTTTCGATAGGTCCCCCATCCGTACGCGGGATTGGTGGCCGCGCCGTAGATGAACAACCCGAGCAGGGCGAGGATGATCGCCGCGGCGATCCAGCGGCCCGGCCTGCGAAGTGGAACGGCCTTGATCGGCTGCGGTTCTGCCGTGTCGATCGGCCCGCCGGGCCCGGTGTTGTCGCCGGGCGCCGACGTGATTTCGGATGACGACATGGATCAGCTCTCGGCGCCGTTGATGACCGACTTGGTGATCGCGCCTTCCTGTACACCCCAGTTCTTGGTGATCTCCAGATACTTACCGTTGTCGATCAAGTGCTGGACGGCGGCTTGCAAGGCCTTGCCGAGCGCCGACCCCTTGGGGCTGGCCCAACCGTAGGGCGCGGAGTCGAAGACCTTGCCGGCCGCCTCGATCTTGCCGTCGCTCTTCTTGATCGCGTACGCGGTCACCGGCGAATCCGCCGACATCGCGTCGACCTGGCCGAGCACCAAGGCGTTGGTCGCCGCGCTCTGCTCGTCGAACGGCTTCTTGTCGATGGCGGGCTTGCCCTGCGCCTCGCACTTCTTGTTGCGCGCCGGAATCTCATCGGTGTCCTGAACCGTGGTGGCCTGCACCGCGACCCGCTTACCGCAGGCGTTGTCCGGGTCGACCGGCTTACCCGTCTGCTGCGCCCACTGGCTGCCCGCGTTGAAGTAGGTGGTGAAGTCGACGCTCTGTTCGCGTTCCTTCGAGTCGGTGATGGAGGACATGCCGACGTCGTAGGTGCCCGCCTGGATCGCGGGAATGATCTTCTCGAAGGAGGATTCGAGGTATTCGGCCTGGAGACCGAGGGTCGCCGCGACCGCGTCCATCAGGTCGACATCGAAGCCCACGATCTTGCCGCTCGGATCCTTGTACTCGTTGGGCTGATAGGGGATATTGACTCCGACGACGAGCTTGCCCGACTGCTTGATCTTGTCCGGAAGCAGCGCGGCGGCTGTGTCGACCTTGTCGATACCGGAAACCTTAGCGACCGCGGGCGACTCGTCCTCGGAGTTACTACAGCCCGTCAACACCAGTGCACCACTGGCGAGTACGCACATCGCTTGCAGGGCGCGCCTGCCAAGAACCGATCGAACAGACACAGCAGCCCTCCACATTTCGGATTCGAGAAACCTGGGTGTCACCACCCGTTTGGCAATCTAAGCGATCGTGGCGCTTCGTGCTGGACAGTAGCGGAGAATTATCCGTTCTGTACGAAACACTCCGAGCACAGCAAACGCTCAGCCACCGGCGGTGGGCCCCACCGGACGGTCCGATTTTCGAACGAGTCGAGTCCCTGGTCGACCCCACCGATGTGTTCAACGCCGGTGCACTCTGGCGCAGACCTGCTCGGTGAATTCACTGGTCGAGGCGAGGCCGCCCAGGTCGCCGGTGGCCACTCCGGCGGCGAAAGTCCCCGCGACGGCGCGTTCGATGCGTTCACCCGCGCGCGACAACAGACGGTTGTTGTCGCGAATACTCAGCCAGTGCAACAACATTGCCGCCGAGAGTTGCAGCGCCACCGGATTTGCGCGGTTGTGTCCGGCCAGTGCCGGCGCCGCGCCGTGCACCGCCTGGGCCATCGCCTTGGTCGCCGAGCAATTCAGCGATGCGGCGATGCCGAGCGAGCCGCTCAGCTCCCCCGCGAGATCGGACAGGATATCGCCGAAGAGGTTCTCGGTAACCAACACGTCGTAGTCGTGCGCAGCCCGGACCAGATGGGCGGCGACCGCGTCGACGTGTTCGTCGTCTACCTGGACCCCTGGGTAGGCGTGGGCGACGTCATAGCAGACATCGCGGAATAGGCCCATGGTCATGGGCAGCACATTGGCCTTGTGCACGACGGTGACCCGTTGGCGACGTGCCGCCGCGAGCCGCAACGCCTCATGCGCGATCCGCTCGCAGGCCCGCCGGGTGATCAAGCCGACCGCCATCGCCACGTCGGGGGTGGGCCGGAACTCGCCCGACCCGGCGAACATATTGCGGTCGGCGTAGAAACCCTCGCTGTTCTCGCGGACGATCACCAGGTCGATATCGGGAGCGCTCGCCGTGATACCGGCGAAGGCACGCGCGGGGCGGATATTCGCGTACAGGTCGAAGCGTTTGCGGATGACACCACCGGGGGCGATCCGATGTTCGGGCGGGTAGGCGGCATTGTCGTGCGGGCCGAGGATCCAGGCGTCGAGTCCGTCGAGGGCCACGAGGGTCTGATCCGGCAGCGGATTGCCGAATTCTTCGATGGCGCGCTGCCCCATCGGCAACTCAACCCAGTCGACCGCGGCCGCACCGGCCGCAGCGAGTGCTTCGTCGACCACCGCGCGGGTGGCGCGGACCACCTCGGGGCCGATGCCGTCACCCTCGATGAGGCCCAGTCGCATGGTCGACATATCACGATTCACCGGGCCATCCTCCCGCGATGCGGTTCGATCTCCGACAACTGGGCCGTGTGTTCACCGCGCATCGGGCCGCGCGGACGGCTAACCTCTCGTGAACTATGGTGCAGTCGGTCGAATTGTTATTGGACGACGTGGCCGATGGGGAGATCCGGCGGCAGTGGCAGTTGCTCGCGGATGCGGGCATTCCCAGTTTGGCCGGTAAAAATGTCGAATCCAACCGGCCGCATATCACCGTCGCGGTGGCCAGACAGATCTGGCCGCGCATCGATCACGTGCTGGACCAGCTGACCTTCCGGCCGATTCCGATACGACTCGGCGGCGTGCTCGTCTTCGGTGCGCGTCATCCGATCCTGGTCCGGATGGTGGTGCCCTCGGAACAGTTGCTCGCACTGCAACGCCGTATTTTCGCCGTCGTATCGCCGTGCCCGGGCATACCGGCGAATGTACGACCCGACGAATGGACGCCACATATCACGCTGGCCAGGCGGGTGCCGACGCAGCATTTGGGCGAAGCGATCCACGCCGTCGCCAGAGATCGTGATTTCTCGGCGACCGTGGTGGGTATCCGGCGGTGGGACGGCGACCAGCGGCGCGAGTGGCCGGTCGCCCGAGGCGGATAGCGGCACGGTCGGAAGATAAATAACGCGCCGGACGTTATAGCTGGCGACTACGACACGAGAGGACGTCATGGCCACCCAGACGCTGAACCAACAGAATTTCGATGAGATCGTCACCGGAAACGACGTGGTACTCGTCGATTTCTGGGCCGAATGGTGCGGTCCGTGCAAGAGTTTCGCCCCCACCTTCGAGGCCTCCTCAGACAAGCATCCGGATGTCGTGCACGGCAAGGTCGACACCGAAACCGAACAGGGCCTGGCCGCCGCCGCCAATATCCGCTCGATTCCGACCATCATGGCGTTCCGCGAAGGCGTGCTGGTCTTCGCCCAGCCGGGTGCCCTGCCGCCCGCCGCGCTGGAGGATCTGGTCACCCAGGTGAAAGCGCTGGATATGGACGAGGTACGCAAGCAGCTCGCCGAGCAGCAGGCCGGTCAGTAAGCTCCGGTTCGCGCCACCGCCGGGCCGTTCACATTCTGTGGAATGTGAACGGCCCATTGTGTTTTCGGCTCGCTCAGGCGCCTAGTTTGTTGACGCCCGCGATCATGGCACGGACCGTCGATTCCGCGCCGTCTTCAGCCAGCGCGGCGCCCCAGCCCCGCCTGCCGTCGCATTCGCACTGTACGAACGTGGCGGTGCCGACAGCAGTGCGGCGCTGGTGGAATTGCAGGATCTCGACCGGATAGCCCTCCTCGTAGAGGGCCGAGGTCATCGCGGCGACCGGGCTGCCCGCGGCGATCACCGTGCGCAGGTGGTCGGCGAATTCCAGGGTGGCGGTGAACTCAGCGCTGCGCCTGCCCGCGGGCGACCAGTCACCGACCCGAATCGGGCCGGAGTGCTCGCAATAGCGGTGGTGGAACTGCGCCGGGGTCAGATCGGCGCATTCGGCGCGCAGTGCCTTGGGGGCAGCGGCGATGAACGTGTGGGTGTCAGGAGCCAGGATGGTCATGGTGCGTAGGTCTTCCCGATTATTGTCTTCTCAATTGACAGAGGGGACCAGCAGTAAGTAATCAGTAGCCCGCAGCGAGGGGGCCGGTCCGAATCAGACCCCGCTACGGCGGGTTACTACGAGAAGTCGCCGAGTCGCCACCATCGCGGTAAGCGGAATTAGCACTGCGCTGTCGCGGTCTGCGACATGGAGCGCGGCGCTGCGGCGGTCGGCAGGATTCGGCACGCGGACCAGAATAGGGCGATTTTCACTCGATAGCAACCACATCTGTCACCCGGTCGCGCCTACTCGCGAGTATCATTCGCGCAGCTCAGAGGTGTAGTAGCGAGGGTGGATGGCAAGCCGCGGTAACGGCGGTACTTTCGATCACCTAGGGTCAGTGCGCGGCGGAGTCCCAGCTGCGTCCGGTTCCGACCGAGACGTCCAACGACACCGAAAGGGTGATCGCCGAGGACATCTGTTCGCGGGCGAGTGCGTCCAGGGTGTCCCGCTCCCCGTCGGCGACCTCGAAGACCAGTTCGTCGTGGATCTGCAGCAGCATGCGCGAGCGCAGGCCCGCTTTTTTGATCGCCTTGTGCACATTGATCATCGCGACCTTGATGATGTCGGCGGCGGTGCCCTGAATGGGTGCGTTGAGGGCCATGCGTTCGGCGGCCTCGCGGCGCTGACGGTTGCTGGAATCCAGATCCGGCAGATAGCGGCGGCGACCGAAGAGGGTCTCGGTGTAGCCGACCTTGCGTGCCTGCTCGACGACCTCGTAGAGGTAGTCGCGAATGCCGCCGAAGCGGTCGAAGTAGACCTCCATCTGCTCCTTGGCCTCCTGCGTGCTGATCTTCAGCTGCGTCGAAAGGCCGTAGGAGCTCAGACCGTAGGCGAGGCCGTAGGACATCGCCTTGATCCGGCGGCGCATCTCCGGTGTCACCGCCGACAGCGGGATATCGAAGGCCTTGGAGGCGACGAAGGTGTGCAGATCCTCGCCGGAGTTGAAGGCCTCGATCAGGCCCGCGTCACCGGAAAGGTGAGCCATGATGCGCATTTCGATCTGGCTGTAATCCGCCGTCATCAGTGACTGGTAGCCAGGGCCGACGACGAAGGTGTCGCGGATCTGGCGGCCGGTGTCGGTGCGGATCGGGATGTTCTGCAGATTCGGCTCGGTCGAGGACAGCCGGCCGGTGGCGGCGATGGTCTGGTTGAAGGTGGTGTGGATGCGGCCGTCGTCGGCGACGGATTTGAGCAGGCCGTCCACGGTGACCTTGAGCCGGGTGGCGTCGCGGTGCTCGAGCAGATGCCGCAGGAACGGGTGCTCGGTCTTCTCGAACAGCGATTCCAATGCGTCGGCGTCGGTGGTGTAGCCGGTCTTGGTGCGCTTGGTCTTCGGCATATCGAGTTCGTCGAAAAGCACCACCTGCAACTGCTTGGGCGAGCCGAGGTTGATCTGCTTGCCGATCACGCCATAGGCGGCATTGGCCGCATCGGTGACCTTATCGGCGAATTGGCGCTGCAGGGTCTCGAGCTGGTCGATATCGACCGCTATGCCTGCATTTTCCAGTTCGGCGAGCACGCCGAGCAGCGGCAGTTCCATATCGTCGAGCAGTGCGCTGGATTCGATCTGGCGCAGTTCGCCGTCGAGCGCCTCGGCCAGGTCGAGAACGGCTCTGGCGCGCAGCATTTCGGACTGCGCCAGCTCGGCGTCGACGGTGTCGGCATCGTCGAGCAGGGACAGCTGCGGGGTTTCGTCGGTTTCGGCGCGCAGTTCGCGGTGCAGGTAGCGTAGCGAGAGATCGTCGAGGTTGAAGCTGCGCTGGCCGGGGCGTACCAGGTAGGCCGCCAACGCGGTATCGCTGGTGAGACCCGCGAGGGTCCAGCCGCGACCGCGCAGCGCGTGCATCGCGGCCTTGGCCTCGTGCAGCGCCTTCGGTACGGCCGGATCGGCCAGCCAAGCGCCGAGTGCGGCTTCGTCTTCCGGGGTCAGCACGGCGACATCGATATAGCCGCTCTCGCCGTCCGCGGCGGCGATGGCGAGAGCGCGCGCGTCACCGTTGCCGGGCGTATTGGTGCCGACCACCGAAATACCGTGGCGGACACCGACTTTCGCATGTTCAGTGAGCCACGCGCGGACCGCGCCGACCTCGAGCGCGCCACCGCTGATCTCGAAGCCGGATTCGGCCTCCGGCTCCGGCGGCGCGAGGGTTTCGAAGAGCCGATCGCGCAGTACCCGAAACTCCAGGTCGTCGAATAGCTGGTGGATCTTGTTGCGATCCCAGGGCTGCTGGGCCAGTTGTTCGGGGGTGTAGGGCAGCGGGACGTCGCGGACCATCTCGGTGAGCTGGCGGTTGAGCACCACACTGCTGAGGTTGGCACGCAGCGCGTCGCCGACCTTGCCCTTCACCTCGTCCACCTTGTCGACGAGGGTGGCCAGATCGCCGTATTCGCGAATCCACTTGGCGGCGGTCTTCTCCCCGACGCCCGGAATGCCGGGCAAGTTATCGCTCGGGTCGCCGCGCAGGGCCGCGTAATCCGGATACTGGGCCGGAGTGAGCTGGTATTTGGTCATCACCTCATCCGGGGTGAACCGGGTGAGATCGGAGACGCCCTTGCGCGGGTAGAGCAGCGTGACCTCATCGCTGACCAACTGGATGGCATCACGGTCGCCGGAGACGATCAGGACCCGGAACCCCTCGTTCACGGCCTGGGTCGCGATGGTGGCGATCAGATCGTCGGCCTCGAAGCCGTCGATCGCCATCACCGGGATGCCCATGGCACCGAGCACATCCTTCGTGAGTTCCACCTGACCACGGAACTCATCGGGCGTGGCATTGCGCCCCGCCTTGTACTCCGGATACGCCTCGGTGCGGAAGGTCTTGCGACTGACATCGAAGGCCGCCGCGATATGCGTCGGCTTCTCATCCCGCAGCAGATTGATCAGCATCGCGGTGAATCCGTACACCGCATTCGTGGTCTGCCCGGTGACCGTCTTGAAATTCTCCGCGGGCAATGCGAAGAACGCGCGATAGGCAATCGAATGCCCATCCAACAGCAACAACGTCGGCTGCTCACCGGATGCCACGGCTGCGCCCGCCGCCTTGGAGGCGCTGGAACGCTGATCAGTAGTCGCTGGGGTCACGTGCAAGAGTCTAGGGAGCCCCACCGACAATCCACAGCGGCGCCACCCCCTCGTGACGAGAGCCCACCGAGCCGTCCGTTCTCCGCCAGAAGCGGTACGCCCCGGCGGCAATGAGCCGGACCTGGGCATCCTTGGATTTCATCACCTCGCGAGGAAGCGCTCAGCGGTCACAGTCCGGACACGAGTTCGCGCAGCACCGGCAGGCTGACCGAGCCGGACCCGAGCACCACATCATGGAATGTCTTGATATCGAAGGCGGCACCGAGCCGTTCGGCGGCCTGCCGGCGCTGCCTGCGAATCTCGAGCTGACCAATCTTATAGGCCACCGCCTGACCCGGAATCGCTATATAGCGGTCGATCTCGACCTCGATCTCGCTCAGCCCGACCGGTGCGTTGGCCACCATGAAGTCGATGGCCTGCCGGCGGCTCCAGCCCTTGGCGTGGATTCCGGTATCGACGACAAGTCGGCACGAGCGCCAGGAATCGGCGGCCAACATGCCGATGCGTGCCAAATCGTCTTCGTACAAGCCCATTTCATCGGCCAGACGTTCGGTATAGAGCGCCCACCCCTCGACGAAGGCGGTATTGGCGAAGGACTGTCGTTGGAATCGCGGTAGCTCATCGAGTTCATTTGCGATGGTGAGCTGCAGGTGGTGGCCCGGAATCGCCTCGTGGTAGGCCACCGCCGCCGTCTCGTAGCGGCTGCGGTCCGCCGGTTCGTGCTGGTTGACGAAGTAGGTGCCGGGCCGGGAGCCGTCCGCTGCGGGCGGAAAGTAGTACGCGGCGGGCGCATCCGCGGCCAGGAATTCCGGGACCGCGACGATATCGCAGGATTGCTTGGGCAGGCGGCCGAACCAGTTGCCCATCTCCGCGACCGCCGCACCGAGCGCGCGTTGCGCATCGGCCATGATCTCCTCGCCGCTGACATAACGCAGTTCGCGATCCTCGCGCAGGCGGGTGAAGATTTCGGAGGTCTCGGTGGTACCGAAAAGCCGGGCACCGACCGCGGCGTATTCCGCACGCAGCAGCGCCAATTCGGACAGCCCGAGTTCGTGGATCTCGTCCGCGCCGAGATCGGGCAGGGTGGTGTGGCGGCGCAACTGCCGCCGGTAGATGTCCTCGCCGTCGGCACCCAGCCAGCACAGACCGCATTTATCATCCGGGCGGGCGGCGGGCCGCAATTCGTCGGCCAGTACGTCCCGATAGCGTTGGAAAGCCGGGCGTATCACGTCGCGGGCGACCTCGGTGAGTTCGGCGCGCCAGGCGGCTTCCCCGTCCCAGTCCACCGGTCCGGCGAAGGTGACGAACGGATCGGTGGCGATATCGGAGGCCAGGTAGCCATCCAACTGGTTGAGCGAACGCTCGATGGTGATGCGCGCGGGCGCTCGGCCCGCGGCCAGGCCGTTGCGGAACTGCTGGACGGCCTGATCGAACAGCGTGCCGAACTGGCGATACCGCCGGATCAGGGCAAGCGCGTGTTCGGGCTGTGGCGCGTTGGTCTGGGTGGCCATCATCAACATGCCCGCGTGTACCCCGTCCATCTGGTCCGATGCCAGTTCGGTCGGCCGCCACGCCACATTGTCGATGGCCGTATCCAATTCGGTGCGCAATAGACCGCGCGTGACCCGGTCGGTCGCGTTCAGCTTTTCAGCGTCGAGACCGGCGATCTGATCGCGCAGCTCGCGCAAGGTCGACAGGAGCCGCTGCTCGGCCTCCGGCGACAGATTCTCGACGTGGTCGTCGAAGCGGTGGTCGCCGAGCAGGGTGGCCGTACTCGGCGCGGCCGCCAGCACACTGTCCCAATAGCGGTCGGCCAGATTCGTCAGTTCGTCGTGCCCGTCCACAGCGCCATTCCTCCAGTAGTGGTCGTTGGGCTCGCCGGCGCCCAACACTGGCCAGCGTTCGATGTGCACGGCGAAGACCGAGCGCCAGCTCGGCCTGCCGTGCACATCCCGCCATCATGCCTCGAGGCAGCCACGGACGGTCCGACCGTGTCGGTCAGCCCACGCCCAGGTAGGCCGACTTCACGGCGGGATCGGTGAGCAGATCCCCGCCGATACCGCTCTTGGTGACCGCACCGGTCTCCAGAATGTAGGCGCGATCGCTGCGGGTCAGCGCCTGCTGGGCATTCTGCTCGACCAGCAGCACCGTGGTGCCCTGCTGGTTGATCTCGCTGATGATCCGGAAGATCTGCTGAATCACCATGGGCGCCAAGCCCATCGACGGTTCATCGAGCAGCAGCAGGCGCGGGCGGGCCATGAGCGAGCGGCCGATGGCCAGCATCTGCTGCTCACCGCCGGAGAGCGTGCCGCCGACCTGCTTGCGTCGCTCGGACAGCCGCGGAAACAGCTCGAAAACCCATTCCAGCGTCCGGCCGTACTCCGCCTTCTGCTTGAAAGCCCTTCCGTAGCAACCCATATCGAGATTTTCCTGGACCGTCATACCGGGGAAGACACCCCGGCCCTCGGGCGCCTGGATCAACCCGTGCGTCACCCGCGCATGCGCCTTCATCTGAGTGATATCGCGACCCTCGAACTTGATCTTGCCGCGAGTCAGCGGCAGCAGGCCGGACAGCGCACGCATGGTGGTGGTCTTACCCGCGCCGTTGGCACCGAGCAGGGTCACCAGCTCACCTTCGGCGACCCGGAGCGAAACCCCGTGCAGCGCTTGGATTCTGCCGTAATTGACGACCATATCGTCGACCTCGAGCAGCGGCGGCGCCGCAGTGAAGTCGCGCCGCCGCGGCCCACGGTGCTCCCCCCCAGCCGCCGGATCCGCGGTGGGCGGTTCCGGTTCGACCACTTCGGTTACCGCGGTGGCCTTTTCGGCCGCCGCCACCTCGGTGTCGGGGACACCCAGATACGCCGCGATGACATCCTGGTTGTCGCGGATCTCGGCGGGCAGTCCGTCGGCGATCTTACGGCCGAACTCCAGCACCACGATCCGGTCCGTAACACCCATGACCAGGCGCATATCGTGCTCGATCAGCAGCACGGTGAACCCGTCGTCGCGGATCTTGCGGATCAGATCCATCAGTGCCGATTTCTCACTCGGATTGAACCCGGCCGCGGGTTCGTCCAGGCAGAGCAGTTTCGGCTCGGTGGCCAGAGCGCGGGCGATCTCCAAGCGACGCTGATCGCCGTAGGAGAGATTGCGCGCCTTTTCCACCGCGCGCGATGCGATGCCGACGAATTCGAGCAGGGCCATGCCGCGCTCGATCGCGTCCTTCTCCTCACGGCGGTGGCGCGGGGTCCGGAAGATGGCGCCGGGTACCGAGGTCTTATGCCTGGCGTCGGTGCCGACCACCACATTCTCCAGCGCGGTCATCTCGCCGAAGAGCCGCACATTCTGGAAGGTGCGGGCGATGCCGAGCCGGGTGATCTCGTTGCGCTTGGTCTTCGTCAGCGGTTTGCCATCGAAATACACCAGACCCGAGGCCGGTTTGTAGACACCGGTAATGGCGTTGAAACAGGTGGTTTTGCCGGCTCCATTGGGTCCGATCAGCCCGAGGATCTCGCCGCGGCGGATCTCGAAGCTGACCTTGTCCAATGCGGTCAGACCGCCGAACTTCACCGTGAGCTCATCGGTCCGCAGCAGCGGCGCACCGACCGCGGTCTCGATGTCGCGGTGCGGCGCTACCACATCCGCGACGACCCCGGCATCGGCGAGCACCGGGATCACGGCGGTGACATCGACCTCGCCCACGCTCTCGACCTCGGGCGGCGCCGCATAGCCCGCCGCCATATCCTCGTTGTCGAACAGGGCGTCGCCCGCGCCTGGCCCGGTCATCGTCGCGCTCCGATCAGTTCACGCTCACCCGGTTTGCGCACGGCCTGATACACCTGCCTACCGAAGGTCAGCAGTTTCTGCCGCACCGGGAACAGTCCCTGTGGCCGCAGAATCATCATGACCACCAAGGTAATTCCGAAATACATGTACTTGAGGTCACCGAGGGACTGCGCACCACCGACGCGGAACAGCAGCACACTGCCGAGCAGCAGTGCCCCCATGACTCCGGTGACCACCATGCCGGTAATGCACGCGCGCCGTGGCCATGCGCTCAGGCTGTCGCCCTTGTACTTCCATACGAGGACCAAACCAACGAAAACGAGCACGTCGATCGCCAGCAAGAGGTACCCGGTGGACTCATTGCTCACCAATTTCACCGACTGCAGTCGCGCGGGCAGATAGGCGATGATGAACGCGCCGAAAATGACGCCGAGCTTATTGCCCTGACCACCGATGACGACCGCGCACAGGAACAACATCGAATTGATGATGTTGAACCCGGTCGGATTGATGAACTGCACCTGACCGGCGTAGATCGCACCGGACATACCGCCGACGGCAGCGCCGATCAGGAAGGCCCACAGCTTGAATTTGAAGGTCGGCACACCCATGATCTCGGCGGCGTCCTCGTCCTCGCGGATGGCCACCCAGGCGCGGCCGACGCGGCTGCGTTCCAGATTGCCGACGATCAGCAGCACGATGACCACCAGCACCATCGCGAACCAATACCACCAGGTGCCGTAACTGGCCCGGTCGAGCAGATTCGCGCTAACGGGATTGCCGCTGTTACCGCCGGAGAACACGCCCTCCGGTTTGCTGCCGGATTCGCCGATGTGCGGGAAGGCGACACCGGACAACCCGAGGCTGCCATTGGTGATATCGGTGAGGTTGTCGGCGAGCAGACGCACGATCTCACCGAAGCCGAGCGTGACGATCGCCAGATAGTCACCACGCAGCCGCAGTGTCGGGGTGCCGAGAATGATGCCGGAGACGGCCGTCACCGCGACCGCGATCGGCAGACACGCCATCCAGGCCCAGGTCGGATTCAGCCAGCCGCCGTCGGTCTGATTCCACGGACTGTTGGGGCTGGTGAGCAGACCGACCGTGTACGCGCCGATAGCGTAGAAGCCGACGTAGCCGAGGTCGAGCAGACCCGCCTGTCCGACAACGACATTCAGGCCGATGGCGATCAGCGCGTACATCGCGACCTGCGCCATGACCAGACCGAAGTTGTAGCCGGGAGTATCCAGCAGCGGTGGCGGGAACAGCGGAAGCAGTGCGAGCAGAATGAGGATCGGCACGCCGAGACCCCATTGCGCCGGGCGGCTCAGGCCGTCCCACCAGTTCCGAATCGCATCTCCGACACCGTATCCGGTCGGGGCCGCCTTGCTCGTCTCGGATACGGGGTCCGGGGTTTTGGTCGAGTCGGTCATGCGCGGGCCCTCCCGAGGCTCTCACCGAGGATGCCGGTCGGGCGCACCATCAGCACCAGCACCAGCACGACGAACGCGACGACATCGCGCCACTCCGAACCGAGCAGCGACTGGCCGTACTGTTCCATCACGCCCAGCAGGATGCCGCCGAGCAAGGCGCCGCGCAGATTACCGATGCCGCCGAGCACCGCTGCGCTGAATGCTTTGATGCCCAGGATGAATCCGCCGGAGTAGATGATGCCCTGTGGAATCTTGATCGCGTACAGCAGCGCAGCCGCACCGGCGAGTACACCGCCGATGAAGAAGGTCAACATGATGACCCGCTCCCGCGAAACGCCCATCAGCGTCGCGGTATCGGGATCCTGGGCGACGGCGCGGATGCCGCGCCCGAATTTGGTCCGGTTGATGAGCACCTCGGTCACGATCGCCAGCGCGATTGCCGCGAGCACGATCAGCAATTTGATGTTGTCGACCTCGGCGCCGAAGAAGCTGAACTGCACGCTCGGCTCGACCAGCTTGATCGGCTGCTGGGCATTGGTGCCACCGAGTTCGGGGTTGATCTTCGGCAGGATGAAGTGCACGAATTCCTGGATCACGAACGACATACCGATCGCGGTGATCAGGAAGCTGAGTGGTTTGGCCCCGCGTTTTCGCAATGGTCGATAGGCCACCCGCTCCAATCCGACTGCGGCACCACCGGATACCAGCATGCCGATGATCATCGCCAATGCGAGATAGGTGACGGTCAGGATGATGCCCTGGGTGTACACATCGGGGTTCGCCACGAATCCGAACAGCATGAGCCCGATCAATTGACCGAACATGCCGAGCATGAATATTTCCGAATGGGCGAAATTGATCAGCCGCAATACGCCGTAGACCAGGGTATAGCCCACGGCGACCAGGGCATAGATGGAGCCGTAGGTCACCCCGTCGACGGTCAGTCGCCAGAAGTTATCGATCACTCCGTGGTAATTGAAGTCGATCGAACTGCCGGCGAGTTGTGCTACACCGGCCAATGCCGTTGATGTCATTCGTCTTTTGCCCTCATTTATTCGCCCATCCGACACGGCGGCACGTATAGGGATTCGCACGAACCCCTATACGTGCCGCTGTGCTGGTTGTCCCGGGCTACTTGACCTCGTAGATCCAGATCAGTGCGTTGGACAGTTCACCGGTCGCGTTCCACTTGTACTGACGCGCAAGGCCGGTGCCGTCGTAGGACCGCACGTACTCCAGCAGATCGGGACGGGTCAACTTGCCGCCATCGATGCCCTTGGCCAAGATCGTGGTCAGATCATAGCCCTCGACGGAGTAAACACCCGGCTCCGAGCCGTTGAGTGCCTTGTAGTCGGCCGTGAACTTGTCCGGCGCCGGACCACATGGGCAGGACAGCACCGCACCCTTGGACGAGCTACCGGCTTGCGCGACGAACTGTGGGTCATTGGTGCCGTCGGCGGAGACGAAGACCGCCTTGACACCACCGGACTTCAACTGCTGGGCCAGAGGCGCGCCCTCGGAGTAGTAGCCGGAGTAGAACACGGCGTCGGGGGCGGCGCTCGCGATCTTGGTGACCGTGGCGGAGAAGTCCTTATCGCCCTTCTTGATGCTGGCATTGCACGACGCGTCGTTCGCGGAGCCGAGGCCCTCGATGATCGACTTGGCCAGACCGGTGCCGTAGTCGGTGTTGTCCTGGATGACGCAGACCTTCTTGTAGCCCGCGGTGTTGACCAGGTACTTGCCGACCGACGGACCCTGCACGCCGTCATTGGCCAGGCCGCGGAAGAAGCTGGTCCAGCCGTTCTGGGTCAACGTCTCGTTGGTGGCCGAGGCGGTCACCGAGACCAGACCGGCCTGGCTGAGCTTCCCGCCGGTCGCCTTGGTCTCACCGGAGAACGCTGGACCGACCAGACCGATGATCGACTTGTCGTCGATGATCTGCGCGATGACCTGGGTGGCCTTCTGCGGATCGCCCTCGGTGTCGAACTGCTTGAGCTCGATCTTGCAGCCTGGGTTGGCCTTGTTGTGCTGGTCCAGCGCGAGCTTCACGCCGTCGACGATATTGATGCCGAGGGCCGCGTCCGGACCGGTGAGCGCGCCCGCCATGGCGATCGCGGTGCCCGCCGGGCAAGTCGCCTTGCCGTCGCCCGCCGGGTCGGCGGCGGCGGCGCTGTCCGACTTCGGCACCTGCTTGCCGTTCGCGTCGATCTGCATGACCGGCTGGATCTTCAGACCGCCCGCGCCACTGGTGCCG
The DNA here is from genome assembly GCF_054065835.1 of Nocardia citri. NCBI lineage: Bacteria > Bacillati > Actinomycetota > Actinomycetes > Mycobacteriales > Nocardiaceae > Nocardia > Nocardia citri. The sequence continues at coordinate 81,313 of NZ_JBSUQM010000022.1, forward strand.
GAGGTGCCCGAGCCACCGCTGGTCGATTTATCGCTACACCCCGTCAGCGCGAGCGCGGCGGCGGCACCGATGGCCAATGCCCCCCGCATCGAACGACTGCGCCATGTCGAACTAAGCACGTTTCACCTCTACGTCCTGTGCTCCCCCGGCCTCTCCTCCGAGGAGGCCGACCACGTCAGCCCGGTCAGAACATAGCGTTGGCGCGTTAGCTGCGCATCACATTCGGATCATCCGATCGACATTGTTTCGAATTTTTCATCGCGATCAGGTTTCCGGGAAGTAAAATCTACGGCCTTGAACAGCCGCGCCGCAAGACAGGCTTACTTGGGCGCCAGATTTTCCAGCACGACCTCGGCTACCGCCTTCATGGTAGTGCGGCGGTCCATCGCCGTACGTTGAATCCACTTGAATGCCTGCGGCTCCGACAATCCCTGGGTCTGCATGAGCACGCCTTTGGCGCGCTCGACCAGTTTGCGCGTCTCGAGGCGGTCGGCCAGATTCGCTACCTCGCTCTCGAGCGCGGTGATTTCGTGGAAGCGGCTGGCCGCCAATTCGATGGCGGGTACCAGATCCGATTTCGTGAACGGCTTGACCAGATATGCCATCGCACCGGCGTCGCGCGCCCGCTCCACCAGATCGCGCTGACTGAACGCGGTCAAAATCACAACCGGCGCCACGCGTTTCGACGCGATCTCGGCCGCGGCGTCGATACCGTCGCGGCGCGGCATCTTCACGTCCATGATGACCAGGTCCGGCCGATGCTCCACCGCCAGATCCACCGCCTGCTGGCCGTCGCCCGCCTCACCGACAACGTGATAGCCCTCTTCGGTCAGCATCTCCACCAGATCCATGCGGATGAGCGCTTCGTCCTCCGCGACGACGACCCGCTTCGCCCCGGCGTCCCGCTTCGTGCCGGCGCCCCCTGCTGTGTTGCTCATAGGTAGACCCCTCTGGTTCCGATGCCGTGTCCCCGACATGCGAATGAGGGACGTGGTCCGGGCCCCGGCCCACCGCCCCACTGTCGCCGTCGAGTGATGTAAAGAGTACCTTTCAGTTCCGCATACACCCCATATACCCTGCGCAAACCGGGTGACGATCACTTTCTACCCAGCCCATTCGTGGTTTTCGACAGTCACCCGCTATGCTTTCCCACCGGTGCGCCGATTTGGCGGAACTGGCAGACGCGACGGTCTCAAAAACCGTTGTCCGAAAGGACGTGTGGGTTCGAGTCCCACAATCGGCACCAGCTCGTAGTTCGGCCCATGCCCATGAAGGGCATGGGCCGAACACGTTGGTTGTGTTTTTGGGCGGTATAGGCCCTGAGCGCCGCCCGGCGGGCCCGCCCCGGATCCCTGCTCTGGTCACGGTACCGACGGACCCGCGGATTCGCGCTGTCGACGCATGCGGAGGGGGCAATCGAACTAAGGCGCGGGCTGTGTCGTTATTTCCACGTAGGGTCGCAATACGCAGCCCGATGTGGAGGTGCCTCGATGCGGGTGAACAGGACCACTGTCGATCTGTCCGGGTATCCAGATCTGGTCGTCATCTATCTCGGGATGCGAGTGCGCAAGCCGCGCGGGATCCTGCGGTTACTCGGTCTGGGCCCGAAACTGTATCGGTCGCACAAGGATCGGCCGGACGGGCTATTGTCGCACGAGGATGTGATCTGGTCGCTGTTTCCACCGCATTGGGGAGCGCGCCAGTATTGGCGGGATCTGGATTCACTGGAACAGTGGACACGTTCTGCGCCACATCGGGATTGGTGGCAGAAGTTCCTGCGCGACTCCGGCGGGACCGGGTTCTGGCACGAGGCCTACTTCATGCGCGGCGGTATCGATGCGATGTACGACGATATGGGGGCGGGTTCCGGACTGCCACGGTTCGCACCCGTCGTGGCCTCGCGTGGCCGGATGTTCACGACGCGGGAGCGCGTGTACGGCGAGGCGGCCGACGTGGCACCCGTGGTCGCCGAATCCGCTTACTACCGTGGGGAGTCCGAGTGAATTCGATCCCCAACCGTGGCAATACTGTGATGGTTGAAACCGTCGGCGCCGGGGTACTTTCAGCTGGACGCCCAGACCTCGATTACCGATCGACCGCCAAGTGGCAACAGGTATCGAGCGTCTCTCTGAATACCGGGGCGTACTTCGTGTACGGCACTTGACCAGCAGATGAATATGTGTTCGGAGGGCTGTGATTCGATGTCGACGGCCTTCTGGTCGACCCCTGCGCGGCTTACCGTATCCGCATGCACGTCCTGTTCGTCTGCAATGGCAATGTCTGCCGCTCGGTAATCGCCGAACGGCTCACCCGCGCCGTAGCGGCCGAATACAACCTGCCCCGACTAACCGCGGAGAGTGCAGGAACCCGTGCGCTGGTTGGCTTTCCGATCGAGCCGCTCGCCGCGCGGACCATCGAGGGACTCGGCGCCGACGCCGACCATTTCCGGGCCCGCAAACTCAAGCCCGAGCTGATCGACCGCGCGGATCTGGTACTCGCGATGACCGAGCAGCTCCGCGACCAGGCAGCACAGATGGCGCTCGGTGCCGGACCACGCACGTTCACCCTCCTGGAGGCGCATCGCATCGCCAAGGTCACCGGCGCCGATACCATCGCCGATCTGCATCACGCCCGCCACGATCTGGCCCTGGTCGGCCGGGAGAACATCGCCGATCCGGTCGGCCTGTCGGAGGCCGCCTTCTGCGAGGTCGGTGACCGGATCGCCGAGGCATTGGTGCCGCTACTACTGGCCTTGGCGCCGCACGAGCAGCAAAGGCCGATCGACGACGACCGCCCCGGCCTCGTAGTGGCTCCGGGAGCGCGTCCCGCGCCGCTGGCCACCTTCCTTGCCGCCCAGCGGATCCGGTGACAGGCAGGGCCCGGTGTCCAATTAGCGGGTAAAGGGATTACACTCGCGCGCGGAATAACTCCGCCGTTGATGGTTCGACACACGACAGGAATCAGACATGCCGAAACGAATTTCGGATGTTTCGCTCCATGTTTATGTGACACCGGAAGCCCTCGATCGCGTCGTCGATTCGGTACGCGAGGTGGTCGACGACCACCTCCAGGACCGCGATGTCTTCGCGTGGCGTTTCACATCGCCCGTCGAGGCCGACGCACCGGAGCACCTCCTACTCGAAACCCAGTGGCGGGTAGCGCACCCCGGCCAGGAGCAGGGGGCCCGGCGCACCTATGAGATCGCACTCAGCCTGGTCGGCGCGCCGCGCGATCTGGCCGCACCGAGCCTGAGCGCGCTGGAGAAGCGCCTGATGTTGGAAACCGCAAGCTGCCCAATGGATCTGGAGATCCCGCGGACTATCCGAGTGCGGCGCCGCGACAGCTTCGACTTCGAAACCGAACGCGAACGGTTCCGCCTCCCCGGATATTGAGGCTCGCCCGCTTCTTTTGCCGGTCGTCAGTGCTTGGCCGATCGCGGGCCGCCGGTTGGCCGTCGAATCCAGTTCTGGGCAGTCCCGACGAGTTGCCCATGTGTTTGCGAATCAGTTGTCATTGCTCGCAATACACATGGGCACCCAGTTCAGCGGCGCTCCGGGAAGTGGCGGATGACGCCCTCCTGGACCGTGGTGGCAAGCAATTCGCCACTGCGGGAGAAGAATCGGCCCGTGGCAAGGCCACGCGAACCGGCAGCCACCGGGGACTCGGTGGCGTAGAGCGCCCAATCGTCGAAGCGGAACGGGCGGTGGAACCAAATCGAATGGTTGATCGTCGCGGCCACGATGCGGTCCAGCCCCCAGGACAGACCATGTGTGGTGATAATCGAATCCAGCACGGTGGTATCAGACGAATAGCCAAGTGTCGCAACGTGAATCAGCGGATCGTCGGGCAGTCGGCCATCGGCCCGCATCCACACGCGGTTGTGATTGAGCCGCTCGCCCGTGCCCTTCAGGATCCAGGCCGGATCGTTGGTGTAACGCATATCGATCGGATGCGGCGCCTTGACGAACATCTCCAGCTTGTCCTCCAAGCCTTCGAAGCTCTCCTCGACGCGCGGCAGGGTCTCCGGATCCGGCACCTCCGGTTGGGCGTGTGCGTGCTCGAGCCCCTTGCCCCAATCCTGGAACGCGGCGAGCATGACGAACAGCTCGTGACCGTCCTGGGTCGCGGTGACCGTGCGGTTGGCCAGTGAGCGCCCGTCGCGGTGGCGGTCGACCTGATACTCGATCGGCTTCTTCACATCGCCACCACGCACGAAATGCGCGTTGACGGCGTGCAGCGGACGGTCACCATCGACCGTCCGCCCCGCCGCCATGATCGCCTGCGAAACCAGCTGACCGCCGAAGGTGCGGCTCCAGACCTTCTCCGGATGCTGACCGACGAAGACATCCTCGTCGACCTGTTCCAGATCGAGCAGTCCGAGCAGCACATCGAGGTCGGTACCCTCCGGTGCGGCCCCGAGGCCGACAGCGCCACCCAACGAAGAGCTCACGACTAATGGTCCTCCTCACCGATACGGTGCACGTGGATCAGATTGGTCGAGCCGACAGTACCGGGCGGGGAGCCTGCCACGATTACCACCAGATCACCTTTTTGGTATCGCTGCATCGACAGCAGTGCTACATCCACCTGGTGGATCATGGCATCGGTGCTGTCCACCGTCGGGACGATGAAGGTTTCGGTACCCCAGGTGAGCGCCAGCTGGCTGCGGACTTCGGGAAGGGGGGTAAACGCCAGCAGCGGCAGCGGGGTGTGCAGTCGGGCCAGGCGGCGAACCGTATCGCCGGACTGGGTGAAGGCGACCAGCGCCTTGGCATTGAGCCGCTCGCCGATATCGCGGGCCGCGTAGGAGATGACGCCGCGCTTGGTGCGTGGCACGTGGGTCAGCGGTGGCACCCGGGTGGATTCGGTCTCTACCGCGTGCACGATCCGCGCCATGGTGCGGACCGTCTCGATCGGATATGCGCCGACCGAGGTCTCACCCGACAGCATCACCGCATCGGCGCCGTCGAGCACCGCATTGGCCACATCGGAGGCCTCGGCGCGGGTCGGGCGCGAGTTCTCGATCATCGACTCCAGCATCTGGGTCGCGACAATGACCGGCTTGGCATTCTCGCGGGCCATTTGGATGGCCCGCTTCTGCACGATCGGCACCTGCTCGAGCGGCAGTTCGACGCCGAGGTCACCGCGGGCGACCATGACCGCGTCGAAGGCGAGCACGATGGCCTCGAGATTGTCGATGGCCTCGGGCTTCTCCAACTTGCCGATCACCGGAACGCGCCGACCGACCCGGTCCATCACGTCGTGCACCAGCTCGACATCCGAGGGGGAACGCACGAAGGACAGCGCGATGAAGTCGACGCCGAGCTTGAGCGCGAATTCGAGGTCCTCGATGTCCTTTTCCGACAGCGCGGGCACCGAGACATCCATACCCGGCAACGAAACGCCCTTGTTATTGCTGACCGGTCCGCCCTCGGTCACCCGGCAGACGACATCGTTGCCCTCGACCCGAGTGACCGTGACGCCGACCTTGCCGTCGTCGATGAGCAGGCGATCGCCCGGTTTGGCGTCCTTGGCCAGCTCTTTGTAGGTGGTGGAGACGCGATCGTGGGTGCCCTCGATCTCGTCGACAGTTATGCGGACCTCTTCACCGTTGGCCCAGACGGTCTTGCCCTCGGCGAAGCGTCCCAGCCGGATCTTCGGTCCCTGCAGGTCGGCGAGAATGCCGACCGCCCGGCCGATATGGTCCGAGGCCTGCCGCACCTTCTTGTAGTTTTCGGCATGGTCGGAGTGCTCGCCATGACTGAAATTCAGCCGCGCCACATCCATGCCACTCTCGACGAGTTCCCGAATACGTTCCTCGGTAGCGGTCGCTGGGCCGAGAGTGCACACAATCTTCGTCCGTCGCATCACGAGTAGAGCCTAATCCCGCGCAGTACCCCTAGCCTGCTGCGGCCCTGGTGAAAGCTAGGTGAAAAATATGCACGAAGGCTTAGCGGAAAGAGCAAAAGGGCCGCTTCAGCGCGCGACATGGTGGGACAGCCGAGTTTCCGGGCGGGTCTGACCGAAGCCGAGAACCAGACAGATCACCCAGTAATAGAGGGCGGCGACGCCGTACAAGGCGAAAAGTCGAAGGTCCGGGCGGCGGCCAGCCAGGCGGTGCGCAGGATTTCGGTCACCAGGATGGTCGAGGCCGGCGAGATGTTTTTCACCCGGGAGATGAGGGTGTTGGACAACGGCGGCACCGCGGGCCGCCTGCGGCACCATGATCAGCCGCAACTCCTGGGCATACGACATGCGAGCGCCTTGGCCGACTCTCACTGCCGTAGGATTGCCGCGCGCACGACCTCGGCCGCGTAACCGCCACCATCGAGGCTGAAGGCGATCACTGCCGCCGAAAACGAAGCGATACCGATGTTGAACTGTGGCAGCGCGTAGAACGCGATGAACGGCTGCACCAGCAGCGGTGTACCCCGAATGATCGAGATATAGAACCGAGCGGAACCACAGCGGTGACATCCGCGCCAGCGCTACGAACAACGCGATGACCTGGCAACGGGCCCCGCCGCATCGTCTTACGATGCGGCGGGGCCCGTCGGTCGATTATTGGCGGCGGTCAGTCGCGCAACGGCCGCCCGAGGCTGTCGGGCACCTTGCCGGTGAGCATCATGATGCCGTCGATGAACGGCCAGAGACCGCCGAAACCGCAGGTCAGCCAGGTGACCGCGATCTGAGCCACGGCGATGCCGGTGTGGCCGGTGTAGAAACGGCCGACACCGAAGCCGCCGAGGAAGATCTGCAGCAGACCCGCGGTCAGCTTCTGCTTATCCGAGAACGGCACACCGAACGGGTCGCGACCGTAGGGCGCTTCCGGATCGTTGGGGTTGTAGCCGCCGCCCTGGTACGGCGGCGGGTAGCCGCCCGGCTGCTGAGCGTAAGGATCGGGCTGGCCGTATTGCGGCTGACCGTACTGCGGCTGGCCGTACTGCGGCTGCTGCTGGTTGTACGGATTCGACGGGTACTGCTGTCCCGGTGCCTCGGGCTGCTTGTTCAGGTCCGGCCCCGTCCCGGGCGGACCGTACTGGGGACCGCCGAAGCCTGGCTGATTCTGGTAGGGGTCGGTCACTAAATGTCCTCCATCATTTGTGCATTTCGACGGGCGCTCACCCGCCTCCCCGCGTGTTTTGCCGGGCAATTGGGCACCCGAGGGTATCGTCGCGGACCCGCGCTCACGTGTCTACTCGGTGCCCCGACGAGTTACCCAAGTTGTTATGAGATCAGTCGTCTTTTTTCGAGATTCCGACCTTGCCCGGCTCGGCGTCCGCGGTATCGGACTCCGTTGAGTTATCGCCGGCGGTTTGCGATTCGTTGCCGGAGTTCTCGGATTTCGTCGGATCCGGCTGCTCGCCAACGCTTTCGCCGTTGTCCTCGATCTGCTTCGCCGCGTCGTCCTTGTCGGTTTCGGCGTCTTCATCCGCGCTGGGCGCCGCGTCCTTCTTCCCGGCACCATGCTTCGGCGGCACCGCTTCCGCCGCGGCGGCGGCCTTCGAGGCGGCCTCGGATTCGGCGCCCGCCGCGCGCTGTGCCCCGATCTGCCACGGCCATGGCCGCGCAACCGTCGACGGTTGCAGTTGATCGGCGGTTTCCCTACCCTTCGTCGCGAAGATGAAATAGGCGACGGCGGCCAGGAATACGATTGCCGAGGTGAATGAGTTGATGCGGATGCCCGCGATCTTGGTCGCCTCGTCATCACGCAGCAGTTCGACGAAGAAGCGGCCGAGGCAGTACCCGGCGACATAGAGCGCGAACAGCCGGCCGTGCCCGATCCGGAAGCGCTTATCGAGCAGTACCAGCAGCACCACGATCAGCAGGTTCCAGATCATCTCGTACAGGAACGTCGGCTGCACGACCTTGTCCACGACGCCGGTCGAGACGCCGTTCATCATGTCGAGCTTGCCCTGATCGTCGAAGCGCAGATAGATCTCCAGACCCCACGGCACGTCGGTCTTGCGCCCGTAGAGCTCCTGATTGAAGTAATTACCGAACCGGCCGATGGCCTGGGCCAGCAGAATCGGCGGCGCGATCGCATCGCCCAACGCGGGCAACGGGATTCGGTAGACCCGGCAGCCGATCCAGGCACCGACACCGCCGAGGAAGACCGCGCCCCAGATGCCGAGGCCGCCCTGATAGATCTTCAGCGCATCGATCGGATGGCCGTCGGCACCGAAGTACTTCTGCCAGTCGGTGGCAACGTGATAGAGCCGCCCGCCGACCAGACCGAAGGGCACCGCGAACATCGCGACGTCGAGAATCGCCCCCTTCTGGCCGCCGCGCTGCTGCCAGCGCCGCTCACCCCACCAGATGGCGACGACGATGCCGATGATGATGCACAGGGCATAGGCCCGCAGCGGAAACGGACCGATATGCCATACGCCCTGCGGCGGACTGGGAATGTAGGCCAGCACATCAGCGGTGACGGCACGGCTGCTCAGGACGCTGTCTGCGAGGACTCGTAAGGTCACGGCCCCAACCGTAGCGGAGCACGACCACATCGCGGGATCCGCGGTCGGCGTGCCCCGCTCGGGCGGCTAGGAGGCGACGGCCGCGGAGCGAACACCGTCAGCCAGTTCGGCCGTGAGAGTACGCACCGCCTCCAGTCCCTGAGCTGCGGCGGTCACCAGTGCCGAGCCGACGATGACTCCATCTGCATAGGAGGCGATTTCGGCCGCCTGCGCACCATTGCGTACACCGAGGCCGACACCGATCGGGATATCGGAGTGGGCGCGGACGCGTGCGCACAGCGCCGGAGCCGCAGAGGAAACCGCGTCGCGAGCGCCCGTGACACCCATGGTCGAGGCCGCGTAGACGAAGCCGCGGCTAGCCTCCAGCGTCTTCACCAGACGCTCCTCGGTGGACGACGGCGCGACCAGGAAGATGCGGTCCAGATCGTGTGCGGCCGAGGCGACGAACCAGCTGTCGGCCTCCTCCGGGATGAGGTTCGGGGTGATCATGCCGGAACCACCCGCGGCGGACAGATCGCGCGCGAAGCGGTCGACGCCGTACTGCAGCACCGGATTCCAGTAACTCATGACGACGGCCTTACCGCCCGCCGCGGTGATCGCCTCGACCACCGAGAACACATCACGTACCCGGACACCGCCGCGCAGCGCCTGATCGGCGGCCGCCTGGATGGTGGGTCCGTCCATGACCGGATCAGAGTAGGCGACGCCGACTTCGACTATGTCGCAACCGGATTCGACCATCGTGCGGCACACCTCGATCGAACCGGCTAGGTCCGGATAGCCCGCGGGTAGGTAGCCGATCAGCGCGGCCCGGCCCTCCGAGCGGCAGGCGGCGAAGGTGTTCGCGAGGCGCGACTGTTGACTCATGACTGCGCCTCGCAGACGTTCGGCTCCGTCGACGTCGTGGACGCTGTATTCATTGTTCGCTCGCTGCGCTCGCTCACTGGTGGCTCTCCTTGTCGGCGCCGTGGTCATCGAACAGCCCGAACCAGTGGGCCGCCGTGTCCATATCCTTGTCGCCGCGCCCGGACAGGTTCACCAGGATGATCGCGCCCTTGCCCAGTTCCTTGCCGAGCTTCATCGCGCCGGCCACCGCATGTGCGGATTCGATCGCCGGGATGATCCCCTCGGCACGGCTGAGCAGCAGCAGCGCGTCCATCGCCTCGGTATCGGTGATCGGATGGTATTCGGCGCGACCGATGTCCTTGAGGTAGGCATGCTCCGGACCGACACCCGGATAGTCCAAACCGGCCGAGATCGAATGCGATTCGATGGTCTGGCCGTCCTCGTCCTGCAGTAGATACGAGTACGCACCCTGGAACGCGCCGGGTGTGCCACCGGTGAAAGTCGCGGCATGCCTTCCGGTTTCGACGCCGTCACCGGCCGCCTCGTAGCCGATCAGCCGCACGCCCGGATCGTCGAGGAAGGGATGGAAGATGCCGATGGCGTTGGAGCCGCCGCCGACGCAGGCGGTGACCGCGTCGGGCAGCCGACCGGTGAGCGCCTGCACCTGGGCGCGAGCCTCCAGACCGACGATGCGCTGGAGATCACGCACCATCATCGGGAACGGATGCGGGCCCGCGGCAGTGCCGAAGCAGTAGTAGGTGGCGTCGGCATTGGTGACCCAGTCGCGCAGCGCCTCGTTGATCGCATCCTTGAGGGTCTGCGAACCGGTCCGCACCGAGATCACCTCGGCGCCGAGCAGCCGCATACGGGCCACATTCAGCGCCTGACGGGCGGTGTCGACCGCACCCATATAGACGACGCAGTCCAGGCCGAGCAGTGCGCACGCGGTCGCGGTGGCGACGCCGTGCTGACCTGCGCCGGTCTCCGCGATGACACGGGTCTTGCCCATGCGCTTGGCCAACAACGCCTGGCCGAGCACATTATTGATCTTGTGCGAACCGGTGTGGTTCAGATCCTCGCGCTTGAGGATGATGCGGGCGCCACCGGCGTGCTCGGCCAGCCGCCGGCACTCGAAGATCGGCGACGGGCGACCGGTGTAGTCGCGCTGCAGCCGGTCCAGTTCGTCGAGGAAGGCGGGATCGAGGCGACACTTCTCGTATTCGGCGGTGACCTCTTCGATCACCGCCATCAGCGCCTCCGGCACATGCCTGCCGCCGTAGACGCCGAAGTGGCCGCCCGAATCGGGCTCGTGTTCGCTGCGCTCGTGGACGCCGTCGGAGGCCTTGGGCAAAGTCGTCACTTTTGTCACCGGCCCCGCCGTGCGGGCTTCGGGCAGGACGGGTGGGTGCCCGCGGTCACCAGTTCGGAGACGGCCGCGCGCGGGTCACCGCTGGTGACCAGCCCCTCGCCGACGAGCACGGCGTCCGCACCCGCACCGGCATACGCCAGCAGATCGGCGGTGCCGCGGATACCGGATTCGGCAATGCGGATGACCTCGGTGGGCAGACCGGGAGCGATGCGTGCGAAGACATCGCGGTCGACCTCGAGGGTCTTGAGGTTGCGGGCGTTCACGCCGATCACGGAGGCACCGGCCTCCAGGGCGCGGTCCGCCTCTTCCTCGGTGTGCACCTCAACCAGCGCGGTCATGCCGAGCGATTCGGTGCGGTCGATCAGCGAACTCAGCACGTCCTGCTCCAGGGCGGCCACGATGAGCAGGATGACGTCCGCGCCGTGCGCTCGGGCCTCGTGGATCTGGTAGGGCCCGACCACGAAATCCTTGCGCAGGATCGGGATGTTCACGGTGGCGCGGACGGCGTCCAGATCGTCGAGCGACCCGTGGAAGCGGCGGCCCTCGGTGAGCACGCTGATGATGCGCGCGCCGCCGTCCTCATAGGCCTTGGCCAGACTCGCCGGGTCCGAGATATCCGCGAGCTCCCCCTTGGACGGGCTGGCCCGCTTGACCTCGGCGATGACGCCGATGCCGTCTTCGAGGAGCGCGGCGCGGGCGTCCAGCGGCGCGGGCGCCGTGGCTGCGGCCGCCTTGATCGTCTGGAAGTCCAGAAGGGCTTCCCGAGCGGCCACATCCGCGCGGACCCCGTCGAGAATCGAGTCGAGTACCGTCATCTGGCTCGAATCCTTTCTGGGGAGACGGACTTGCTGCCTGAGAATCCCCCCAGGCACTGTCTCACCGATGCTGACAAAGAATAAATGGCTGCTTGTAGCGCAACTGCGCCGGGGTTTGTAGTCACCTGCTCAGACACTTCGATGCCTCTGTTCCTCCTGATCATGCTCGGCGCAATCGTCTGCGGCGGAAGCGGGTCGACCTGCTTCCTCCGTTGGGTCCGCACCTGCGTCCAACGCATCCCAGAGCACCCGCTCGGAAAGCCGACCGGTATCGCCGGCCGCCTCGTCGGTGCGCTGACGTGTCACCTGTTCGGAGGCGGCGGCCCTGCGGAAGACCGGATTGTCGTACTTGCCGGACAATCGGGCGGCATGCTCGGGCATGCGGGCCAGCAGGACACCGGCCGCGAAGGCTGCCAGCGCTCCCAGCAGCGAAAGCACGGCGGGGAACTGGGACGTGACCACCTCGGTCACGGTCGCGCGACCAGGCAGCTCCGCCAGGGTGGCGGCCCGGGCCGCGGTCGCGCCGGATCCGGTCAGTAGCGCGAACGCGGGGACCGCTGTCACCGCGGCGACCAGACCGATCAGGACACCGAACATGCGTCGCAGCCAACCGCGGGTCGCCAGCACCGCGGCGATGGCCGCCAGCAGGACCAGGGCCAGTGGCGTGAGTGCACCGAACCAGACACCGCCGTTGAGCTTGTCGGTGCGCGGTTCGGTCAGGCCGTCGGTGGATGAGACAGTTACCCACGTCATCCGGGAGGAGCCCCACAACGCCGCCGCGGCGATGGCGAGCAGGACGATCGCGCCGACCGGATATTTGCGCTTGCTGGTCTGCGCGTCCGCCTGGGGGGTCGGATCGGTATCGACGGGTTCCGGATCGGTCATTCCGCACTGCCGTCCGCAGGTATCGACACGCTGTACGCCCGAACAGTTTTCGCGGCCGCTACCGCCCGCAGGACCGCCATGGCCTTATTGCGCGATTCGACGTCCTCGTAGTCCGGATCCGAATCCGCGACGATGCCCGCACCCGCCTGCACATAGGCGGTACCGTCTTTCAACAGTGCGGTGCGGATGGCGATCGCGGTATCCGCATCGCCCGCGAAGTCGAGATAGCCGACGACACCGCCGTAGACGCCGCGGCGAGTAGGCTCGAGTTCCTCGATGAGTTCCATCGCGCGGACCTTCGGCGCACCGGACAGCGTGCCCGCGGGGAAGCAGGCACTGACCGCGTCCAGCGCGATCTTGCCCGGCGCGAGACGACCCGAGACCGTCGAGACCAGATGCATGACGTGGCTGTAGCGCTCGATGTGGCGATACTCGGTGACCCGCACCGTGCCCGGCTGGCAGACCCGGCCGAGATCATTGCGGCCGAGGTCGACGAGCATCAGATGCTCGGCATTCTCCTTTTCGTCGGCGAGCAGCCCCTTCTCCAGCAGCAGATCGTCCTCCTCGGTGGCGCCACGCCACCGAGTGCCCGCGATCGGATGTGTCGTCGCCACGCCCTCCTTCACCGTCACCAGCGATTCCGGGCTGGAGCCGACAATGGAGAATGCCGTGCCGCCGTTGCCGTCCGGAATGTGGATCAGATACATGTACGGGCTCGGATTGGCGGCGCGCAGCATCCGGTAGAGGTCAAGGGGCGCACCGTCGTAGTCCATTTCGAAGCGCTGCGAGAGCACCACCTGGAAGGCCTCGCCCGCCTCGATCTCCTTGACCAGGCGGCGCACACCCGCGCCGAATTCTTCGGTGGTGCGGCGACGGAGGTACTCCGGCTCGGGCTGATCGAAGACCGACACAGTGGACTCCGCGGGCACCTCCAGCGCGGCGGTCATCCGATCCAGCCGAGCGACCGCATCGTCATAGGCCTCGTCGACCCGTTCGGCGGTGCCGTTCCAGTTGACGGCGTTCGCGATGAGCGTGATCGCACCCTCGTGGTGGTCGAAGGCGGCGAGATCGGTGGCAAGCATCAGCACCATCTCGGGCAGCCGCAGATCGTCGATGGCGAGGGTAGGCAGCCGCTCGATCCGGCGCACCGCGTCGTAGCCGAGGTAGCCGACCATGCCGCCGGTCAGCGGGGGCAGGCCGGGCAACCGCTCGGTACGCAGCAACTGCAGGGTTTCGCGCAGGGCCACCAGCGGATCGCCACCGGACGGAGCATCAGCGGGGGTGTGCCCGAGCCAGGCCGCTTCCCCATCGACGACTGTCAGCGCGGAGGGGCTGCCCGCGCCGATGAACGACCACCGCGACCACGACCGCCCATTCTCCGCGGACTCGAACAGGAACGTTCCGGCCCGATCCGCGGCCAACTTGCGGTAGGCCGACAGCGGGGTTTCGGAATCCGCCAACACCTTTCGGGTCACGGGGACCACCCGATGCGCCGCGGCCAGTAGGCGGAACTGTTCGCGGGTCGTGGTGGTAGGAGTGGACGCGCCAGGCATGAGTCCATCATCCCAGGTGGCACCGACAGCCTTGTCGGCGCGTCCCAACCTCTACAACCGACTGTCCGGTTCTGACGTGCCGCAGGGGCGGGTGACAGCCGTCACTACGCTCGCCCCGTTCGATCTCACACGCGGTATCCATTTCGAGAGGAGACAACCGATGTACCCCTCGCCACCAGGTGCGCCGGACGGTCGGCATGCCGCCGGCTCCGCCCTGCCCGGCAAGCCCCCGCGAATCGTCGGCCTGAATTCCATGGGCGGATCACCTAGCGCCAACCAGGTGAACGCCCTGGCTTCCTTCGTCACTTACGTGAAGGCGCTGGAAGCCCTGGACAAGCGCCACTTTCCGGACGAGTACGCCACCCACAGCGACCGGATCAGGGAACTCAGGCCACTGCTGCGCGCGCACGGAATTCTCGATGTCATGGAGATCAAAAATCCCGAAGTCGCCGCGCTCATCGGCGCTTAGTCCTGATATGAACCCGTCACTGCGCTCTCCGGCATGACGGGACCGAGCGCGGGGCGGCGAACCGACCTCGCGCCCGGTACTGTCCCCAGTATGCAGACAGGTCAGCTCGCTCCCGAGTTCGAGCTTCCCGATCAATCCGGCACACTGCGTTCGCTCGATGCGCTACTCGCGAACGGTCCGCTGGTGCTGTTCTTCTACCCTGCCGCGAATACGCCGGTCTGCACGGCGGAGGCGTGCCACTTCCGTGATCTGTCCGCCGAATTCGCCGCGCTGGGCGCATCATGCGTCGGTATCAGCACCGATGGCGTCGACACTCAGGCCGGATTCGCTGCCAAGCAGAACCTCGGTTACCCCTTGCTGTCGGATGCCGACGGCAAGATCGCCTCGGCGTTCGATGTGAAGCGCGGACTGCTCGGCAAGCTCGCACCGGTCAAACGCCAGACGTTCGTGATCGATCGGGATCGCAAGGTCGCCAAGGTGATCACCGGGGAGTTGCGGGCCAATGTGCACGCGGACGAGGCGCTGAAGTTCCTACGCGAGCGCGCGCTGCAGTAGCCCTGCTCCCGAATCTCACGCCGACCGACACGAAAAACACCAGGTCCATCGCCGTCGATCTCCTGGTTGCCAGGCATACGCTGGATTCATGACTTCGAGCGAGGCTCGGCCAGATGGGCAGAAATCCACGCTGGCCACGTGGCGCACGCGGATCATCGGCGCGCTGGCGGTCATCGCCGTATTGATCATCGCCTACTTCATTCTTGCGGCCTTCATTCCACGCTGGTGGGCGCAGCGCGTCGCCGACCTGGTGAGTGGCAGTTTCAGCAAGGGCATCGGCTGGGGCCTGGCATACGGTGTCTTCAGCACCGCGATCCCGTTGTTCCTGTTCCTGGTCGCCGCGCTGATCTGGAAGCGGCGAGCCGGAAGGTTCATCGCGGGTGCTGCCGCATTGCTCGCGGTGATCGTCGCGATTCCGAATCTGATGACACTGTCGATCGTGCTCGGCAACAGTAGTGCCGCGCACGCCGGCGAGCGGATTCTGGACGTAGACGCGCCCGCCTTCCGTGGCGCCTCACTGGTCGGCGCCATCGTCGCGGTCGCGATTTTCCTCACCGCGGTGGCCCTGATCGGCCGACGACGGTGGCGGCGCCGGCATCCGGGCAAGCGACCGGCGCCGACACCGCCCGCCACCACTCCCCAAGCGCCGACGGTTACCTAGGACGCGTAGCCGACACCGCTATCCGTCCCTGTGAGTGACCTCACGCCACGAACCAAGCCCATGACGGTCGAGCGAAGTCGTGGCAAACTCATTTGCGCGAGTGACCGTGAATATGCTTTTCATTAATCGCTAGGTTCGCTAACAAACAGACGTCACTTGGCTCGAAAGAAGGCACCAGTGACGAAGTGGCTCGACCCGAACGAACAACGAGCTTGGCGAGCGACCGTAGCGCTGATGACACGTCTACCAGGCGCTTTGGACACCCAGTTGCAGCGCGAATCCGGGGTGACGCATTTCGAATACTGGGTGCTCACACTGTTATCCGAGGAACCCGGCCATCGGCTGCAGATGAGTGATCTTGCCCATAAAGCAAATGCATCGCTATCGCGACTGTCCCATGTGGTGTCGAAGCTGGAGCGCATGGGCTGGGCACAGCGGTCGGCGACTACCGGTCGCCGCGGCGTGCACGCGGTGCTCACCGACGATGGCTACTCGAAGGTCGTCGAGGCGGCACCCGGCTATCTGGATGCAGTGCGGCAGTTGGTATTCGACGGTCTCGATGCCGCGCAAACGGCGCAGCTCGCCGATCTCAGCGAACTGCTGGTCAGACAGCTCGGCGACACACTGAGCCAGTCCAACGGCAGGTCAGCGGCGGTCGAGGAGCGCGACTAGCAGCCGAATCCCTAGCAGGCGCGCGAGGTTCCGCTCAGTTATCGGCGAGCAGCAGGTCGGAGTCGAAGCAGGTGTGCGTGCCGGTGTGGCATGCGGCGCCATCCTGATCGACGACGAGCAGGATCGTGTCGCCGTCGCAGTCGAGGCGCACCTCGCGCACGTATTGAGTGTGGCCGGATGTTTCGCCCTTGACCCAGTACTGCCGGCGGGACCGCGAATAGTAGGTCGCCTTGCGGGTTTCCAGCGTACGGGCCAGCGCCTCGTCGTCCATCCAGGCAACCATCAGCACATCGCCGGTGCCGCGCTCCTGCGCGACCGCGGCGACGAGTCCGGCGTCATTGCGCTTGAGCCGGGCGGCGATGGCAGGGTCGAGAGTCATATCACCGTTATACAGGGAGCACCCCGACCGAACACATCCTGTACTGCCGAAACACCACCTGGTGCGATCGGTCCTACTCGTCCGGCGGCGGGATCAGTTCCAGATGTTCGGCCACAGGCTTTTTGGTGCGCGCGGCTCTGCCGGTCACCAATTTCACTCCGCCCCGGTGGGCAACCAGCCATTTGCCACAGACACACCGCAGATAGCGAACCGAACCATGTGTCGACACCAGCAACGGCGATGGCCAAGAGCATGCGGGGCACGTGGCGGACATGGTCGCTAAGCCTGGGTAACTATCGGGCAGATAGCAATCACCGCCGCGGCGTGGCGGCCGAACTATCCTGAAGAATCTCGCGCTGTGCGAGTGCGATTCAGCTCACCCAGGACCTGCCAGGTGCGTCGCCGATCCGCCTCGGAGGCTAAATCTGTTTGGGCGACAACGACATCGGTGGCGCCCGCTTCGAAGTAAGCGTTGACCTGGTCGGCGAGGGTCTGTTCATCACCGATCACAGCGAGTTCGGCGGCGTGGGATACACCGGAGAGCTCGATCATGCGCCGATAGGACGGAATCTCGTTGTAGAAGGCCAATTGTTCGGTCGCCGTCGCGCGAGTGCTGTCGACATCAGCGGTGACCACGCCAGCAACCATCGCGACAATGCGGGGACGCGGGCGTCCGACTCGTTCGGCGGCCACCGTGATGGGTTCGACGATGTACTCACCCAATGCCTTCGGACCGACCAGAAATGGCATTGTGCCGTCGGCCAATTCGGCGGTCACCCGCAGCGCCTGCGGTCCCATCGCCGCGACAACGACCGGCACCGTCGGGTCGGCACCCGCGACCGCGGCAGGCATCGGCGTTACGGCGCTGAGGGTTTCGCCGTGGAAATCCACCGAGCCGTGATCGAGAACGCCGCGCAATGCGATCAGGAATTCGCGGAGCCGAGTAATCGGCCGGTCGAAGTTCGCGCCGAAGGCCGACTCGGTGATCGAGCGCGCACCGAGCCCGAGGCCCGCCCATTCCCGCACGTCCCCTTGGTTGGGGCACGACTCAGGCTGTCGCATATCTGCGGAGAACCTCGCAGAACATACACCTGGTGCGAGGCAATCACCGGCTATGCGCCGCCTTCGTTTGGGGGCTAGCGGACAGTGATGTGTTCGGCGCGCATGGCGGCTTTGACTTGGGGGATGGTGAGGTCGCCGAAGTGGAAGACGCTGGCGGCCAGGACCGCGTCCGCACCGGCCTGAACGGCGGGGGCGAAGTGTTCGACGGCACCGGCTCCGCCGCTGGCGATCACCGGCACCGAGACCGCTTCACGTACGGCCTTGATCATGGGCAGGTCGAAGCCGGTCTTGGTGCCGTCGGCGTCCATCGAGTTGAGCAGGATCTCGCCGACGCCGAGTTCGGCTCCGCGCACGGCCCATTCGATGGCGTCGATACCGGTGCCGCGCTTGCCACCGTGCGTGGTGACCTCCCAGCCGGACGGAGTGTCGGGCTGACCGTCCGCAACCGTGCGCGCGTCCACCGACAACACAATGCACTGCGAGCCGAAGCGCTCCGACATTTCTCGCAAGACCTCGGGACGCGCGATGGCGGCGGTGTTCACCGACACCTTGTCCGCGCCCGCACGCAGCAGTCGGTCGACATCCTCGACCGTGCGCACACCGCCACCGACGGTGAGCGGGATAAAGATCTGCTCGGCCGTGCGCGTCACCACATCGATCATGGTGCCGCGGTCGCCGGTCGAGGCGGTGACGTCGAGGAAGGTCAGCTCGTCGGCACCCTGCAGGTCGTAGGCGGCGGCGAGTTCGACGGGATCGCCCGCGTCCCGCAGATTTTCGAAGTTGACGCCCTTGACCACTCGGCCCGCGTCGACATCCAGGCACGGAATCACACGTACCGCCAACGTCATCGGCTCACCCTTCTGCGAATCATATTGTGCCCACCTACGCCGCCAACTTCGCCAGTTGCCATGTGGCATTCATGCGTCGACTCACGCATCGTCGGCGACCGTGCAAATCATTTCCAACAGCTCCTCGTGCACTCCCGGCGCGGCGGCCAGCACCGAACCCGAGGTGATGGTCCACGGCTCCCCCGCCAGGTCGGTGACCACCCCGCCCGCCGCGCGCACCAGCGCAACACCCGCTGCGTTGTCCCACGGATGGTGTCCGAAGACGATCGCGCCGCCGAGCACACCCGACGCGGTGAACGCGAGGTCGATGCCGGTGGAGCCGTGCATGCGCACCCGTGAAGACAGCCTGCTCAGCGGACCGAGCAGGTCGAAACGGAACCGGCCGGGAATGCGCCCGGCGGAGTCCACATTGAACGCGCCGAAGCCGATCATCGCCTCGGCCAGCTTCCCGTGCGGCAGGCGCGGCAGCGGTACGCCGTTGAGCACCACCGGACCGTCGACGGCAGCCGCATACCGCTGGCCGAGCAATGGCAGCCAGGTCAGTCCGAGCAGTGGCTCCCCGTTGTGCACCAGCGCGAGCAGCATGCCCGAAAGGGGATGTCCCGATGAGTAATTGAAGGTGCCGTCGATCGGATCCAGCACCCACGCGGTCCCCGACGTCAGTTGCGGACCGCCGAATTCCTCGCCGTGCACCTCGATTCCGGTGCGCTGCTCGAGTTGCGCGGAGATGGTGCGCTCCAACTCCAGATCGAGTTCGGTCGCGAAGTCGTTGCGGCCCTTGGCCACAGCGCTCGGCGCACCGACCCCGTCGACGAACCGTGGGCTGGCTGCGTCGAGGATTTTGCCGGCGACGTCGAGCAAGGCCGGTAGTTCGGTATCGAGACGGTTGGCGGTCATCGAATCGTCAGCGGACCGCGGCCAACGCCTCGGGCAGCGTGAAGCGGCCCGCGTAGAGCGCCTTGCCGACGATCGAACCCTCGACACCCTCGGGTACCAGTTCGGCGATGGCGATCAGATCCTCGACGGTGGAGACGCCGCCGGAGGCGATGACCGGCGCATCGGTGGCGGCGCAGACTTCGCGCAGCAGATCCAGGTTGGGGCCGGTGAGGGTGCCATCCTTGGTCACATCGGTGACCACGTAGCGCGAGCAACCGTCGCGCTCGAGGCGTTCGAGTACGTCCCACAGATCGCCGCCGTCGCTGACCCAGCCGCGGCCGCGCAGCCGGTACTCGCCGTCGATGATCCGCACATCCAGACCGACGGCGATGCGCTCGCCGTGCTTGGCGATGGCGCGGGCACACCACTGCGGATCCTCCAGCGCGGCCGTACCGAGATTCACCCGGGCACAGCCGGTACCCAGCGCGGCCTCCAGGGATTCGTCGTCGCGGATGCCGCCGGACAACTCCACCTGGACATCGAGTTCACCGACGACCTTGGCCAGCAATTCACGGTTGGAACCGCGGCCGAATGCGGCGTCCAGATCGACCAGATGCACCCACTCCGCACCGGCTTCCTGCCAGGCGAGTGCCGCGTCGCGCGGAGAGCCGTAGTTGGTTTCGCTGCCCGCCTCCCCCTGAACCAGGCGCACGGCCTCTCCATTGGCGACATCGACAGCAGGTAGCAGCACAAGACTCACGGATGCAGTTTAGTTGCTCGCTCTGCGCACCCTACCCCCGGCCTGCGGAAATACGGGCCCGCTCACCCTTGCACATGATCATCGAGGATCCTGGTGAGCAGCCGGACGAGTTCGCCGCGTTCGGTGGCGGTGAGGGCGGCGGTCAGTTCGTCCTGGGCGCCTTCGATCCGTCGCTCCAGTTCGTCCAGGTGGCGGGTGCCCGCCTTGGTGATGGTGACGATATTGCGGCGACGGTCGCTGGGATCCGGGGTGCGTTCGATCAAACCGCGTTCGGCCAGATCGTTCAGCGTGGCAACGATATCGCTGCGATCTACGCCGGTATGATGACCAAGATCGGCCTGGCTGGCCGGGCCGACTACACCGCCGACGCGACCGCGAAAACACCCGGTGTCCGGGCCGTGGGTCGTGCTGCGCTCATCGCGCGGGCGAGCCGGAATCACTCTGAATGACAAGCGCATTCAGCACTTCATTACCAATGTGATGATCGATCTGCACGGCGACACGGCCATGGTGCGGGCGAATCTCATCGCCACCTTCGCAGCGGCCACGACCGCCGTGGCGCATCCACTATCCCCGGAAGCGTCCGATCGAAACGTCGCGGCGGGTGGGGCGGATAACCGGGAGTTCCGGATGGAGGAAATCCCTGCGGTTGCAACGAATATCCACAGTGCGGTCAGTACCCCGATGCGGGGAAACATGCGTCGGGGTGGGATGGCTGGTA
>NZ_JBSUQM010000023.1:0-93712 GCF_054065835.1 Nocardia citri
GCCGATGGCCAACGTCGCATAAACCAGTGTGGTGTAGCCGAATAGCGGCTTGCGGCTGAATACCGGGAAAACCTCGGTGACGATGCCGAAGAACGGCAGCGCGACGATATACACCTCGGGATGTCCGAAGAACCAGAACAGATGCTGCCATAACACAACGCCACCGGTGCCCGGATCGTAGATATGGGCACCGAGGTGGCGGTCGTAGGCCAGTGCCATCAGCGCCGCGGTCAGAATCGGGAACGCGAGCAGGATCAGGATGCTGGTGACCAGGATATTCCAGGTGAAGATCGGCATCCGGAACATCGTCATGCCCGGACAGCGCAGGCAGATCACCGTGGTGATCATATTGACCCCGCCGAGAATGGTGCCGACACCGGAAACCGCCAAACCCAGGATCCACAGGTCCGCGCCCGCGCCGGGCGCATGCCCGATGGTGCTCAGCGGGGTATAGCCGGTCCAGCCGAAGTCGGCGGCGCCGCCGGGGGTGACGAAGCCCGCCGTCGCGATGGTCGCGCCGAACAGGTACAGCCAGTAACTGAGGGCGTTGAGCCGGGGGAAGGCCACGTCCGGCGCCCCGATCTGCAGCGGCAGCACGCAGTTGGCGAAGCCGAACAGGATGGGCGTCGCATAGAACAGCAGCATGATCGTGCCGTGCATGGTGAACAGCTGGTTGAACTGCTCGGTCGACAGGAACTGCATACCGGGCCGGGCCAGTTCACCTCGCATCAGCAGCGCGATGAGACCACCGATGAAGAAGAAGGTCATCGCGGTGGTCAGATACATGACCCCGAGCACCTTCGGATCGGTGGTCGTGATCATTTTCCAGAAATAGGAGCCCTTCGGCCCGACCCGCTGCGGATAGGGCCGCACAACTTCGAGTTCTGTGGTACTCACGGGCCGTCGCCACCTTCCGATCGCCGAGCAGCCTTGTCCGGATTATGCGCCTTTCCGATCGCCGACATGCGTGCTTTGCCCCAAGGCCGCCGTCGGTTCCGCTGCCACGGTATGACTGGACCTGCGACCACGGTGGGATGTGCGTCCGTCACGCGTGCCGCAGCGTGGAAATACGCCGATCGGGCACGCTGGAGTGCAAGGAAGAGCTTCATCGGATGGGCGATGCCGCAGGGTACACCAGGGCTGTTCCCGCCTCGGCCAGAGACAATCGTACCGAAGCCGGCGTGGCCGTCCCGCTGGTCGTTGATGCAACGCCGTTTCGGCGGTAAGTGCCGCGCCAACAGCTGACCCGGCCACTCCGGCGTCGAGCCGAGAGCGGATTGTCGCGGCGTCTTCGGTCACGCCGCCGTCATTTCGACGCAGGCATGAGCGTGGTGCAGCCCTCACGGCCCGGCAGCCTGATCAGGCGGCACGTGATCTGTGCGGATCGATCGGCCCGCACAGACAATGAGCGCGGGAACGATCATGGCTGACCGGCCTGAGTGCGAATCCCGATACACCGGCTACCGGTCGGTCAAAGAAATTGCGGCGTAATGCAATCGGATGAACCGTCGTCGTATCGCTCCGCAGAATCATTGACACCGAAGACATCCCGCAGCGACTCGCGCGTCATGACCGGCCCGTGGGACTGGGTATTGGTGATGCGGTCCGACACCGAGAGTGACCAGCGACGAAATTCGTCGATGAACCGCCGTTCATCACCACGACCCGATTCGGCGCCTCGGTGACGGTGTAGCTCTTACCGAAGCTCTCTGCGGTGACTGGGTATTTCGTGACGCCCTCGGTCACGGCGGGTCTGGTGGACGCGGATTCGCAGACCGTGGTCGAACATCCGGTGACGGCGAGAGTGCTCACGGCCAACGCCGGCACAGCGGCGCGTTTCATAGGCATGAAGGCTTGGTTGTCCGGCGTCACGCCTTGGTTCCCGGAAATTTTTCGCATCTGTTACCGTGTGCCGCGCATCATCCCTGTACAGACCCAGCCGACCCTGCTTGACTTGGGAGACAGGTCCAACCGGACCGCAGGAGAGCGCATGTCGACCCATTTCGCTTGTCCGGCAGGTAGACCCGCTGACCGCAACGAACCGGAACACGGTGAGCGCGTCGATATTTCGACCGTGCCCGAAGCTCGAATCATCCAGTTCGCGGTCAGCCATCCGCGTGGCGATGTGACGCTGGTGGTCGTCGCGGGCGAGGTCGATCTGTGCACCGCGCCGCGACTACGGGACAAGCTGTTGCGTGCCTTCGGTTCTCGAGGCTCGATCACGATCGTCGATCTGTCGCCGGTCACCTTCTTCGCCGCCGCCGGACTGGCGACCCTGGTCGAGGCCCAGGCGGCGGCCGAAAAGGCTGACCGCAGAATGGTTTTGATCACCACGGTGCGCTGCGTCGATCGGGCCATCGAGGTCACCGGACTTGCCACGAACTTCCGCCGCGTCGGATCCCTGGCCGCCGCACTCGCGGACCATACACCGGGATGTGCTGCCCCGGTGTAGGGTCCACGCGAAATCAGCGGCGCCGCGCCTCCAATCGGGCGCGGGCCCGCGCGATCCGTGCCTGCGCGAGAGTCACCCGCTCCTGAGCTTCATCGAGACGACGCAGCGCCTTGTCGACCCGTGGCTGGGCCTTCTTGGCGCGCCGCTCCGTCTTCTCGGCCAAGCGCGCGCCGCGCTTGTGTGCCTTCTTCGAGAGTTCGGCGCCGCGTTCGCGTGCGGTCGATGCGAGTTCTGGTCCGCGTTCCTTCGCGAGCTCGGCGAGTTCGATGCCGCGGTGCTGGGCGATTTCGGCGAGGTGTGTGCCGCGTTCGCGTGCCGTCGATGCGATTCCTGGCCCGCGTTCCTTGGCGATTTCGGCGAGTTCCGCGGCCTTCTCGGCCCACTTCGCACCGCGCTCCCTGGCCAGCTCGGCCCATTCCGGACCGTGCTCCCGGACCGTCTCCGCGATATCGGAGCCCCGCTCCTGGGCGACCGCGACCTGGGCCGCCGCGACATCGCCGAGTTCGCGGGCCCGCACGGCGGCATCGTGCGCATGGCGGCGCAATGCCTCGCCGGTCGAATCCGTTGCGGTGAATGGCAATGCGGCCGAAACCGCCGCCGTGGCATTGCTCGCGGCACGTCGACCACGCCAGCCGAGCGAGGGCCTGCCCTCGGTATCCGCGCTGGCGATTATCAGACCGCCGAGCAGACTCACATCTTTGAGGAAGGCGGTGCGCTTGGCCGCCTTACGTTCTGGATCCTTCTCCGCCCAGAAGTCCTGCTCGCTGACCGTCGCAGGAATCACTGTCGCGGCCAAGGTGAGCGAGGCCAGGCGCGGAAACTTACCGAGGGCGAGCAGCACACCGGCCGAGACCTGGGTGATCGCATTGATCCGCACGAATGTCCCCGGATCCGATGGCAATTTCGCGGCGATTTTGTCGGGCAGCGATTGCTGACCCTGCTGGACCAGAGCCGATGCCGCTTGGGCGCGCGGCTCGGGGTGGACCAGTGCGTCGACCCCATCGGCGACGAACGTGGTCGCCAGCAGTGGTCGGGCAAATCGGCGTAGCAACATGACGTCCCTTTCCTCGATGGCTGAGGTTCGGGTAACCGCGTTCGGCGACGTCAAACAACAAGATCAACACCCGTAATCAGGGTTTGACCGGGTGTTCTGTCGCGCCGAACGGCCGTACCTCCGGACTGGACAGAAAGGTGGTGATGATGTTCGTTACGGTCTTGGGATCTCCACCATAAGCAGGTGACCGCATTCCGTGAGCTGAATTCGAGTGCGCGGATGCAGTGTCTCGTCGAGTCGGGCGCCGGCGCGGGCCGACAGGACGCGGTTCTGCTCGCCCCGGATGGTGCAGATCGGCGCAACCGCGGGCCCGGGGTGGGAGATATCGAAGTCGGCATAGATCGGATCGGATATGGTGCTGGGAGGACACCGATATCGCCGGTGCGTAACCAGCGGTCGGGCGTGATGGCGGCGGCCGTCGCGGCCTCGTCGGCCCAGTAACCGAGCATGACATAGGGACCGCGCATGCAGATCTCACCCTCGACACCCTCGCCGACGGGCGCGCCCAGCCCGTCGCGGATCTGCAGTTCGACCCCGATGACCGGGCGACCGACGGTGTCCGGGGTGGTGGCGAGTTCGGCCGGTGTGGCGATGGTCGCCGCGGTACTGCATTCAGTCATGCCGCAACTGGTGACCAATGCGGTCTTGGCGACCGGAAGTTGTTCGCGCAGTCGCTGCTGCAATGCGGCCGAGGACGGTGCCGAGTTCAGCGAGAAGCCGGCCAGCGAGGTCAGGTCGTACTCGGCCAGATCCACTTCCAGCAGGCGACTCGCCATGGTCGGCGTCGCACCCCAACTGGTGATCCGCTCCCGTTCGATCAGCCGCTGTGCGGGAACACGGCGGTCAGGGCTGGGTGGGCGAGTCCTCGTCGGGTGCCTGGTCGTGCACCTCGGTCGGCACCGGGACCGGCCGCAACAACACCCAGACCAGGAAGGCAAGCGCCACCGCCCCCATCCCGAGACCGGCCCAGAGATTCACATTCACCCCGCCGGTCTTGACTTCCTCGGCACCGGTGTCGTGCACCAGCCCGGTCACGACCAGAATTACGGCGTAACTGCCCAGCAGTGCGCCGACAATGGTGCGGATATCGAAAAGCATCGTCTGGCCTCCTTATCCGACGATGAAATTCAGCGCGATGACCAGGACCAGCGCGATTCCGGCGAGCAGCACCGGCCGCTGGTACCACGGCAGGCTCGCCTCGTCTGGATCGTGCCGCAGTTGCTTCGGCGTCTCCGAATACACCAGTCCGACGAGCTCGGCATCCGGTTTCGACTGCGTCACCTGGGTGACCGCGACGCTGATCACGATATCCACCACGAACGCCACTGCGGCCGCGACAAAACTCGACCCTTGACCGGACAGTTCGAAGACTCCGGTCTTGTGCAGGATGAAAACCACAATGGCCGACGCGGTTCCGAGGACCAGTCCCATCCACCCCGCGGTCGGCGTCATCCGCTTCCAGAACATGCCGAGAATGAAGGTCGCGAACAGCGGTGCGTTGAAGAAGCTGAACAGTGTCTGCAGATAATCCATCATATTGCTGAAATTGCCTGCGATGAACGCGGTTCCGATCGCCGCGACGGTCGCGCCGACCGTCGCGAGCCGACCGACCTTCAGGTAATACCCGTCCGGCCGATCCTGGCGCACATACTGCTGCCACAGGTCATAGCTGAATACCGTATTGAAGGCGGAGATATTAGCCGCCATACCCGCCATGAACGCCGCCAGCAACCCGGCGAGCCCGACACCGAGCAGCCCGTTCGGCAGCACATCCTTCATCAGATACAGCAGCGCCTGGTTATAGGTGACATCACCCGAGTAGTGCGAACCGGCCGTCTCCGCGGTCTTGTACTCGCTCATCTGCGGCACCAGCACCGCGCTGATCATGCCGGGAATCACCACGATCAGCGGAATGAACATCTTCGGATACGCGCCGATGATCGGCGTGCGCCGCGCGGCGGAAATGGAATGCGTCGCGAGTGCGCGCTGCACCTCGACGAAGTTGGTGGTCCAGTAACCGAACGAGAGTACGAATCCGAGCCCGAAGATGATGCCGATCACCGACAGGAAGTTGTCGGAAAACCCACTGAGCGCATTGCCCGGCCAGGACTCCAACTGCGCGCCACCGCCGGGCGCAGCGGTCACCTTGTCCCGCAAACCATTCCAGCCACCGGCCTTGTGCAGGCCGACCAGAGTCAGCGGCAACAGCGCGGCGACGATCACGAAGAACTGCAGCACCTCGTTGTAGATCGCCGCGGATAATCCGCCGAGGGTGATGTAGGACAGCACGATCACTGCGGCGGCGAGCACCGACACCCACAGCGGCCAGCCGAGCAGCACATTCAGAATCGAACCGAGCAGATACAGATTCACCCCCGCAATGAGCACCTGCGCGATCGCGAAGCTCAACGCGTTCACCAGATGTGCGCCGGTGCCGAAGCGCCGCCGCATGAATTCCGGCACACTGCGCACCTTGGAGCCGTAGTAGAACGGCATCATCACCACGCCGAGGAACAACATGGCAGGCACCGCGCCGATCCAGAAGTAATGGAAGGTCGGGAAGCCGTATTCGGCGCCATTGGCCGACATGCCCATGATCTCGACCGCACCCAGATTGGCGGAGATGAAGGCGAGGCCGGTCACCCAGGCGGGCAGCGATCGTCCGGACAGGAAGAAGTCGATACTCGACGAGACCCGCCGCCGGGCCAGCAGACCGATGCCGAGTACGAAGATGAAGTACAGCGCTACCAGCGCGTAGTCGACGGGCTGCGCGTCCAGGCGCAGTGTTGTCTCGGCTTGTACCGAGACGGCATCCAGCGCCGAGGGGAAAACGGTCGAATCGGCAAGCGGCACAGCGCCGTCCCTCCGGGCGATGAAACCAGGCGTAGGGCTAACTCTCGGGTTCTACTGTGCGTGATCGTGCAGTACCCGCGTGGCACAATCACGCACAAATATTGGACAGTTGGTCAAACGATGCGGTGCGCACCCGCACCGGGTACGACGACGAATGTGCGCGGTGCCGCGAAACCCGATCGCGCGAACCGGTTTCGCACCGCGTCGGTGACTGCCGCGGTGTCGTCCCGATCGATCAGCGCGATCGCGCTGCCGCCGAAGCCGCCGCCGACCATGCGGGCGCCATATGCCCCGGCCTCGAGCGCGGTGGATACCGCGGCGTCCAGTGCCGGTGTCGAAACCTCGAAATCATCGCGCAGCGATTCGTGTGCCGCGGTCAGGATCGGTCCGATCGCACGCGGATCCGTGCCGCATCGCAACTTTTCGGCAACCGAAAGTACGCGCGCATTCTCGGTCACCACATGCCGGGCGCGCCGCCGTAGTACAGCATCGCCGATGCGGTCCACGGCGGCCACCGATTCGATATCGCGCAGCGCGGGCACCTCGAGTGCGGCGGCGGCCGCCTCGCATTGGGCGCGCCGCCGCGCGTAATCGCCATCGATCAGCGTGTGTGGCTGTCCGGTATCGATCACCAACAATTCCAGCCCGAACCGATCGAGATCGAACGGAATCTGTTCGTGCGCGACACCGTCGCGTGCGACCAACCGTCGCACATCCAGGAACAACGCATGTCCGGCCGTGCACAGGATCGATGCGGACTGATCGAGCAGTCCGGTCGGCACCCCGGCGTAGTCGTTCTCGGCGGCGCGGGCCAGGTCGATCAACTCCCGATCGGTGACGATGGGCGCGAACAGATCTCGCAGCGCGACCGCCACCGCACAAGACAACGCCGCCGAGGACGACAATCCGGCACCGATCGGCACCGCACCATCCAACGCCAGGTCGACGCCGTCGCGCGCATATCCGCGCCGGGCGAATTCGGACACCGCGCCCAGCGGATAGCGCGACCAACCGGGCACCCGATCCCGTTCGGCAGCAAGCTCGCTCACCGCGACCAGCACCGTCTCACCCGGCCGCTGCCGTGAGAGCACCCGCACCCGGCCGTCGGTCCGCACCTCGGCCTGACACTCGACTACCAGCGGCAATGCGATGGGCAGTACGAAACCGTCGTTGTAATCGGTGTGTTCACCGATGATGTTGACCCGCCCCGGAGCCACCCACTTCGGCACGAATTCCTCACTTCGTCGCATTGGCTGTGCCCACGCATGTCATCCCAGCAACCGTGGGTACCACACCCTACGAGACACGCCGCCGGAGCATGTCTTTCGGCCCACGCGGATGCGTGATCGATCGTCTTGACGCACAGTCGAATTTGACGCAATACCGGCCTAAATAACCCGGCCGGTGGTTTCGGGAGGGCATTATGGTTCTGACAACCCCACGCGGCGGCTTACTCGGGCTGCAGTGGATCGATCGACTACTCCCGCCCATGGGCAGGCCGGACCGCGGCGATCAGCGTGACTCCGGAGCTCCACTGACGATCGAGATCGGCGCGGCGACGGGGGTTGGCCCGACGAGTATGTCGGCCTTCGATGCGGCACTGCGTGACCTGGGAGTAGGTGATGCCAACTTGATCCGCCTGTCATCGGTCATCCCACCGCGTGCCGCCTTGGCCCGCAGCGGCCGCGTCCGCAAACCGATTCCCTGGGGCGATCGGCTCTACTGTGTCTACGCCGCACAGCATGCGAATGCGGTGGGTGAGCGCGCGGGCGCGGGCATCGGCTGGGTGCTGCGCGACGACGGTTCCGGCGCCGGACTTTTCGTCGAGCACGAGGCCGAGACCGCCGCGCAGGTCGCGGAGCTGATCCGCACCAGCCTGACCGATATGACCCGCAACCGGCCGGAGCGATTCGGCCCGATCCACTTGTGCACTACCGAGGCCCGCTCCGATGGCACGCCGACCTGCGCGCTGGTGCTCGCGGCATACCACACGACACCGTGGGGACGACCATGACCGCATCGCGCAGCGTTTCGATGGGGCGGGCGACGGGTGGGCCGCCCGAACTCACGGTCACCATCGAATCGACCATTCCAGACGACCGGATCGACATGTTCTACTTCCTGTACGAGGAGGCCTTCGGCCCCTTGCGCACCAAGGCCATTGCCAGACAGGTCCTGCACCGATCCGAATTCCACGAGGAGATGATCGACCCGAGGGTTGCCAAACATGTCGCGCGCACCGCGACCGGCGAACCCATCGGCGTGACGACGCTGACCAAACATCTCGAGACCGTCCCGTGGATCAGTCCGGAGTATTTCGTCGCCCGCTATCCCGAACATGCGGCACGCGGTGCGATCTACTACGCGGGTTTCACCCTTGTTGCGCCAAGTGCGCGACAGGGGGCGGCATTCCATGCCATGATCAAATCTGTTGTCCAGGTATTGGTGGCCGAGCGCGCGGCGGTCGGCTGGGACATCTGCTCGTACAACAACACTCGGTTTTCCTTCGCCGACAGCATTCGAGCGGTGCTCGACGAGCAGGAGGCGAAAGTCGAAGTCGCGGTGGAGGATTCGCAGACCTACTACGCGGCGCGGTTCACTGAGGATGGAGCGACCAAGGGGGGCTGATGACCGCCAGTGCAGAGCAGTCGACCATCATTCGACGCCGCCTCGAAATGCCGTGGCGCACAGTATTTTTCGCACTTACCGCAATGGGTCTCGCGGTACTGCTCGGCATTGATGTCCGGCCGTTGTCGCTGCTGACCATGGCCGCCGTGGTACTCGGCGCGCTCACCATGATCTGTATCGGCCTGCGGCGATACACTCCGGTGCGGCCGTTGCCCTGGTATCTGCTGTCGGCCTCGGCGGTACTGTTCGCCGTGGGTACGGCCGCCCGCGAGATCGACGACGCGCTGCACCCGATCGACGACCTGTTCACGCTCGCAGGCTATTTGGGCACGGGGGTAGCCGCGGCGCTGTGGTTACGTCCACGCCAGGTCCGGCCCAACTACGATCTGCTGCTCGACTCGGCGCTCATCGGACTCGGCGCGTTGCTCGCCTCCTGGACCTTTCTCATCTCACCGATCCTGCAGTCGCACGACACCACCGCGAATACGCTGGTGGCCGCGACCTATCCGGTACTCGATGCACTGCTGCTGACCTTGGTCGCGCATTCGATGGCAACCGCGAGCCGCTCGGAGATCTCGCTGCGCCTGCTACACCTCGGGCTGATCTTCGTGCTGATCGGCGATCTCGGCTACAGCCTCGACGCTGTCGGCCGCGTACCCGTCGCGCACGAACTGCTGCTGGTGCCGCTGCTGGCTGCCTATCCGATCGTCGGCGTCGCGGCGCTGCATCCGACCATGGCGAGTCTCGGTGCGCCCCGGCGCATCCACCCGCACCACTCACGGCAGCGGGCCAGTTTCATTGCCGTCGCGTTGATCATGGCCTCGCTGATTCCGGTGGTCGGATCCCGGCTGGACACTCTCGATCGGGTGGTGGTGTCGTCCCTGTGCGCGCTGCTGCTCGTCGGAGTGCTGGTGCGCAGCGAACGCGCGATCGTCCGCAGTGCGCGCAGTGAACGGCGCGCGCAGTATCAGGCCGATCACGATATGCTCACCGGCTTGCTGAACCGTTCCGCGCTGCTGCGCGCGCTGAATCGCAATAGCCAGCACTGGATCGAGCAGCCGCTGTGTCTGCTGTTCATCGATCTCGACGGCTTCAAGATGGTCAATGACAGCTACGGCCACGCGGTCGGCGACGAGCTGATCGCCAATGCGGCATCCCGGATCCGGCACATCATCCGGCGCGACGATGTGGTGGCCCGCTACGGCGGCGACGAATTCGTGGTGCTCGCCCCGCTCGACCGACAGGAGGCCGCCATGCTCGCGGAGCGACTACTCGGCGCCTTCGTTCGGCCGTTCGAGCTGAGCGCGGGCGAAATTCCGATCACCGCGAGCGTCGGCCTGGCCTGCGGCAGGCCGTGCAGCTCCGACGACACCATCTACGACCTCATCCGGGACGCGGATTCGGCGATGTACCACGCGAAGGAGTACTCGCTCGGCTACGCCTTCCACGACGATCTGCGCCATGGTGCCCAGCCGCGGCACAGCACCGCCGACCCGGGACGCCGGATCTGGCGCCCGAGCGGGCGGTCCCATAACGCCAGCGGCCAATCCGCCAGCACCGCGGTCTAGTCCGAGAGCTCGTCGAGCAGTCGCCGCGCTTCCTCTAGTTCGGCCTGTAACTGCTGCACCTTGGACTCCTGGACCACCCGGGCTGCTTCCAGGATTCCGGCGACCACCTCGGCCACCTCCGGATGCAGCACCTTGGCCGCCTGCGCCACCGCGGAACTGGCCACCGGCAGACCGCGCACGGACTTCTTCTTGCCGCTGACCACGTCGACCGACCATTCGCCGTCTGCGGTGCCGGTGAGCGTGACCGTGACCTCCGGCGCCTTCGCCTTGCTCCGCGCGGCGGTCGCCTTCGCCGCGGGCTTCGCGGTACCGGCGGGCGTGGCGGGTTTGGCCGGTTCCGCAGCGGGGGCAGCCGGTTTCGCGGTCGCGGCGGCCGGGGTGGTGCTCGGGGCCGGAGGTGTAGGGCTCGTCAGGGTCGACGGCTGGATCACAGTGGCTTCCTTCCTGGTTGTCGACTTCGGCTGGGCAGGGCTTGTGCTTGCCGCCTTATCCCGCGGCGGCTTGGTCAACGTCACTTCGGTCGGAGAAAAGGACAGTACATCCTTCGATCCGGTCGGCTTGACCCGCAGGAAGTCGCTCTCGGATCGATCACCGATCTCGACCACTTTGCCGGACCGTCCCTCCGGCACGCCCACCGCGGCCGCGGTGAACCACACCATCGGCGGGCGGCCGCCGGCGATGTCGGTGGCGATCCGCTGAATCTCAGTGTCCGACAACGGCTGTGGTTTTGTTCGTGGGGACGACATGGTGGCACTCCGAGCGGTATTCGTGGATGGCTGCGTGCACAGATGATGCCGCACACCACCGACAAATTCACAGGCCACCATCGAATCCACCCACTATCGGACAAGGTCCCAAACCTCAGCGAATATGCGGCAACAACACTCGTAGCCCTCGCAAACCCACCAGCCGAGAATGTATCGGTGGCGCTATGTGTCGACTCTCCACCAATGCACTCTCGCCGCATGTGTCGAGCGCCCCGGCCGGGAGTGGGCGGGCCGCTTGTATTTGTTGTGGGGTAGGGGGTTGCATACTGGCAGTTGGGGTGACGGGCTGGTAACCGCCGGAGCCCCTCACGCCCCGGCGATTTCAGTTGGCAACTAGGCCGCGGTGCCCTTGCGTGTCACGAGACCGACGATAATGTCGACGACGAGAAACGCGAGCAGGCTCAGCCCGACCAGGGGCGCGAACCAGCCCACAACCAGCGCGGCCGCCGCAATGGGCACCGCCAGCCACGGCGAACTGCGGCGTAATGCACCGCGACGTGGTGCGCGTCCGATGGCGAACCGTGACCCACTGCGGGTCGGCCGCCGCTTCCACCACATCGAATAGCCGAGTCCGAGCACGACGATCAGCCCGATCATCGCCACCAGCAGCAGGAACTGGTTGAGCAGCCCGAACATCAGGCCCATGTGGAATTGGATGCCCCAGTTGGTGAGCTTGGCCATGATCGGCCAATCGGCGTAGGCGAGCTTGTCGGTAACCGTGCCGGTCGCGCCGTCGACCGCCACCGCATCGATGGTGTAGGTGCCGGGCATGCGCCGTTCCTTCACCGCGAAGGCGACACCGGGCTCAGTCGGAATGGCGATCTCGGAGCCCTGAGTGATGCCATTGGCGCGGGCCGCCGCATAAACACCGTCGAGTTGCGCGATCCGGGTCGGGATATCGACCGGCGCGGGCGCATGGTCGGCGCCACCGTGGTGCTCGCCGCCCGCGTGCTGCTGCGTGGTCGCACCGGGTAGTGCGGTGCTCACCGCGGGTGTGGTCCAACTGAGCTGCTCGCGCAGTTCGGTGATGTTCTCGCCCGCATAGGTCGACCAGGTCAGCCCGGTCGCGGACAGCAGCAGGATCACCGGCATGATCCAAACGCCGACGGCCCCATGCCAATTCATCGAACGACCACGGCCCTTTTGGGAACCGTCGGGTGCCAGCAGCCAGGCGGCGGAGTTGCGGTTGCGACGCCCGCGCACCCGACGGATCCACAGCACCAGACCGGCCAGTGCCACGACCCACAGCCACGAGGCGGCGAGTTCGCTGTAGACGCGACCCGGTTCGCCCAGGTGCAGATCGCGATGCAGCCGATCGATCCAAGTGCGCATCGGGAGCGCACCCGAACTGCCGTAGACCACCTCGCTGCCGACCGGCTGCGCGGTATACGGATTCACGAAGACCGCACGCCGTTCGGACTCGCCGAGCGACGGGTCGTCGAACAGTACACGGGTGGTGTCGTCGGCTTCGGGTGCCGGCGCCACCGCGACCAGCCGCAGATTCGGCTGGGTGGCGACGGCCGCGGTGACCTGTTCGGACAGTGGTCGCATTTCGCCGTTCGCCTCGACCTGCAACAGGTCGCGCGAGGTAATCGCTTCCAGGGTCGGGGAGATGGCGTAGAGCGCACCCGTGACCGCGGCGATCAGGATGAACGGTGCGACGAAGATGCCCGCATAGAAATGCGACCGCATCGCGAGGGGATACAGGCCATTGCGTGACCGTGTTTCCTGTGCCGGAGCCGATGATTCGGTGTCTGGCGGACTGGTGTCCGTAATGCTCATGATTATTCGTTTCTGGAGTTCGGAAGAGCCCGGAAGATCGTCGGCCGTCGCTGATCGGCGAGTCGTCGGAATCCGCCGGATACCGCCGAAGTGACGAAATTCCTGACGGATGGCGGATCCCGGCGTTCGCCGGGCGAGGCAGAGCGCCACGCCACAACTCGACAGGTTCGCGCTCGGCAATACTGAGCCGAACCAGGGAGTCGATCTCACCTGGCTATGTGAAATCTCGCCCTGGCAAAGGTGTTGCGCGACAACGACGACGCACGAGCCGAGCCCGTGCACCGGGTAAGGAAATATCAGTGACCGAACGCCGGCGGCGGCCCACGCGTGCGCAGCGATTGCGCCGTGAAAACGCGCAGCACGACACGATCTCGATGCGTCAGGCGCAGCGGCACCGGCCCGGGTATCGCGGGTGGGTGATACCGCATCGGCAGGACCCGCGACAGCACCGCACAACCGATCCGATACGTGGCCTCCGCACCCCGGATGACCACCGCCGCGAGCACCGCCGCGACGAGGTGCGCGGCGACCATACCGGGCGTGAGCTGGGCATCGCCGTGACGCATATGCCCAGAACCCCAGCCAACGGTGACGTGTCCGAGCAGTTGACCCGCGACGAGCGCCGAAATCAGCCCGACCGAGCTTTCGCGCAGCGGTGCGAGCCCGGTGACCAGTGCGCCGACCACGGCGCAAGCGGCGGCGAGGAGCGCGATCGTGGTGCTGTTCAGCGCCATCCCGCCGGACGCCCAGCCGTGTGCCGCAACGGATATGGCACCGGAGATCGAGCCGGCGCATGCGCCGCGCACCTGCGCGACGGCGCTGCGTTGCCCCGCAGCGGCCGGGCCGGACTCGATACTCACGCGCCGATGATAGCCGACGAATTACCCGCCGATTCCCGCCCCGATCGGCAGCCGGAATTCGTGGGATGCGTCTAGTCTCCAGCTGGAAGAAATGCGAAAGCCGAACACCTGCCGAATTTCAGTAGGTGTGCGGCTCAGCCGGAAATCAGCCCGCGTCGACTTCCATCTCGATCAACGGCTTGCGCAGCAACTTGCCGGTCGCATTGCGCGGCAGCTCATCGAGGAAGATCACTTCGCGCGGCACTTTGTATCGCGCCAGATTCGCCTTGACGTAATCCTTGATCTCCCGTGCGTCGCGCTTGGATTCCGGACCGGGAACGACGAAGGCGCGCAACCGCTTGCCGAATTCGCGATCGTCCACGCCGACCACCGCGGCCTCGAAGATATCGTCGCGGCCGGCGATCAGGTTCTCCACCTCGAGCGGGAAGACGTTCTCGCCGCCGGAGACGATCATGTCGTCGTCGCGGCCGTCGATGTAGAGCAGGCCCTCGGTGTCGAAATGGCCGACGTCACCGCTGGACATCATGCCATCCACGATCTCCTTGGTGCGGCCGTCGGTGTAGCCGGTGAAGGCGAAACCGTTGTCCACGAAGATGGTGCCGGTGATATTCGGCTCGGTGATCGGTTTGCGGTTCTCGTCCAGCAGCACGATCCGGATGCCGACCGGCGCCTTGCCCGCGGTGGTCGGGGCCTTGCGCAGATCCTCCGGGGTCGCGACGGTCATGACGGCGCATTCGGTGGAGCCGTACAGGTTGTAGAGGCTGTCGCCGAAGTAGTCGAGGGCGCGAGTGACCACATCGGGTGCGATGGCCGAACCCGCCGCGAAGATCACCTTGATGGTGCGCGGGTCATACTTGGCCAGCACCTCGTCGCCGAGATCGAGAATGCGCTGCAGCATGGTCGGCACCACGATCAGCGAATCCGCCTGGTAGCGCTGGATATTGGCGAGCGTCTGCTCCGGATCGAATCGACGCTGCTGAAAGATCACCCGGTTGCCGAGGGCAAGCCCCAGGGTGAACTGGGAAAGTCCGGTGCCGTGGAAGATCGGCGCGGCCATGATCATGGTCCCGTTATTCGGCAGCGGCACCCGGTCGACGAACTGGGCCGAGGCGAACGGACTGACCCGGTCGCGCGGCGCACCTTTCGGGGTGCCGGTGGTGCCGCTGGTCAGGATGACCATGCCGCCGGGCTCGGCGGGGGCGGGCAGCGGCGCGGTCGAGCGGCCCTCGCACAGCGATTCGATGGTCGGCACCGCCGCATCGGCATGGTCCTTTTCATCCACCCAGGTGAGCACCCGGGGGATCTCGGCCGGGATCGCGCTCATCAGGCCGAGGAATTCGCTGTCGTGCAGTACGACCTTGACGTTCTCGCGCGCGGCCACATCGGCGAACTGCGGTTTCGCGAAGCCGGTATTCATCAGCACCGTGCGGACGCCGAGCTTGCCGGTCGCGAGCAGGCTCAGCACCATGCCGCGATGGTCGCGCGCCAGCAGCGCGACGACATCACCGGGCCCGAGACCCTGCGCTTCGAGCCCACGGGCCAGGGCGCTGGACTGCTCGTCGAGTTGGCCGAAGCTGACTTCACCGCGCTCGTCGACAATGGCCGCCGCATCCGGTCTGGTCTGCGCCGCGTGCATGACGACACCGGCGAACGGTCCGAATTTGAGCACATTGAACATCGACCGTGCCGCGTGATCGGGTCGGAGCGGATTGAACAATTGCCGCTTGATCATGACATTCACGCCCTTGGCGAAATCGCCCGCTTTCCGGACGGAGTCATTCAACGCAAGTTTGGATAGAAACATTCGACAACGCCTTCCGCGATCCACCTACCGGGACCGAGGGCGGATCGGACCACAATTTCGAGATCAAGTGCTGCCGTTAACAATAGCAAGCGTCGGTGACTCGCTGTTTTATGTATCTCAGTCGTCCCGACGGCTGCCTGGGCTATGCCGTGACCTCGTACTCCACGAGTACCCGGCGCAGCAGTTTTCCGGTGGGATTGCGGGGCAGATCATCGAGAAATACGACTTCGCGCGGCACTTTGTAGCGGGCCAAATTCTCCTTGACGTAGGCCTTGATCTCCTCGCCGTCGGGGCAGTGGCCCGACTCGGGGACCACGAAGGCGCGCAGGCGCTTACCGAATTCCACGTCGTCGACTCCGACCACGGCCGCGTCGAATACATCCGGCCGCTGCAACAGCAGGTTCTCGACCTCCTGCGGGAAGACGTTCTC
Source organism: Nocardia citri (assembly GCF_054065835.1). Taxonomy (NCBI): domain Bacteria; kingdom Bacillati; phylum Actinomycetota; class Actinomycetes; order Mycobacteriales; family Nocardiaceae; genus Nocardia; species Nocardia citri. The sequence goes on from NZ_JBSUQM010000023.1 coordinate 16,199, forward strand.
GCCACCGGAGACGATCATGTCGTCGTCGCGGCCGTCCACCATCAGCAGGCCGTGCTCGTCGAAGTGGCCGATATCGCCAATGGACATATGGCCGTCGATGATCTGCTTATGCCTGCCGTCGGTGTAGCCCTCGAACGGCGCACCGCTGCGGACGAAAATACGCGCGGTGGTGTTGATGGCGCTGACCTGCTTGTCGTTATCGTCGTAGAGCCGGACCTCGCAGGTGATCGGCGCTCGGCCGGCGGTGCCGGGTGCCACGGCGAGATCGTCCGGATTCGCGACAGTAGCGACGGCGCATTCGGTTGAACCGTACAGGTTGTACAGCACCGGGCCGAAGATTTGCGTGGCCTTGACACACAGTTCCGGCGACAGCGCCGAACCCGCGAGCAGAATGCATTTCAGCGAGGTGATGTCGTATTCGGCGCGGATTTCCGGTGCCAGTTCGGTCATCCGGTGCAGCATGGTCGGCACCGCGATCAGCATTTCGGCCTTGTGATCGGCCACCATCTGCAGCGTGGCCTCGGCGTCGAAGCGGCGGCGCACCACCACCTTGTTGCTCATCGCGGATGCGACCAGGTACGTGCCGAGGCCGGTGCTGTGGAAGATCGGCGACACGATGACCTGAGTTCCCCTGACCGGGAACGGAATTCGGTCCACCATCTGCGCGATGGCCAGCGGGGTCACCTTGCTGCGCGGTGCGCCCTTCGGCAAGCCGGTGGTGCCGCTGGTGAGGATGACGAACCCGCCCGGCTTGGACGGCGCGGGCAGATTCGCGGTCGAGTTGGCGGCGATGAGATCGTCGAAAGTCTGTGCGCCATCGGGCAATTCGGTGCCCTCATCGACCCAGGTGAGGTGGCGCGGCAGACTTGGCGGCAGTGCGTCGAGCAGGCCCAGGAATTCACTGTCGTGCAGGACGGCCTGGACTTTCTCGCGCTCACACACTTCGGCGAACTGAGGTTTGGCGAAGCCGGTATTCATCAGCGCGACCCGCACGCCGAGCTTGCCGGCCGCGGCCATGGCCAGGATGAGGCCCCGATGGTCGCGGGCCAGCACACCGACCACGGACCCCTCCGCCAGATTCGCCTGGCGCAGCCCCCGCGCGATCGCGGTCGACTGCTCGTCGAGTTGCCGGTAGGTCAGTTCGCCGCGCTCGTCGACTAGTCCGGGGGCATCGGGCGCAACTCGGGCCGAATGCCGGATCAAGGCCGCCTGCGGCCCGTAAACCCGTGACTCCTTCGCTGTCCGCAACGTTTCCAGCGGCTTCTTGGGATCGCTGACCCGGCGTGCCCGCAGCACCCCGAATGCCTTCACAACCTCCAGCGCATGCGCCAACTTCATCGTCGACCACCTCTACCGCCAACTCGCGTCGGCACTCGCCCAAGCGATCTGAACCACGGTTCTGTTTCACCAACCGTATCAGCGCTATGACTAACATCACATCACATCCGATGCCGGGCGAGCGGGACCCGAACCACAAAAGCCCGGCGCGGGAATCCGTGCCGGGCTCGCGTGCTGGACGGTCAGTTGTAGATGGATCCGAAGGACGGGACCGAGATGGTCCCCAGTTTGTACTGGTAGCCGTCCGGGTTGGCGTCGCTGACCGGGACTGGCCAGCGGTGCAACAGGCTGCCGTAGACCGCGCCGACGATGACACCGGCACCGGTATCGAGCGGGCGGGTGCGAATAGTGGTGTCGACCGCGGCATCGTTGTGCTCGGAGAGCACTTCGGTGCCGCTGCGGCCGTTGGACAGATTGATCCACAGGACCTGGAGCCTGGCCCCGGTCTGATCCGGTGCGATCGTGCCCGGTCCGCCGAAGAATCCGAATCGGAACCCGTCGTAGCCGAGCGCGATGCCGGACCCGTAGACGCCCGGACCGTCTCCGCGCCCGATATCGGATTGCGCCGGGATCTGGAACGGCTGCGCGGGCACTGCCACCTGGGTGGCGACCTGCCCGGATGCCAGCAGTCGGTCCATCGCCTGTTCGGCGGCGGGATTGCCGCTGGCGGCCTTACGCAATTGCTGCGTGGCAGTATTCCAGTCGAATGTGGTCGGCTCGGCCGTGGCATGCCCCGCGAAGACGAGAACGAATGCGGTGGTGGCCGCGACCGCGGCGGTGAAGCGACGTATCAAACCCAGCCTGTGCATAACCAGTCTCCTGTTTGGGGTCCTTGGTACTGCTCCATGGAATTCGTGCGCTGATTCTCAGCAGGCAAGATACCGTCCGCTACTGCACGGCTCTCGGCGGGTATCGCACAGCCGGAGTGATGATCGAACAGGTCCATCGACCTATCGCACCTGATGCCACCTTGGGAAGGCGCCGGGTGCGGGCTAGCCGCGCTTACGGCTTTCGCGTACCACTACGGTCCCCCGGGCGTCGTATTCCACGCGCTCGAACGTGGGGAAGCCCAGCTCGTTCAGTGCCTTCAGCGCGGTGTGCGAGTTGTAGTTCCTGGTCTCCCCCGAATTCCCCGCCACTCTGGTGGCCAATCCGATGAGTTGAATCGGCGGCCATAGAACATTATTGACAAGGACTGCATAGGTCTGCGGATTCTCTGGCGTCTGGTCGCGGGTGGCAAGAAATACCTGATCATCGCTGATCTGAACCGGATTGCCGCTGATCGTGATCGTTGTTGAGCGAGCCATGTGCAGAGATCCTGCCATCGGCTCTGCAGCTGAATCGAATCCGGCTTCGTCGACCGGGACCACAGCCGGTTGACCGGACAGATCGTGATGCGCGGTGACCCAGCGAACGAAAAACCGGTGTCGGCCATAGAATGGACCGGCACCGGTTTTCCGTTGTGCGACTTGCTATTTCAGCTCGGCGCTGGTTTTGCCGAGGATGCGGCGGGCGACGATGAGCTGCTGGATCTGCTGGGTGCCTTCGAAGATGTCGAGAATCTTCCGGCGGGTTTTGACTGACTTGGAGGAATGGCCCAAAAACTGGCTCTGAGCTGCTGCTATGCATCTCAGGGGTTCTCGGTATTTCTGGGTAGTTTTCGGCGTCCAACGGCCTGTGAACGGCCTGGTGACTTCCCTTCCCCTGCTTCCTCATACTGGCCATCCTGAGCTGAGGGAGGTCGTGTCAAGGGCGCTTTTTCCCTTGACTCGGCCGAGTGAGGTCAGACAATTGGGCCATGAGGAGGCAGGGACTACGACCCGCGAGCAGAATCACGCGGCCACCGGTCGCGATACCCCGCACTCGTCGGAATCTACGGCCCTGCAACTTGCGCGTTCGGTGCTCGAGGCGCGTATCCCACCGCCGGATTCGTTCAGCAATTCATTCGCTCCTGGTGAGCGGCTTGGTGATTGGGCAGAGTGGCGGCGGATTCGGCTGACTGGTGACGGTTTGGTGACCACCTACGCGGGTTCGGCAGGCTGGTCTTATGAGGCAAGCGAGCGAAGCTCGTGCGGCAGCACCGTTTGAGAGTCGCCGCGGCTGGTGGCTGTCGATCGGGCAGAGTGCCGGCCGATTCGGGCTCGGTGATCCGTTCAGCAATTTGCTGTCGGGCGTCATCGTGGCCAACGTCAGCAGCTCGGGGCCGGTGCTGTCTGAGCATTCAGGAGTTCGGGCGGTCTGCTGGTAGCGCATGGGTGTCGCCGACGCGCCGGTGTCCGAGGAGCCTGCGACGAGGAACGCCGTCGCGCGGCGGCGGCGCGCATGCGCCGCCGCAGGCGCCTTGACTCTATATAGCGAAATTCAGCAACCACTCGCGAACGAGCTGCGAGAGTGGACAATTGAGCCATGACGAGCCTGGTGCTGACGGTAGAGCGGCGTGCAGAACTGGTAGCGCTCCTGAACGATGATGCGAAGTTGGACGCCGAGTACCCGCACGTTGCGGACTATCTCGACACGATGATGCAGCTGCCGGGTTCTGGCGATCCTGAACGGGACGCGTCATTTGATCTCCGTGTTGTCCACTTTCTGACCGGTGGTGCACCAGCCGCCAGAAACCCCTATTGGGAGATAGTCGAGCCTGCGGTCTCACGCGATGAGTCCGGGCGTCGAGTCGTCGGCGGAGAATCGGGAAGTGCTCGGGTAGCGTATGCCGAGACGGTGCTGCAAGGTGTCTATGCCTACGCGGTCCCGTCGCCGGAGACCATCGAATGGGTTCGCGAGTTCGCCGACGGTCGTCCGCTCGTCGAGTTGGGGGCCGGGCGGGGGTACTGGGCGGCTCAGCTTGCTGCTGCGGGTATGACGGTGGACGCGTACGACTCGGAGCCGCCGAATTCGGCACCGAATCCATCCTTTCCGAGCGGGCGCGGGCAGCACGATGTGTGGTATCCGGTCCAAGACCTGGCCACTTACGCAGGCGTCGACAAATCGCGAGCGGTGCTGTTCCTGTGCTGGCCGCCAGGCTGGGGTTCGTCGATGGCCTCGGAAGCACTGGATGAGTTCGAAAGGGCAGGGGGTGACCGGCTGGTGTTCATCGGCGAGGAAGTCGGCGGCAAGACCGGCGACGATGCGTTCTTTGCGATGCTCGCTGACCGATGGCAGCTCGCCGCACAGGACACAGAGCACATCTCGTGGCCACGAAATCGGGATGTCGCCCAAGGCTGGACGCGGAAATAGCAGAAACGACGAAGCCCGGCCTGTCACGAGACAGGGCCGGGCTTCTGCGTTTGCGGGTCAACCTTCGTCTGGCGCCTCGGGCGTCAGCGCCATACGGAACACGAAAGCCTCGTATCGGTCGCGTGGATAGGACACATAGGACAGCATCAGTACCTGGTCCTCGGGTCCGATAAATCGTTGCTGCACCGACTTCACCAGCGTGCCTGCCGTGACGCCCAGCCATTCGGCGTGGAGCGAGGTCGGCAGCGAGTCCGAGACGGTTTCCTCGAGGAACGTCGCAGCGGCAGTTCCCTCGACCCCGATCGGCTGGTAGCTGTCCGAGATCGAGATGGGCCGACCGTCTTCGCTGGCCCGGACAATCTCATGGGTGACGCGAGTCCCGGCCTTCAGCCCCATAGCCGCGGCGACGCTATCGCTTGCGCTGATCTCCTGCTTGTGCCGGTCGATGGCGATTGCCTGATCCGATTCCCGCGCATACGTGTCCTCCGGGTCCTCAAGCTGACGTTCGGGCGACACACGGACGAGGTTCGGGCGATCAGCGACGAACGTTCCACGCCGGGGAACGGACCGCACAAGCCCCTGGCTACCGAGTAGGTCAATTGCCGACCTGATGACGATGTCCGAGACGCCGTGCCGTGCGGCCAGTTCGGCGTAGCTGGGTAGCTGCGTGCCAGGCCTGAGTGCGCCGCTGCGGATTTCACGGGCGAATTCGCCAGCGATGGATACATATGCCGGTTCGGACATGACGTAGATCCTCTCGGTCGGGCTTGCGATCTCCAAATTCAGTATACGCAACTACGTATACGTACTGTTCACGCCATATGCGTCTTCGCGGAGCAAACAGCCAGCGCATCTGTGTATACATAGGTCTTGTGTGTATACGCAACTGCGTATACACTGAAGTCAGCGCGGATGAGACAGACGGCGCGATTCCAAACCTCAACCAGCACAAGGGAGTTGATTTCAATGGCACTCAAGGACATGTGGCTTTCCACCGATTTCCGTACCGCGTTCCCGATGGGGGTGTTCCTGCTCGGCAATATCGAGGCGGTTACCGAGTTCAATCAGGATCGCAGCGCGCCGAAGCGTCATCAGCTCGATTTCGATCGTGACGGTAACGGCACCGGTAAGCGTCTGTGGAAGGCCACGATCATGGACCCCACGGGCGGGAAAGCGGCTCAGGCCAGCTTCGATGTCGTGTTCGTCTCCGATCACCAGCCGGTTCCGTCGACTCCGGAGATCTCGCCCGGCCTGCGCCCGATCGAGCTGGAGGGCTTGATGCTCAAGCCGCGAGTTGTCGGTAACGGTGAGTTCAAGTCGATCGGCTGGAACATCCGCGCGACCGGCATCGTCGGCGACAACTCCGGTGCGAAGGTCAACCAGTCCGCCGCCTCGAAGGCTGCGTGATCGCCATGTCGCACATGAGCATGCAGGTCGGCCTCTGCGCCTCGATGAAGGTGCAGTACCACCCATCTCGTGACAGTGAGTACGGCGGCAAGATTCCGGCTTCGGTGTGGATCTCGCTGGACAACGAACGCTCCGGCGGGTCGACGGTGTTCCTCGAGATCGAGCACGTTCGTCAGCTCGCCGAGGAGTTGCCGGGGCTGTTGATGGCCCATGATGCCGCCGAGCACGCTGCGGCTGAACGGGCTGCCGCTGAACGGGCTGCGGTCCAGGCTGAGGCGGCCTGAGATGGACACGGCGGATCAGCAGTCCAAGGGGATGGCGTGGGCTCGCTGGTCCGCCGTTCTCGTTGTCGTGGTCATCGGCGTTGCCGCGTTCGTGTTGTCGTTCGCGGCGCTGCGTGACCTCGCGGTCAAGGCCCACACGCCCGAACAACTGGCGTGGCTTTTCCCGGTCATCGTGGACGGCACCATCATTCAAGCCACCATCGCCGTGTTGGCGTTGGCCGACAGCGATGACCGCAAGTGGTTCGAGCGGGTTCTGGTCGCTGGGGCTGCGGTCTCGATCGGCGGCAACATCGCTCACGCTCTGGTGTCGGGTCACGGGATCGGTGCTGCCGTGCTGGCGGTGATCGCCCCGGCCGCTCTGTTGATCGACACACACGGCCTGGCGGTGCTGTTGCGCACTCGCCAACCCACCCTTGTCGAATCGGACTCTCCTGCAACGGATTCGGTTCCGGTGGACGCTTCAACGCCGCAACTTCCGGATGCCGTGCCTGAGCCCGTTGAAGTCCCCGAGCTTGTCGAAGTCCCTGTGCCCGCTGTGGTGGCGGAGGTCCCGGTTGCGCCGGTGGTTTCCGCGCCGGTGCGCACCATCCAACCCATTCCCGCGCGCCCGGCTGCTCCGTTGCTGCCTGCCGCGGCTCCGCTCACCATGTTCTGAAAGGTGTTGATTAGCAATGAATTTGATGTTCTTGCGTGAGATGTTCGGCTTCCCACCGCCGCCTGTGCGGATGGAAACCGGTTACGACCGCGATCAAGACGTGGTTTTCCTGAAGTTGGGTCGCAAGGGCGTAGCGCTGTCACCTCGAGAGGTGTTGTGGCTGATCGAGGATCTGCGCGATTCGGTGGATGAGCAGGCCCGCAGCATCGGGACCGACCAACAGCCTGCCGTCCCCGCCAAGTCGCTTCCCGGTGAGGTGGAAGCATTCTGCCACCGATTCCCGGGCGGTGAGCTTGCCGTGGTGATGGAGATCGGGAGCGACACGATCGTTCACGCCTCGGTGCGCATGGATTACACCCAGGCCGAAGCACTTGCGGCTGATTTGGTTGTGGCCTTGACCGAGTTCGGTATTGCTCGCGGGTCGGCGGTGGCGTGATGTCGACATCGTTGCTGCTGCCGGTGGGTGTGGTGTTCGCCGCTGTGATCGTGTCGGCGGCTCCGGTGGCTGTGGCTAATCCGTCCGGGTGCGTGATGTTCTGCCAAAACCAACCCTCGGGCCCGTCGCCGGACAAGTGCGCGATGTTCTGCGAACCCCCGGCACCACCGCGTGATGAGAGCGCCTGTGGCCAGTTCTGCGTGCTGAACAACAGCTGGGATCGCGGGCCGCGCTGATTCGTCGCCGGGCCGGTCCATTTTTTCTGAAAGGTGTTGAGTAACAATGAGTTTGACAACTATGTTGCCTCCGCTGGCCGCGATGGCTGGTGGTGTGGGCATGGCGGCACGGATGGCGTACTGGTCACGGCGCAAATCCGCTGCCCGTCAGGAGACGGTTGCCGATTGGGTGGCGGCGGCACCGATGCCGTTGAAGGCTTCGGTCTTGGTGTTCTGTGATCGTCAGCAAGAGTTCATGTTGTGGCGTGAGCTGGGTTTCGGCTCGAACGATGACGGTTTCCCCACGGTCCTGGATGTCGAGTACACCGCCTACGGGCTGGATGTGGACGTGCAGATGCGTGGCGGACACAAGCTCTCGGACTGGACCGATCAGGACACCCTCGACGCGTTGGCCCAGTACATCGGGGTCCCGGAAGTGACCGCGCTGTCGTCGTTTCCCGGATTCATCCGCCTGCAGGTCCGGGTGCATGACACCCTCGCCGACCCGGTCCCGCTGCCGACAGAGATCCCGGATCACGTGGATTTGGAGGCTGTTCCCGCTGGCGTGTTCGAAGACGGTGTGAGCTGGAGTGTTCCGATTCAGGGCCGTCATGTCCTGGTCGCGGGCGGTATGGGGTCGGGTAAGTCGAGTGTGTTGTGGTCGCTGGTCAACGGGATGGGTCCGGCGATCCGTTCCGGGCGGGTGGATCTGCGGGTGATCGACCCGAAGGGCGGCATGGAACTGGGATACCTGGAACCGTTGTGCACTCGGTTCGCCTGCACCGGTGAAGAGGAAATGGTCGGGGTGCTCGAGGAGACCGTCACCGACCTTCAGGAAGCCACCCAACGCTATCGGGGCAAGGTCCGCAAACCTGTTCCGACGCCGCAGAACCCCCTGGTGGTCACGATCATCGATGAGGCGGCCACGCTGTCGGCGTTCTCCACTCCGAAGCTGCAGGCTCGTTTCGAACGTGCTCATGGTCTGCTGTTGTCGCAGGGTCGGGCGCCACTGTATTCGGTGATCGAGACGGTGATCGATCCGTCGAAAGAGAATGTGCCGCAACGGCAGTTGCTTCCGTATCGGGTCGGTATGCGCATGGACGAAGCCGGTCAGGTCGCCATGATCCACGGACAAGGGGCACGTAACCGCGGCTCCTACTGCGACCGTATCCCGCACTCGACACCGGGTGTGTGCTACGTGCAGGAAGACGGCACGGCAGGGTTCCGGCGGGCTCGCGCGTTCATGGTCACCGACACCGATGTCGACCGGATCGTCGCCCAGTACACGCCGGTCCCTCGTCCGGTCGATTTGGCCGACTTCGCCGAGGGGCGTGCGGCATGAGGACCGGGTTCGTCACCGAGGTGCACGTGGTCATCTACTGCGACGTGTGCGGGGACACCTACACCGAGAACACCGTTGAGGGTATCTGCTTCGACACGGTCAACCAGGCTATCGGCTACCTCAACACCCGCTCCGCCGGTGTCGGCTGGATCTACGACGGCGACAAGGTCATCTGCGACGGCTGTCAAGCCTTGGCCCGCTGCACCGAGCACGGTCACACCTTCCCCGACCCCAGTCGCGCCCTCGTCCGGCTGCCCGGCAAAACCACCCGTTCCCGCACCTGCGCCGCGTGCGGCATCTCCGAAACAGAAATCGAGGCCCTGTCATGAACACCAACCACACCACCCACAGCTACGACGACAACGTTATCGACCTGCATGCCCGCCGCCGATGCCAGCTGCAAGCCCGGGGCCTGGATGCCGTCTCGGTCGCGGTTCACCTGCTCGCCGAAACCGGGACACTCCCGGCCTGGGCCAGCGACGACTACGACGGTGGGGACTGGGCGGCTTGAACCAACTCGCCTTGTTCGAACTCGCAGCCGAAGGGAGACCATCGAAATGATGTGGTGGACAACAGTTTTCGCAGGTTATGCGATGGTCGCGGGAATGCTGCTGTGGCGGTTCCGGAGCCCGCGCACCTTCCGGCGGTGGATCGGCGCCCCGCTCCGCGCCCGCTACCTGGGCTGGTTCCGCTACCGGCTGCGTTGGACCCGCCGCATGACCGCCGCTCGCCTCGCCCTCACCACCGCCGACGGCGTCACTCGTGTTCCGCGTCTGCTGTCGGTCCGCATCGGCGACACCACCGACCGGGTTCGGGTCCGGATGCTGCACGGGCATTGCCCCGCCGACTACGAAAACCGCACCATCCGCCTCGCCGAGGTCTTCGGTGTCCCGGGGTGTGACGCCGCGATCGTCGGCCCCGGAACAGTGGAAATCGTTCTCTACCAACAACTCTCACCCACAGCTGTCGCCCTACCGGATGAGTTGAAGGACGTGGCATGACCGACATGATCGACGGAGGCCGGACCGGGGACACCACCCCCGCTCCGGCCTCCGGGCCATCCACCCAGCACACCGCCCCCATCGCCGGTGTCGCCCCCAACCGGGTGACCGCCGCCGAGCGACGCGCGATGCCCGACATCACCGATATCGCCGAAGCGGCTGCCGAGAAAGAAGGCGTGTGCGCCCGCGTCGTCCCCATGCGGGCCTTCGACCCGATCACCTCCCGCACCTCCTACGTCGGCGCCCCCTGCAAATCCACGAATGCCTCGACGTGCCCAGCGTGCGCGAAAGCCAACCGGTACCTGCGCATGACTCAGCTGCGCGAAGGGTGGTGCGCCGAACACGAACCCGTCGACCCCGAAACCGTGGTCACCGAAGCACAGCAAGACGTATTGGGTAGTCGCGCAATCCTTTTCACCGACTACCATGACGCTCGCCGTACCGGTGATCACGAACTGGCGGACGCGATCAAAGCGTTGGTGGCCGACCTCGATGTCGAGCTGCGGGAACTCGGTGTGCGGGGCCGTCTGCCCGCTCTGGATGAGAAACCCCGTCGCAAAGCCAAGTCCACCCGTCGCCGTGACGACCTGCCCGACCTGCCACGCCAGAAGGTCAACAAGGCACTCACCGTGGGCGCCGCCTACGCCAACGGCAAGTACCGGCCCTCGACGTTCTTCACCCTCACCCTGGACACCTACGGGACGATCAACCGCGTCCGCGACCCCGAAACCGGGAAGATGGTCTCCGACGGTTCCCCGCGCGACCCCGAGAGCTACGACTACACCCGCCAAGCCCGCGACACCATCCACCTGGCCCGCCTGTTCGACCGGTGGATGCAGAACCTACGTCGCGCGGTCGGCTGGAACGTCCAGTACTGGGCATCGGTCGAACCACAGAAACGCGGTGCCCCACACCTGCACATCGCTATCCGGGGTTCGATTCCGTCGAAGTTGCTGTATCAGGTCACCGCGGCAACCTTCCGCAACATCTGGTGGCCACACTTCGACACCCCCGTCTACACCGACACCAACATGCCCGTCTGGGACTATTCGGCCGGGACGTTCGTGGACCCCCGTACCCGCAAACCGTTGACCTATTGGGATGACGCGCTGGCGGTGATGGACACCGTGGACGACCTCGAACCAGCGCACACACTGAAGTTCGGTGGCCAGTCCAAGGCGGTGCAGATCCTCGGCGGCAGTGAGGAAATGCACACCAAGGTCCGCTATCTGACCAAGTACCTCACGAAGTCGATCGGGGAAGTCCTCGAGACGGACTCGACCCGCGTCGCGGTGCACTACGACCGGTTGCACGCGGAGTTGCAACAGACTCCGTGCTCGGAGAAATGCGCGGTGTGGCTGCGTTACGGCATCGTCCCCAAGGGCGCCAACGAGAAAACCCAACCCGGCAAGTGCAAGGGCAACGCCCACCGCCGTGACACCCTCGGCCTGCCCGGTCGACGCTGCCTGAACTCGGGCAAATGGTCGGGCAAAACGATCCCCGACCACAAGGCCGATCGCCTCGAGTTCGTCCGCCAGGAGCTTGCCCGTGTGGGCATCCTCACCCCCGATACCTCACACCTGCGGATCACACCGGTCGGGCCTGGCGACAAGGACGCACCACCTCGTTCGCATCTGGTCATGGCGTTGGTGGCTGCCCGGATCAACCAACGCGCCCAATACACCAACGCCCGCCTCGCCATAACCGAAGGACCCCCAGGAGAAAACCCAGGAACCGGTAAACCGCAAGACCTTTCGACCGTTCAGCAATCCGCAGCAGCATAGGGAGGGACAACGATGGAACTGCCCGCCGACCGCATGTGGACGGTCGAGGAAGCCGCCTACTACCTCGGTATCCCAGTAAAGACGCTCTACCAATGGAAATGGCAGGGTGAAGGGCCTCCGGTGCGCAAGGTCGGTCGACACTTGCGCTACAACCCCGTTCGCCTGCGTGCATGGGCCGATATAGATGAGGCCGCCTGATGGGCCACGTTGATGACCGCTGGTGGCGGCCGAAGAAGGACGAGAACGGTGACGTGATCGTCAACAGTCGGGGTAAGCCGGTCATGGAGAAGACCGAACTGTTTGGGCGGGGGATGCGCTATCGAGCCCGTTACAAGGACCCGGACGGGGTTGAACGTGGAAAGTCGTTCCCTGACAAGCAGAAGGGACGCGCTGAGGATTTCCTGATCGAGGTCGAATCCGACAAGCGCGAGGGCAAATACATCGACCCGAAAGCGACCCAAAAGACCTTTCGCCAACAGGCTGAGAGTTGGTTCCGAGCACAGTCGGCCGATCCTGCGACCCGTGAAACGCTGCGGAGTCGGCTCGATTCGCGTATCTACCCGGAGTTCGGTCACTTGCCGTTGGGGCGAGTTCTGCCGTCAACCGTTCGCGACTGGGTGAGCAAGCTCGAAGAGAAGAAGTATTCCGACAACTATAAGGCGGTGCTGTTCGACATCGTCGTCGGCGTCCTTGACACTGCGGTTGATGACCGGCTGATCAGGACCAATCCTTGCCATGCGAAGACGGTCCGTCGCCCGGTGCGTAAAAGCCCGAAAGTAGTTGTCTGGCAGGACAATCGAGTGTCGTCTGTGCGTTCTGGTCTCGTCAGGGTCGATGAGCGGTACTCCGTCGTGGTGCCGATCGGGGTTGGTCTGGGTCTGCGGCAAGGTGAGCTTTTGGGGCTTTCGCCTGCCGATATCGACCGGGAGGCCATGACGGTGCATGTTCAGCGTCAGGTGAAATTCGTCAAGGGCGTTCTGATGCTCGCGCTCCCGAAGCGGGAGAAGACACGCTACGTGCCGCTGTCTGCCGCGCTGCTCGAAGCGATTGATGATCACCTGAAGAAGTTCCCGGCTCAGAACGTGACACTGCCGTGGGGCTCTGCTGATGGCGATCTGGTGACAGTGCCCCTGCTAATCACCAACAGCAGGGGAGAGTCGATGAGTGGTGACCTGTTCAACAAGATCGTGTGGAAACCTGCGTTCGGCAAGGCAGACCTCGAGTACGTGAACCGTGCGGACGGGATGCACTCGGGCTTGCGTCACCTCTACGCTTCGAAACTGCTCTCGCGTGGTGTCTCGGTCAAAGAGCTCGCTGACTACCTCGGCCACGAGGATCCAGGTTTCACGCTTCGGGTTTACACGCACCTGTTGTCGTCCAGCCACGAACGCGCTCGCCAGGCCGTTGACGAGTCGGCCCACATCTGGGAGCTTCCCCCCTCCAACGGCCTGGAAGCGGCCTGAGTGATCGTGAACCCGAATCGTCGGGTATCCGGAAACGAGAATCCGGTGCGAGTCAGCAAGTCGACTCGCACCGGATTTCTGTTGTCTACCAGCTCATTTGAGCTCCGCCGAGGTCTTGCCGAGGATGCGGCGGGCGACGATGAGCTGCTGGATCTGCTGGGTGCCTTCGAAGATGTCGAGAATCTTGGAGTCGCGGCCCCACTTTTCGAGCAGTGTGCGCTGGGAGTAGCCGATGGTGCCCGCGAGTTCGACGGCCTTGAGGGTGATATCGGTCCCCGCGCGCCCCGCCTTGGCCTTGGACATCGAGGCTTCCAAGGAGTTCGGCTTCTTGTTGTCGGCCATCCACGCGGCACGCAGCGACAACAGGTATGCGGCCTCGTAATCGGCCTCCATCCGGAGGAATTCGGCGGCGGCCGCGGGCTGGTTGTTGGCCGGGATGTCGTAGGACGGTTCGATGCCCGCATCCTTCAGGATGGCGCGCAACTCCTCCAGTGCCGCTCGCGCGACACCGACTGCCATCGCGGCGACGAGGGGACGGGTGTTGTCGAAGGTCTGCATGACCCCGGCAAAACCCTTCTCCACATTGACTTCTGGGCTGCCGAGGATGTTGTCCTTCGGAATCCGACAGTCCTGCAACAGCAGTACGGCGGTATCGGAGGCCTTGATGCCGAGCTTGTGCTCGAGCCGGGCCACCGAAAGTCCGGGAGCGTCGCGCGGCACGACGAACGACTTGATCGCCGCGCGGCCCAGGCTGCGATCCACCGAGGCCCACACCACGATGTGGGTGGAGCGCTGACCAGCGGTCACGAAGATCTTCTCGCCATTGAGCACCCACTCGTCGCCGTCGAGTACGGCGGTGGTGGTGACCGCGGCCGAGTCGGAGCCGAAGGACGGTTCGGTGATGGCCATCGAGGCCCACACCTTGCCGAAGCGCTTGAGCTGCTCGTCGGTGGCGACGGCCGCGATAGCCGCATTGCCCAGACCCTGGTACGGGATCGACAGCATCAGGCCGACGTCGCCCCATGAGGTCTCCAGCGCGTTCAGCAGCGCGGACATATTGCCGCCGTTGGAGTTTCCGAGCAGTTCGGTGGCGTGCTCGTCCGCGTCGGAACGGCCGCCGGCTGCGCCGCCGATCTTCTGGGTGCCGGAATCGGCCAGACCCTCGACCATGGCGGCCATGGTGTCCAGCTCGACCGGGTACTCGTGTTCACCGAGGTCGTACTTGCGCGAGATCGGCCGGAAGATTTCCTGGGCGACCTGATGGGCCTGGTTGGCGCTGGCCCGCAGCTTCTTGGGGAGTTCGAGATTGATCATGGTATCTCCTGGAAGTAACGAACCAGCCGATCAGATGAGCACGACACCTTCAGCGACGCCGATGACCCGCAGATCGCGGTACCAGCGCTCGACCGGGTGTTCCTTGGTGAAGCCGTGGCCGCCGAGCAGTTGCACGCCGTCCAGGCCGATCTGCATACCCTTGTCGGTGGCGAGCTTGCGGGCCAGCGCCGCCTCGCGGGCGTAGGAAAGTCCCTGCTCTGCGCGTGAGGCACCCCGCAGGGTCACCAGCCGCAGGCCATCCAGTTCGATCGCCATATTCGCGACCATGAACGCGACCGCCTGGCGATGCGAGATCGGCTCGCCGAATGCTTCGCGCTGGTTCACATACGGAATCACGTAATCCAGCACGGCCTGTCCGGTACCGATGGCCAGCGAGGCCCAGCCCAGGCGGGCCAGACGCACCGCGTCGGCGTACTCCTGCGCGCGGGTGATGGCATCGCCGTCGCCGAGGATGGCGTCCGTGCCGACCGCGACATCGTTGAGCAGCAGGCGACCCAGGCCGGCGGCGCGCAGACCCATGCTCGGATCGGCCTCCACGACCAGACCCTGGCTGTCGGAAGGCACGATGAACATGGCGGGGCGGCCGTCGAGTTCGGCGGCGATGATGAATAGCTCGGCGTCACCGGCGGCCGGTACCAGGCTCTTCACGCCGTTGAGGCGGTAGCCGCTCGGGGAGCGGGCTGCCTTGGTCTGCAGGGCGAACGGGTCGAACAGGGCGCGCGGCTCGCTGATCACGACCGCGGCCTGCGGCACGTTCTCGCCGGTGAAGGCGGGCAGGTAGGTCTGCTGCTGCGCGTCGGTACCCCACTGGGACAGGGCGACGGCGACACCGCTGGGCGCCAGAATCGGCAGGGCCAGACCCATATCACCGTGCGCGAGCGCCTCGGCGACCAGTGAGTTGGTGACCGCGCCGCGCTCGGCGGCCGCGCCTTCCAGCTCCTCGGGCACATTGATCAGGGTGATGCCGAGTTCGGCGGCTCGCTCGAGCAGGTCGCGCGGGGCCCGGGCGGAGTTATCGGCCGCATAGGCGGCCGGGCGCAGGATCTCGGCGGCGAATTCCCGCACCGTCTCGACGATCATCTGCTGCTCGTCGCTCGGGGTCAGGTCGAAGTAGCCCTTGTTCTTGGACTCGTTGTCCGCCAAGCGTTTCGGCGCACCGCCGCCGGCGACCTTGCCGAATGCGCGCGTAGCGGCGCCGAGGGTGCGGAAACCGGTCTTGGTGCCTTCGTAGGTGACCCGCTCGATCGGCTTGCGCAGGTTGTACTTCTCGGCGAGCTCCGACCCGGTAAGGGTCGTCATCACCCGCATTGCCGCGCCCATCCAGTCCCGCTTGGGGTGGTTCAGGCCGACCGCGGACGTGTCTGGACGTCGCTTCGTTGCGCTGTCTCGAGTGCTCATCATCACCTGGTTTCTCGGGGGGTCGGTGAGGTCTTTTCCCAGTTATCTTACTCTTGAGTAAGACAATATTACTTCAGAGTAAGAAGTGCGTCGAGGTGCAGTATCCGCCGCCGAACCAAGTCAGGCTGGAAAGTGCCCACAATCGCGGGACGACAGCGGTCCGTCATCGCTCTGCTATTCGCCGCATTCGCCACGCGCTACGGCTATCACCGGGACGAGCTGTACTTCTCGCGGCAGGATCGCGGCTACCCGGATCAGCCTTTATCAACTCCGCTACCGGCCCGCACGATGTCGGCAATCGATGCCGACTCGATACTGCTACTGCGGCTCCCATCGATCGCGGCAGCAACATTCGTCGTTATTTCACGGGGTTGATGGCACGCGAACTCGGCGACGGGTACGGGGCCCAGGTATTGGAAATTGAAGCCCATCCACGCGCCCGACGGCAACGAAGACCGATCGACGCCCTTCTACAAGAGTGCCGTCCACAGTGCTCGGCCGTGGTTTTCCAGATGCTGAACACCACCCGTACCAGTAAGGAGATGTCATGTTTCTTCGCGTTGTCGATCAGCTCGTCTCCGGGGTCCTCAATATGATCGCGACGTTTTTCGTTCCGTGAGTCGAGTCGCCCGGGGCGGTCTGTCCGTCCCGGGCAACATTCCAGCGCGAGAGTTAGGTTGTGCCGCATGGCAAGACGGCCGCGGAGTCGGCGACTGAGAAGCACTGAGGGCTGGGGCCATTCGCGATGGTTACCGTCGTCAGTACATTCTCGAGACTCAGTTCAGGTGGGTGAGGACGGTGTCGTGGAGTAGGGAGTTGGTGGCTATGGCGTCGCCGTCGTGGGGGCCGGGGATGCCGGTGAGAGACGTGAAGCGGCCGCCGGCTTCGCGGACGAGGATGTCTAGGGCAGCCAGGTCCCAGAGGGAGACTTCGGGTTCGGTGGCGATATCGACGGCGCCCTCGGCGAGCAGGCAGTAGCTGAAGAAGTCGCCGTAGCCGCGGACTCGCCACACGGCATCGGTCAGGTCGAGGAATTTCTCGCGCAGACCGCGTTCGCGCCAACCCGACAGGCTGGAGAAGGCGAGGCTGGCCGAGCCGAGATCACCGACCGCGGAGACCGAAATCGGTTTCGCCCTCACGGAATCGACGCTGGCCCAGGCACCGGAACCGGCCGCTGCCCACCACCGTCGCGCCAACGCGGGCGCACTCACCACGCCGACTACCGGAACGCCGTCCTCGAGTAGCGCGATCAAGGTCGCCCAGATCGGCACCCGTCGCACGAAGTTCTTGGTGCCATCGATCGGATCGATCACCCACTGCCGCCCGGTGAACTCGACGTCGCCGCCGAACTCCTCACCGAGCACCGAATCCGCGGGACGCTCCTGCTCGAGGACCTGGCGTATCGCCTTCTCCACCGCCAGATCCGCATCCGAGACCGGCGTCAGATCCGGCTTGGCGTCGACCCGCAGATCCAACGCCCCGAACCGTGCCCGGGTAATCCCATCGGCCGCATCGGCCAACCGCAGCGCAAGTTCGAGATCGGAGGAGTAATCAGCCACCCCCGAACCCTATCGTCCATCCCCGTCCCACCGGACCCATCCCCGATGCCGCACAAGCAGTACCCACCTCGCATAGCCTTCTTACCTGCGAGGCAGGCACGAGTTATGGGTCGGCTGTGAGGGCGCTGGCCCTCCGGCGCAGTTGGTCGAGCATGGGCTGGGCGGCCGTGGCGGGTCGGGCCGGGTCGGCCGGGCCGGGCTGCGCGCTGTCTCGGCTGAGGTCGGCACGCGTATTTCACCGTCTTCGCGGCGCCCAGTAGTCTTGACCATCGTGCATCCTGATGTCTCCGCTGACCTCGCCGAACTCGACGCCACGCTCAAGACCGTCGAGTCGGTCCTCGATGTCGAGGAGTTGCGTCGACGGATCGATGAACTCGAGCACCAGGCCGCCGATCCCGAGCTGTGGAACAACCAGGAGCACGCGCAGCAGGTCACCAGTGAACTGTCGCATGCCCAGAGCGAGTTGCGCCGGGTCGAGGAACTGCGTCAGCGCCTCGACGACCTGTCCGTGCTGTACGAATTGGCCGAGGAGGAAGAGGGCGAGGCCAGGGTGTCCGCACTTGCCGACGCCGATGCCGAGCGGGCCACGCTGCACAGCGATGTCGAGGCCATGGAGGTCCGCACCCTGCTCGCCGGCGAGTACGACAAGCGTGAGGCGCTGGTCAATATCCGCTCCGGTGCGGGTGGTGTGGACGCCGCCGACTGGGCCGAAATGCTGATGCGGATGTACATCCGCTGGGCGGACCGGCACAAGTACGCCGTCGAGGTCTATGACACCTCCTACGCCGAAGAGGCGGGCATCAAGAGCGCGACCTTCGCGGTGAAATCGCCGTACGCCTACGGCACCCTTTCGGTGGAAATGGGCACGCACCGGCTGGTCCGGATCAGTCCGTTCGACAACCAGGGCCGCCGCCAGACCTCCTTCGCCGAGGTCGAGGTGCTACCGGTGGTCGAGACCACCGACCACATCGAAATTCCCGAGGGCGAGGTCCGCGTCGACGTCTACCGTTCGTCGGGTCCCGGCGGCCAGAGTGTCAACACCACCGACTCCGCGGTGCGCCTCACACACATCCCCACCGGCATCGTCGTGACCTGTCAGAACGAAAAATCCCAGCTGCAGAACAAGATTTCGGCGATGCGGGTGTTGCAGGCGAAGCTGCTCGAGCGCAAGCGGCAGGAGGAGCGCGCGGAGATGGATGCGCTCAAGACCAACGAAGGTGCGTCCTGGGGTAACCAGATGCGCTCCTACGTGCTGCATCCCTACCAGATGGTCAAGGATCTGCGCACCAACTACGAGGTCAATAATCCGACCGCCGTGCTCGACGGCGATATCGATGGTTTCATCGAATCCGGAATTCGTTGGCGGATGCGAGAGCAGGCGAGCTAGTTGGATGTACCCCAGGCTTTCTCCACGTCCTCCGACTTCACCACCTGGCTGCGGTCCGCCGGTCTAGAGATCGTCCTGCTGATCCTCGGCGCGGTGCTGTTCAGCCGTTTCGCGACCTACGTCCGGGATCGGATCACCCGCAGGATCGACGCCGGATTCCGCAGCAGCGACGCACTGGTGCGTTCCGAGGCGGCCAAACATCGGCACGCGCTGGCGCAGGTGGTTACCTGGGTGGTGCTGACCGTCGTCTCTGTCCTGGTCGGCATGGAAGTGCTGCGGCGGCTGGGTTTCGCGGTCACCGGTCTGGTCGCGCCGGCGGCGGTGCTGGGTGCCGCACTCGGTTTCGGCGCCCAGCGGATCGTGCAGGACATCCTTGCCGGATTTTTCCTTATCACCGAGCGGCAGTACGGTTTTGGTGATGTGGTTCGCATCGCGGTCACTGGATCCGCGGAGCAGGCCGAGGGTACCGTCGAGGACGTCACGCTGCGGATCACCACACTGCGCAATGCCGACGGTGAGGTGATCACCGTGCCCAACGGCCAGATCGTCAAAGTAACGAATCTGTCGAAGGATTGGGCGCGCGCCGCAATCGACGTTCCGGTCGCGGCCAGCGTCGATATCACGAGGATCAACGAGATCCTGCACGAGGTCGGTACAAAGGCGTACGAAGACCGCGGGTTGAAGCCGCTGCTGCTCGACGAGCCGACTGTGATGGGCGTCGAAGATCTGACAGTGGACCAGATGAATATTCGTATGGTTGCTCGCACATTGCCGGGTAAGCAGTTCGAGGTCGGTCGCGAGTTGCGGGTGCGAGTCGCCGCGGCATTGCGCCGGGAGGGAATCAGTGAGACCACGTAGATCCACGGCGATTCTGATGGCATCATGGATCGCCACTTTCGTGCTATATCTGTTCGTCAAGCCCGATCAACCGACTGTGACATCGCCGGAGAAACTCAACATCGTTCCCGCAGTGGTGAATACGGCTACGCCCGACCATTAGCGATTGCTTGTGGGTCGCTTGATCCGTCGGTCGACCCTGATGTAGTCACTGGCCACACGACGACTGCTGGTTACACTGGCCAACCGTGATCGCTATGCGGAACGTGACCAAGTCGTATCAGACCTCGACGCGACCCGCGCTGGACAACATCACCGTCGATGTCGGCAAGGGCGAATTCGTCTTCATCATCGGCCCGTCCGGTTCGGGCAAGTCGACCTTCATGCGACTGTTGCTGAAAGAGGAGGCCCCGACCGCGGGCGAGATCCGGGTCGCCGACTTTCGGGTCGACCGGCTCCCCGGGCGGAAGGTGCCGAAGTTGCGTCAGCGCATGGGTTGCGTCTTCCAGGACTTCCGGCTGCTACAGCAGAAGACCGTCGCGCAGAATGTCGCATTCGCGCTGGAGGTGATCGGCAAGCGGCGCCAGTTCATCGACCGGACCGTGCCCGAGGTGCTGGATATGGTCGGGCTCGGCGGCAAGGCCGATCGGTTCCCGCACGAATTGTCCGGTGGTGAGCAGCAGCGCGTGGCGATCGCGAGGGCGTTCGTGAACCGTCCGCTGGTCCTGCTCGCCGATGAGCCGACCGGCAATCTCGATCCCGATACCAGCGGCGACATCATGTTGCTGCTGGAGCGGATCAACCGCATCGGTACCACTGTGGTCATGGCCACACACGACAATCACATCGTCGACGCGATGCGTAAACGGGTGGTGGAGTTGGATCGAGGTCGGCTGATCCGCGACGACGCGATCGGTGTCTACGGGGTGGGTCGATAATGCGCGCCGGATTCCTGCTCAACGAGGTCCTCACCGGTCTGCGTCGCAACGTCACGATGACGATCGCGATGATCCTGACTACCGCGGTATCGCTGACCATGCTCGGCGGCGGTCTGCTCGCACTGCGGATCGCGGACAAAACCCAGAACTACTTCATGGATCGGGTCGAGATCCGGCTATACCTCACCGACCTGGTTTCGGCCACCGATCAGGACTGTTCGCAGAATCCGTGTCAGCAGCTGATGTCGGATCTGAAGAAGACCGACGGCGTGGTCTCGGTCCAGTTCGTCAACAGCGACGAGGCGATGAAGGAAGCCACCGAGGTGACCTTCAAGGATCAGCCCGAAATGCTGGACATGATCAAGGACACCCGGCTGCCCGCGTCCTTGCGCGTGAAGATGACCGATGCCGATCAGTACCCGCGGATCTACGAGACGTTCAACGGCAAGGACGGGATCCAGAGCGTACTCAACGACAAGGACACTGTGGACCGGCTGGTCGGGGTGTTCGACGGTCTGCGGAATGCGGCATTCGGATTGGCGGCATTGCAGGCATTGGCCGCGCTGCTGCTGATCGCGAATATGGTGCAGATCGCGGCGTTCAGCCGACGCGAGGAGGTCGGCATCATGCGGATGGTCGGCGCGACGCGCTGGTACACGCAGCTGCCATTCCTCTTGGAAGCGGTGGTCGCGGCGCTGGCGGGGTCGATTCTGGCGGTTGTCGGGTTGTTCCTCGCGCAACCGCTGGTGGTGAATCGTGGGCTCGGCGCGCTGTTCAACAGCAATGTCTTCCCGCACCTCACCGGTGAGGACATCGCGCTGGTGTCCTTGACCATCGCACCGCTCGGCATCGTGTTCGCCGCGATCACGGCCTACGGCACATTGCGCTACTACGTGCGCGACTGACGTGCCGCGAACCATATGACGACCTCGCACATGCTGTATGTGGCTTGTGCGAGGTCGTCAGTGGGTATGCGAGGACCCCGCCGCGCGATGATCGAAATTTGTCATCCACATGTGGGCAACCTCGCGGGTCACGGGTGGCCGCGCCGATGTAGGGGTTCCGTTGTCCGACCGCGCTCGTAGGATGGGCCGCGTGGAATCCCCCGATGCTTTCGCGGCCGTATCGACCGTCGGCGCCCCGGTTGCCGAATCCGGTGCGGCGCAAGAGGTTCTACGCCGGGTGTTCGGCTACGACAGCTTCCGCGGTGATCAGCGCGAGATCGTCGAGCATGTGGTCGGCGGCGGGGACGCGCTGGTGCTCATGCCCACCGGTGGTGGTAAGTCGCTGTGCTATCAGGTGCCCGCATTGGTGCGACCGGGCGTCGGCGTGGTGGTGTCGCCGCTGATCGCATTGATGCAGGATCAGGTGGACGCGCTCAGCGCGCTCGGCGTGCGCGCCGGATTCCTGAACTCGACGCAATTCCCGGATGAGCGGCGGATGGTCGAGGCACAGTTCGTCGCGGGGGAGTTGGATCTGCTGTATCTCGCGCCCGAGCGGCTACGCCTGGAGTCGACGGTGGCTTTGCTGGATCGCGGCGAGGTGGCGCTGTTCGCCATCGACGAGGCGCACTGTGTATCCCAGTGGGGCCACGATTTCCGGCCCGATTATCTGGCTCTGTCGATGCTGCACGAGCGCTGGCCGCAGGTGCCGCGCATCGCGCTTACCGCGACCGCGACGGCGAAGACCCGCGACGAGATCATCGAGCGCCTCGATCTCGGCGCGGCGCGACGTTTCGTCGCCAGTTTCGACCGGCCCAATATCCAGTACCGGATCGAACCCAAGAACCGACCGGATCGGCAGTTACTGGAATTCATCAAGACCGAGTACGCCGGGGACGCGGGCATCGTCTACTGCCTATCGCGCAATTCCGTGGAGAAGACCGCGGCCTTCCTCACCGAGAACGGCGTCGAGGCGGTGCCGTATCACGCGGGCCTGGATCCGCGTACCCGGGCCGCCAACCAGGCACGGTTCCTGCGCGAGGACGGCCTCGTCGTGGTCGCGACCATCGCCTTCGGCATGGGTATCGATAAGCCCGACGTCCGCTTCGTCGCTCACCTCGATCTGCCCAAGTCCGTGGAAGGCTACTACCAGGAGACGGGGCGAGCGGGCCGCGACGGCCTGCCGTCGACCGCGTGGATGGTCTACGGACTCGCCGATGTGGTCCAGCAACGCAAAATGATCGACTCCTCCGACGGCGACGCCACCCACCGCAGGCAATTGCAACTGCATCTCGACGCGATGCTCGCGCTGTGTGAAACGGTGTCCTGCAGGCGAACTCAGCTACTTGCCTACTTCGGACAGTCCGGGCAGCCGTGCGGCAACTGCGACACCTGCCTGACCGCACCGCAATCCTGGGACGGCACGGTGCCCGCACAGAAGGTGCTCTCCACGGTCCTGCGGCTCAAACGCGAACGCGGGCAGAGTTTCGGCGCCGGCCATATCGTCGATATTCTGCTCGGTAAGTCGAATCCCAAAGTGCTGCAACATGATCACCACGAGCTGAAGGTCTTCGGCATCGGCACCGATCTGCGTGATGTCGAATGGCGCGGTGTCATAAGGCAATTGCTCGCACAAGGTTTGCTCGCCGTGCACGGCGACTACGGCGTGCTCATCCTCACCGAGGCCAGCAACGAGGTGTTGTTCGACGGCCGGGAAGTGCTGTTGCGCCGCGAACCGGAGCGTGCGGTCAAACCGGCCAGGACACCCAAGGCGGCCAAGGGCAAGTCCCCGGCGGCCGATCTGGCTCACGTGGACGTGCCGGTCTTCGAGAAGCTGCGGGAATGGCGGGCCGCGACGGCCAAACAACAGGGTGTACCCGCCTACGTCGTATTCCACGACGCGACGCTTCGGGAGATCACCGCACGCAAGCCCGCGAGCCTGTCCGAACTCGGAACGGTCGGCGGTGTCGGTGAGAACAAATTGGCCAAGTACGGCGAGGGAGTACTCGCCGTGCTGGCCGGCGAGTCAGAAGAAGGCTGAACGACAGCCTGCTCGGGCTGCGTGGGCTGCGGGCGCGGCTACCGCAGCCTTCACACGCCGAATTGCCTGAATCGCAACAAAATTGCCCGGCGCAGAATCGGTTCGGCGGCTACCGTGCACGATATGCATTCCGGTGATGGCCCCACCGACGACGGGCCCGATCTGGGCGGACCGCCGTCCACGGATCCTGGCGATCCGTTGCCGTATCGGCGCGGCACCCACGACCCCGCGGTGGAATCCGTCTGGTTGCGCCGCAGGCCGTCACCGCCGCTTCGGCGCGGCGTGCCGCGCATAACCACGGTCTTGCTGGTCGCGGCCTTCATCGCGGTGCTCATGCTGTATCTCATGGTCCGTCCGGGTGGCTAGCGGAACAGGCCCGGAATAAACCGGTTGCCGAGTCACTTAGAGTTGACCGTTATGAAGGAGAAGGGGCGCAAGGTCATCGCGACCAACCGCCGGGCGCGGCACAACTACACCATCCTGGACATCTACGAGGCCGGGATCGCGCTGGTCGGTACCGAGGTCAAGAGTCTGCGCGAGGGTAAGGCCTCGTTGGTGGACGCCTTCGCGACCGTCGACAACGGTGAGGTGTGGCTGCGGGGTCTGCACATTCCCGAGTTCAGCCACGGCACCTGGACCAACCATTCACCACGCCGGGTGCGCAAGCTGTTGCTGCACAAGCGTGAGATCGAGCGACTGGTCGGCAAATCGCGCGAGGGCAACCAGACCCTGGTGCCGCTGTCGATGTACTTCTCCGACGGCAAGGTCAAGGTCGAACTCGCGCTCGCCAAAGGTAAGCAGGACTACGACAAGCGACAGGATATGGCCAGGCGCACCGCCGAGCGCGAGGTCACCCGAGAATTGGGGCGGCGGATCAAAGGCATGCGTTGACCGCTGTGCTACTGGCGCTGGTGGCGGCGGTCGGCTACGGCGTGAGTGATTTCTTCGGTGGTGTTGCGTCGCGGCGGGTCACGGCCCTGCGTGTTGTGGTCGTCTCCTATCCGATGTCGGCGCTGTTCGTCCTTATGCTGATACCGCTGATAGGTGGCACCCCGGACACCGCATCGATGCTGTGGGGGCTGGCGGCCGGTGTGGCGGGCGGCTTCGCGGTGTGGTGGTTCTATGCCGCGCTGGCCAGCGGCCCGATGGCGGTCGTGTCGCCGTTGACGGCCCTGCTGGTAGCCGGCATTCCGGTGCTGGTCGGTCTGGTGCTCGGCGAGCGCCCCGGTCCGCTCGCCATCGCCGGCATCGTGTTCGCACTCGGCGCGGTGTACCTGGTAAGTCGCGAGTCGCCCGATGACATCACCGAGGAGATCACCGGCGGGCGTGAGCTGCGCTTCACCAGGAAGGTCGCGTTGCTCACCATCGGCTCGGGCGCGGCCTTCGGAATCGCCTTCGTCTTCCTGCACGAAACCAACGCGAGCGCCGGGGTCTGGCCGCTGCTGGCCCAACGTGGCACGGCGAGTCCGATGATCTGGCTGATCGCGTTGTCGGCGGGAGAGTTCCGGCCGCTGCGCGGTGAACCGCTGCGGTTGGCGACCTATATCGCGGTGCTGGACACCACGGCCAATGCCGCACTGCTCTACGCCTTCCACGGTTCGCTGCTCTCGCTGGTCAGCGTGATCGGCTCGCTGTACCCCGCCGCGACCGTCCTGCTGGCGATGGTCTTGCTCGGTGAGCGGGTCGGTCGGCAGCAGCGGGCTGGGATGGTGTTGGCGCTCGCCTCGGTCGGGTTGATCGCGGCGGCCTGATCGGTTGGCTCGGGTTTCGTTCGCGGTATACAGAGCGAATGGTGCGGCTGGATATGCGGCAGTGACATCGTGGCGTGATGCGTCCGACACTGTTTTCCCGCAGGTCAGCCCACTGAAGTCAGGTGTGGGGATAAATGGAATGAACCCGGCGTGGCCGAGTGTTAACATAACTAGCCCGACAAGGTGTCGGGGCGTGCGGGGCTGAACGGTTTCGACTGCGTACGTTGATTTAGGGGAAGCGTGTCGGTGCAGGCAAGAGACCACCGTAAGCGTCGTTGCAACCAATTAAGCGCCGATTCCAATCAGCGCGAGTACGCCCTCGCTGCCTAAGTAGCAGGCGTCTCTGTCAGTCCGGGTTCGTCCCTCGACCCGGGTACTGGCATCAGCTAGAGGGAATTACCGTCCGACTCGGTCGCGGAGCCGGACGGGACATCCAACAGCGACTGGGATCGTCATCCGAGCTTGTTCGCGAGACCCGGAGATCCGAGCAGAGACCTAGCGAACTGCACACGGAGAAGCCCTGAAGACGCGGCGGAGGACCCGGGTTCGATTCCCGGCAGCTCCACTCACGAAGAGCCCGGCCGGATGGCCGGGCTCTTCGGTATTTCGGGGTAGGTCCCGGCCGCGCTGGGTGATAGTCGGAAACCGGACCGGGGCTTGTCGTTTCGGTGGATCCTCTGACCTATATGCAGATGCCGCCGAGGTTCACTGCGGTGACGTTGGTGTATCCGGCCGCCGGTTGGTAGTCGGGGAGGCCGTCGTAGTAGACGGCGCTGACGACGTGCTGGCCCGCGATATCCGGAATCCAGAGGATGTTCGCGGTGCCGTTGGAGACCGGCACGGTCCCGACGATGTTCCCGCCGAGGCCGGGTAGGCGACTCGTGAATTCGACGACGCCGCGATCCACCGGTGTGCCATCGGGCCGCAACACCGTCGCCTGTGCAGTCCGCCCACAGCCGACCGCCGCGATACTGTTCGCGCCGAGTGACAAGCCGGTCATCGTCACCGACAACGTCGGGGCGACGGTCGCATTCGCTTGGGGTGCCAAGGTTGTAGGTACTGCCAGACACGCCGCCGCCAGCGCCACACCGGCCGCGCCGCGCGAGAGTCCGCCCATCATGCCCGCCTTTCGCTGTGCCGACCGAGCCCCGCATGGCCCGGCATAGGCGTCGCACGGTACCTGAGACCCGGATCATATCGATGCAGGCCGCGCCGAAAACCCCGAAGTCCAGTGGTCAACGGTCCGGTGCATCTCATCGACGCCGCGCACCGCGCCGCCGTGCAGTTCACGACCAGATGGGCGGCCCGGACCAGCCATCCGTCGCGGGATTCCGAGGCGTCAGCGGTCGTCATGATCGGCGCCGTATTCGATGACAAACACACGCAGTGGACTTATTCGCAGTCGCCGCTCGGCGTCGACGAGGACCGGTTCATCGCCTACTGGGTGGACTACTGCTACGACCTGCCCGCGGTTCGAGCTGACGGTTGCCCGGCATTCACGCCCTGAATCGTGTCGCGCGGAGTTAGTGTTGCAGCGCGCTACACAGCCACATTTCAGCAAACCTCGAACGGAGCGTTATGGGGCACAGGACAGGTATCGCCGCGTGCGTTGCGGCCGCGTTGTTGATTGTTGCGGGCTGTGGAACGTCGACGGACTCCAGTGGAACTTCCGCGCAATCGACCGCGCAGGGAGCCGAGCCCGCGTACGCCGCCGCTCTCAGGCCGGTGATAACCACGCTGATGAAGGACAATGTCATTCCGGGCGCCGTCGTGGTCGTCAAATCGCCTGAGCAAGGCAATTGGGCTGCGGCGTTCGGTACCCGAGCCATCGACTCGAGCGAGCCGATGAAGGTCGACGATTACTTTCGCATCGGCAGTAATACGAAGACGATGACGTCGACGGTCATCCTGCGGTTGGCGCAGGATGGAAAGCTCTCGCTCGACGACCCCATCGACAAGTATTGGCCCGGCGTGCCGAACGGTGATCGGATCACGATCGCTCAGCTGAACGAAATGCGCAGCGGGCTATACAGTTACACCTTCGACCCGCGGTTCAATGCCGCGCTCGACAACGAACCGCAGAAGGTATGGGCGCCGGAGGAATTGCTGGCCATCGCGTTCGCGCATCCGGTGAACTTCCAACCCGGCGAGAAGTTCGAGTACAGCAATACCAACTTCATCCTGCTCGGCCTGGTCATCGAAAAGCTCACGAAAATGACGGCGGCCGAGAGCTTTCAGAAGCACATCTTCGAACCACTCGGCCTCGAGCACACATCACTGCCTGCGCCCACGGACTCCTCGATACCGGATCCACATCCCCAGGGCTATGCCTTCGGCACCAATGTCTCCACGATCGACACGTACGCACTTGCCCCTGCGGAACAAGCCGACGCCGTTGCGGGCACCCTGAAACCGAGTAACCAGACAAACATCAATGTGTCCTGGGCGTGGACCGCGGGTGGTGCGATCTCGACGGCCGACGATATGGCGACGTATGTGAAGGCGCTCGTCGGCGGTGGCCTGCTCGATGCGACGATGCAGAAGATTCGGCTGGACAGCATTCAGCCGATCGATCCGGCCGATCCGGACCAAGCCGGATACGGTCTCGGCATTGTGCGATTCGGTACGCACCTCATCGGACACGACGGTCAGCTCCCGGGATTCATGACCTTCATGGGACACGACCCGGCGTCGGACCTCACGATCGTGGTCGCCACGAACCTCGCGACGGTTCCGTCGAGTGAGGGGTCGGCCCTGGTATTGGTCAAAGGCATGCTGCCGACCTTCTACGGCGCCAATGCCCTGCCGGGGAAGGACCCGGCCGCGGCGAGCACCGGCGCAAGTCCGACGAGCACCACCCAGACGACCGCCCCCGGTCGATGACATGAAGGTGATGTCGGATGGATGAGATCGATGTATTCATCGCGGGCGGCGGTCCGATCCGGCTGACAGTGGTGCTCGGGTTGTGTCGCGGGAGAGTTACGTGCCGCATCATCGACCCATCCCCGGAACCGCCGCGGTACGCGAAAGCCGTTGGTATTCAACCCCGTAGGCTGGAAGATCGCATCGGCGGGCAAGACCGGGTGCCATGGCGAGCCGGGCCGGCGATGCGCGCACCCTGACCTCAGCGATCCGAAGCGGCCGGTCCAGGTCAACGCGGACCGCGAAGGGGCCGCGCAGCAGTACAAGGACGGCGGTAAGCCTGCCGTATCGGGCTGCGGAGTCGACGTTCTGGTGGACCGCCTAACGACTGTGCGGCAGGATGCCGAGGGTCACGACCAGACCGGCCGAGATGCATCCGGCGGACGCCGCGGTGGTCGCGAAGGATCGGGTGATGGTGGCGATGCCGGCCACGAAAATCAGGCAGGTTACCGCGGCCAGCAGCGCAGTTCCGCGATCGACACCGCCGGGGCGGTGAAATCGCTTGTGCGTCACTGTCATGTTCACCGGATACCCAGACCGTCGAGTTATGAAACTGTTATCGACCGCGACAGGCCGAATCTCATTCCGTGACAACTGTCGTCTTCGGTGCGTCTCTAGTGGTAGTACTGGCAAATGGGCAATGACGAGATGGACGCGGACCTGATCGAACTCGCCACGAGGATCTTCGATCTAGCTCGGCACGGTAATGCCGAGCAGCTCACGGCGTATCTCGATGCCGGTGTCCCGGTGAACCTCACCAACGACAACGGCGACACGCTGCTCATGCTGGCCGCCTACCACGGTCATCAGGACGCTGTCCAGGTGCTGCTCGCCCGCGATGCCGATCCGAATCGGGCCAATGACAAGGGACAGACGCCGCTGGCCGGTGCCGTCTTCAAGGGCGAGACCGAGATCCTGCGGGCCTTGCTCGCCGCGGGTGCGGATCCGGATGCCGGGACACCGTCCGCGCGCGCCGCGGCCGCCATGTTCGGCAAGAACGATCTGCTGAGCTTGTTCGGTGCGTCCTGACCGTTGGCCGGTTGTCATGAGCAAGAACGCCGATTCGGCCGCGTTCGTGCGGGTCGGTATAGTCGCCGCGGATGAGTAGTGTCACCACGCCAGATAGGTCGAAGCCCGTGAACCGAAGATTCGGGCACGCGGTGTGGTTGGTGCCGGTGCTGCTCGTCGCCTTCGCCACGTGGTGTCTGACGGCGCCGCTGTGGCCGTTGCACCGGATCACCGGTGGGTTCATCGACCTGCAGGTGTATCGGCTCGGTATCGAGGCGCTGCGCGACGGCGCGGATATGTACGGTCAGCTGCCGCAGACCACCATCGGTATCGGCCTGCCGTTCATCTATCCGCCGTTCGCCGCGCTGGTGCTGAGTCCGTTCGCACTGCTGCCATGGGACGCCGCGGCCTCAACCTTCTTCATCTCCTCGACGCTCGCGCTGGCCGTGACGCTGTATCTGGTCGCGCGGCGACGCTGGCCCGACCGCAGCGGATTGCGGCTCGCGCTGCTCGCCACTTCCTGTGCGACACCGCTGGCCATGCTGTTGGAGCCGGTCCGCTCGACGCTGGACTTCGGTCAGGTGAATCTGCTGCTGATGGTGCTGGTCGCCGCGGACGCGTTGACCGCGAAGCCGAAGTGGCGGCGCGGCATGCTGGTCGGCGTGGCCGCCGCGATCAAGCTGACACCGGCCGCATTCGTGCTCTACTTCCTGGTGCGCCGGGATTACCGCGCCGCGGCCACGGCCGCGATCACCGGTGCGGTGGCGACCGCGCTCAGCTTCGCGATCTTGCCCAAGGAATCGGTCACCTACTGGTTCGGCGGACTCGGCAATGTTTCCGGACTCAGCGGCTCCTCCTTCCATACCAATCAGTCGATCCAGGCCGTGCTCGCCCGATTCGGTGTGGAGAAGCCGCTGTTCACCGTGCTATGGCTGGTGTTGAGTGCGGCGCTGCTGGTGCTGGTGGTCCCGGCTATGCGGCAGGCCGCCGAGGTGCCCGCGCTCGCGCTGTCGATCAATGCCGTCTTCACCCTGCTGGTATCGCCGATCTCCTGGTCACACCACTGGGTGATGATCGCGCCCGCGGTATTCGCGATGGTCTGCTATGCGACCACACTGCCGCGCGGTCGGGCGATCGGTTGGTATGTGGCGATCGTGCTCACCACCGCGGCATTCGTCTATGGGCCGCAGAACTGGCTGCCCGGCGACGACAGACGCGAATTGGCTTGGACGCCTTGGCAACACCTGTGGGGCAACACCTACGTGTGGTTGAGCGTGTTGCTGGTCATCGCGTATCTGATTGCCGGCAGGCGGGCGAAGTCGCAAGCGGGCGAAGCCGATTCCGCGTCGAAGGATATCGCTCTCGTCGATCTGGCAGGTCCTCGCCCGGCGGCCTGACCCTTTCTGGGACGCCGGGTTTCGGGACGGAGGGCGCCGCGTGGTCGCGATCGATATCGAACGGAATCCGAAGTCGGCGCTGTCGACTCGTTGTTTGTAGGTATTACGAGATGGCCGCCGATTCGGTTCGGGGTCGTTTCGGATTCTTGCCGAGTTGGCGCTGCCTACCGCCCGGGTGAGACTGGGACCGAGCGGGGCAGCCACCGGTCATTGAACGGAACAGTTCTGAGACCAGAGGTAGGTGTTCGATGAGACTTCCCTGAGAAAACCTCGGCCGCGTCAGCTGTCCGGCGCGCGGCGCGCCGTAGGCTGGTGCAATCAGGCGCGGACCTTCCTGCTCGAGCGGGCGGCGGCCGCGCAGGAGGAGAGCGAAAAGGGGCGTGGCCCAGGCAAGGTCGTGCTCGACGTGAGCTGATCTCGTCTCAGAACGCCTTGTTGCGAACGACAACCGGCGTACCATCTCTTCTTGCCGTGTGCCGCTGCGAGCCGCGGTAAAGAGGAGGACGGGCGCGATGGCTGGTAGCCCATCGGCTGACGGAACGGGCCGCGGTGTGCTCGACGCGGGTTTCCAGATTCTGGAGGCCATTTCGGCGGCACCGGAGGGTTGTGGGCTCTCGCAACTGGCCCGCAGCACCGGATTGGCCAAGGCCACCGCATATCGGTTGGCCGAGCAGTTGGTGGCGCTCGGTGCCGTACAGCGGGTGGAGCAGCGGTATTTCGTCGGTGAGCGGATGGCGGAGCTGGGCCGGCATTGGCAGGCCGCGCCGATCCTGCGTCGGGCCGCGCAACGGCCCGCCCGGGTGCTGGCGGCATTGACGAATTCGACTGTCGCGGTGTGCATTCTGGATGCGGACGGGGTTCAGTTGGTCTCCGGGATCAAGGGTGCTGAATTCTTTCTCAATTCCGCCGCGGATCCGGAGCTGATCTATCGCACCGCCTTGGCGCAGGTGCTCTTCGCGGGACGGGCGGACAATACCGTCCCGCCCCCGACCTACTCCGCCGCCGAATGGCAGCGCGTATGCTCCGGAATCGTCGATGCCGGAATGGTTTCCGTCGATCACCACAAACTGATCCCCGGGATCTGTTGTGCGGCGGCGGCAATCCGGCAACCGGATATGTGCGATGCGGCCGCGATCGGCTGTATCGCACTGTCTCAACAATTTCCACCGAATCTGCCCGGGCTGATCGCGCATATCGCACGCGAAATCGAGAAGAATCTTCGCTGATCGGTTCGTTCAGTGGACCGTGCCGTTCTGCATGCTCGGCACGGGAACCAGGATAGGTGAGCTGTCGAACGCTGTGAGTAAGGGCGATCAACCGATGCAGAATTCCGATCTCTGGGGCCACCGCTACATCTCATCATCCGTGACCGAGAATGGCCGACCACGATTCCTGGTCCGCGGCACCCGGATCACCCTGTGGTTCGTCGACGAAACCCGCCGCCTGTCCGCCCATGCGGGCGCCA
The DNA here is from genome assembly GCF_054065835.1 of Nocardia citri. Lineage (NCBI taxonomy): Bacteria > Bacillati > Actinomycetota > Actinomycetes > Mycobacteriales > Nocardiaceae > Nocardia > Nocardia citri. The sequence goes on from NZ_JBSUQM010000023.1 coordinate 48,337, forward strand.
ATACCTCGATGTTCGAGGTGGATCCCGACAGCGGCGTCTTGAAAACCCGATGCCCGTTTTCCACCGTTCTGTCCTACCCGCCGGAATTCGCCGACCAGGACACCTGGCTCAAAGAATTCCTGCTTCTCGCACCCGCGTGGACCACGAGCAACGGCACGCTCATCCTCAGCGACGACCGGATCCGGATCGAACTGCAACAGACCGCCGACCGTCCCTGATCGCTATGTCGCCGGAATGAGGAAGCTCTCGACAACTCGGCGGAACTCGCCGCAGTCGGCAATGTCGGTGTGGTGACGGTGTTTACGTACTTCACCTGGGGTGCGCACGAGGTGAGTGGTTTCGTAACGGGTGTGGTACCCGCGCTTCCGGTGGTGTACGGCGCAGGTGCGCCCACACCGGCTATCGCGGTCAATGCCGCCGGATTCCAGCTCCTCGCCGGATTCGCGGGCCGCATCGGCAGCTGGGCCATCGACGACGGACCGGGACTTCTTTCGGTCTATTCGATCGCCACCGTGCTCACAGTATCGGGCTCGGCGCTGGCGCTACACATGCCGCGGTGTGCCGCGACGGAATCAAGCTGACCGGTACGTCGATGAATCCGATTGCTGCACAATCTGTCTCGAGTCGAGCCGCTATTATCTGGCTAGGCGCTTACCAGCGTCGCAGATATCAGAAGAGGGGTACGACTGTGAGCATGATTCTCGCCGCGGCACATGACACGTATGGAGCAGTCCTGGCCCAACTCGGCAACCCGACACCTCAGGCGCCGCCCCTCGCGGACAAGATCCTGCAGATGGTGCGCTATTTCACCTGGTTCGTCCTGCTGGCGGGCATTACCGCCATCACCTACGCGGGCGGTCGGTTCGCCTGGGAGAAGTGGTCCGGTGGTGGCCTGCAGTCGCCGAAGATGGTGGCGGGAGCCATGATCGGCGGCGTCGTCGCCACCAGCGCGGGCACCATCATGAATGCCGTGATCGGCACCTAGGAACACCATTTGATGGAGCAGCCCATGCTCGGCCGATGCGGCTCGGGCACGGGTGTTCCGGTAAGTACCGCCTCCACTGCGGCGCGTAATGCGTTGCCGGTCACCGGCTTACCGTTGCCCGGGGTCGATTCGTCGAATGCGCCGCGGTAGGCGAGTTCCAACTGTGCGTCGTAGAGGAAGAAGTCCGGCGTGCACGCGGCCCGGAAGGCTCGACCCACCTGCTGTGTTTCATCGATCAGGTAGGGAAACCGCCAACCGGCGCGATCGGCTTGGGCCCGCAGATGCTCCGGCCCGTCATCCGGGTAGGCATCGGCGTCGTTGGTGCAGATCGCCACCGTCGGAATCGTCAGCGTGGCGAGCACCTCGCCGAGTCTCGACTCGAGGTGCCGCACGTATGGGCAGTGGTTGCAGGCGAAGATCACCAGTAGCCCCGGCCCGTCCCTGTAGTCGGCGCGGGAGTGGCGGTGACCGTCGAGGTCGGGCAGGGCGAAGGCCGGGGCGGGTGTTCCGATCGGGACCATCAGGGATTGGACCGACATGAGGTGCCTCCATCCGAGTCGATATCGAGCCTAGTGCGCCCGGCCCGATTCACCGCGCCAGATCGGCCGCATCGGTATTGGCCCCGCACAGTACGACGCAGACCCGTTCACCGGCCTCGGGACGATAGGCGCCGGTGGCCAGCGCCGCGACCGCAGTGGCGGCAGCGTGTTCTACGGCCAGGCGGCGGTCCTGCCACAGTGCCAGCCGGGCCGCGATGATATCGGCGTCGGGGACGAGCACCGAGGTCACGTCATAATGCTGGGCCGCGTGCAACGCCAGTTCGGTGGCGCGGCGGGCACCGAGGGAATCGGCGGCGACCGAATCGACCGGCGCGTCGACGATCTGTCCGGCCTGGATCGCATCGTGCAGTGCCCGGCAGCGTTCCGGTTCCACCGCGATCGTCCGCACACCGTAGTGGTCCGCGGCCGTGGCGACCCCGGCGAACAGACCGCCGCCGCCGACCGCGACGACGACGGTGTCGAGGCGGGGGAGCAGTTGATGGATCTCCACCATCAGGGTGCCCGCACCGGCCGCGATGTAGGGATCGTCGTAGGCATGTGAAGGCAAAGCGCCACTGCTGTCGGCGAATTCGTGACAGGCGGCGAGTGCGTCGGCGTATTCGGTACCGATCAGGCGGACCTGCGCGCCATAGCCGCGCAGCCGCTCGACCTTCACCATCGGCGCGGTGGTCGGCAGGAATACCGTCGCCCGCACGTCCTGTTCGCGGGCCGCCCACGCACACGCTAATCCGGCGTTGCCGCCGGATGCGATGGTTACGCCGGCATCCGGCAGGGTCCCGTCGTCCAGATGCGCCTGGATGAAGCTTCGGGCTCCACGGGCCTTGAACGAGCCGGTGTGCTGCATGAATTCCAGTGCGAGCCACAGCTTGCCGGTTGTCGCCACCGGGTCACAGGGTGCCACGGCGACCGGCCGCACATGTCCGGCGATCCGATCCGCGGCGGCCTTCACATCGCCGTAGCTCAACTCCATTCGCAGTCCTGTCCGCGGTCCCGACAGATCATCTTGTCCAGCGCATCAGGCGCTGGGGAACGCCCGACGCAGAAGTCCGAGCAGATCGGTGAGATGGCGGTCGTAGGCCGCCTGATCGAAGACGGGGGTGTCGCGCATGGTGAAGCCGTGGCGGGTATTCGGGTAGACCACCGAGGTGTAGCGGACCCGCGCCGCGTCGAGGGCCTTTTCCAAACGGGCGATCTGCTCGGGCGGTATCGAATCATCTTGGCTCGCATGCGCGATCAATAATTCGGCGGTAATGCCCGCAGCGGTGTGGTGCGGGCTGTCGGGTTGTTCGTCGACCGCCAGGCGGCCGCCGTGGAAACTGGCGGCCGCCGCGATGCGATTCCCGAATGCACCCGCGGCGCGCAAGGCGAGTCTGCCGCCCATGCAATATCCGGCCACCGCCACCGGGCCCGGCGCCACGAACTCGGCGGCGGTCAGCCAATCGAGATAGGTTCGCGCGTCCAGCAATGCCTTTTCCGGTGTGAGCGCCGCTCGCGCCGGGCCAAGTGCGACAAAGAATTTCGCATGCCCTTCCGGATCGGTGGAATCGGGCATCGGGAGCACCGGCGCGGGCCCGGTTCGGTAGAAGATGTTGGGTGCCAACACGGTGTAGCCGTTGGCCGCGATGGCTTGCATCATTTCGCGCAGCCAAGGCCGCAGGCCATAGGCGTCCATATTGAACAGCACGCCGGGATGCGCGGCGCCGTCATCGGGTCGGGCCAGGTAGGCATCGGCATTGCCGTCGGCGGTGCGGACATCGAGGGTGCTGAATGCGACGGGCATCGTCATGAGCATCAGGCTATCGGAGATTTTCGATATCCGCCGAGTCCTGTTATTCGCGAACAAATCGCCGATTTGCCCGCCATGTAGTCTGCGTCCATCTGGAAGTTGTAGTCATGCTCTGTCGAAGAGAGGTTGACCGGTGAAACTGATCTGGATGGCGGTGACTGCGTTTGTCGCCGTTGCCGTGGTGGGATGCTCCGATGACAAGTCCACGATGGCCGCGTCGAGTTCGCCCGCACCATCGGAAACGAGTTCGGTCGGTGCGACACCGGCCGAAATCGAAGAGCAGGGCAGCGGTGTGCGGATTCCGTTGGGGGACACCAAGAAAGTACCGATTCCCGCCGATGCCGTAATGGATATCAAGGTGCCCGTCGACTGGGGCGTGGCGAGCGCGAGCCTACGCTGCGCGGTAACCGACAGCACCGGACGCAACGAAGACCTCCGTTCCACCGATACCAAAAAGCAGGAAACAATCGGCGGGCAAGAGTGGATGACGCTTTGGACCTTTTCCTCGCCCCCAGGCGCCGAGGTCACCGTCGGATGTAAGGATCCGGATTCGAAAATCGCCCAGGGCGACGATCGCACGATCTGGGTCATCCCGCGCGGCATCGTGCACTGAACCCGTGCGGAGACTCCAGCGCGCGGGTGCGCAACTCGGAATCCGCATAGTGCGTGTCTGCTCGGCAGTTGGTCCGGTCTATTCGATGGAACGGATCCTGGCCTGCGGCCACTTCGTGCCGCAGAAGCGGCCGCAGTGGCCGGCCGGCTGGTGACCTTCCTCGGCTGAGTGACGAGGTGACCCGGGTAGCCTCGGATTCGTGGCAGAGGTAGCGCCGGAATATCGGGAGCGGCCGTCGCGGGTCCCGGGTGCCGTGGTGTGGACGAATACCATTGCCACCGGGCCCGCGGCATTACCAGTGTTGCCGGATGGCTGTATGGATCTGCTGTGGAGTAATGGCAGGTTGCTGGTGGCAGGTCCGGACACTCGGGCGTATCAGGCCGATGGTGCGGCGGGGGCTCGGTGGGTCGGAATTCGATTCGCACCGGGGAGTGCGCCCGCACTGCTCGGGGTGCCCGCGCAGGAGTTGCGCGACAAACGGGTCGAGTTGGCTGACCTGTGGCCCGCCGCGACCGTTCGGCGGCTCGCGGAACAGGTTGGGGCGGCAGCGGATCGGCCCGCCGCATTGGAGGCGATCGCAATGCGCCGGGCCTACGACACCGACCCGCCCGACCCGGTATTGCGGCGGATCGTCGTCGCGCTGGACGCCGGATGGTCGGTCGCGGCCACGGCCGAGGCCGTGGGGCTCGGTGCGCGGGTATTGCACCGACGCTGTCTCGCGGCCTTCGGCTATGGGCCCAAGACATTGGCGCGCATCCTGCGGCTACAGCGGGCGCTCGCGGTGGCCCGCAGCGGTGTGCCGCTCGCGGACACCGCGTTTCGCACCGGATTCGCCGATCAGGCGCACCTCGCGCGTGATGTGCGTGAACTGGCCGGAATGCCGTTGAGCGAGTTGCTCACCCGCGCATAATGACGGCTCAATCGGATAGCGGGGCGTACAGATCGACGCTGTTGCCGTCCGGATCCAGGATCGTCGCGTAGCGCTGGCCCCAGAGCGCGTCCCATGGCTTCAGTTCGCCGCGGTATCCGGCATCGATGAGTTCGCTGTAGAGCGCGTCGACCTCGGCCGGATTCGCGCACTGGAATGCCAGCCCGAGCCGGCCCGTGGTCGTCGGCGGCTGCCAGTCGGAGTGGAAGGACTTGATCACGGCCTCGGTATCCAGAGTCAGGCGCATACCGCCGGGCAGCGTGGCCTCGAGATGCCGGTCATCGTCCGCGCCCGGGAACTCGAGACCCAGGCGTCGATAGAAGGCGAGCGAGGCGCCCATATCGCTGACGACAATGCCGATGACATTGAGTTGTGGAGTCATATCCGCAGCGTATGCCGCACTTCGGCGGTCGTCTTGAACAAATCGGACTCAGCAGGCGGTCGCCGGGATCAGTTCCGCGATCAGATTCTCTACCAGGATGCGGATCCGGTCGCGGACCGAGCGCACGATGGCGATGTCCTCGCCGGTCGCATCGGGCAGCATCCAGTCGCGGTAGCTGATACCGGGGAAGAACGGACACGCGTCACCGCAGCCCATGGTGACGACGACATCGGACATGGCAACCGCGTCCACGGTCAGCAGCTTCGGTGCCTGCTCCGAAATATCGATATCGAGTTCGGCCATGACCGCGACGGCGGCCGGATTGATGACCTCGGCGGGCGCGCTGCCGGCGGAGTGCACATCTATGCGGTCGCCGGCGAGCGCATCGAGGAATCCGGCAGCCATTTGCGACCGGCCCGCATTGTGGACACAGACGAACAGCACGCTGGGCTTGTGAGCCATGTGCGGGAATACCTTTCGGGCTGGTGAATCGGAGCGGTGCCGTGGTGGGGATGTCTGGGCGCAATGTCGGGATTATCGGGCAACGGCTGCACCGGTCTGCGTCGTAGGGTGCGTGATACGTATACCAGGACGAGCGGAATGTGTTTCGCGACGAGGGGGTGACTTTGCCCGCCAAGGCATCTCGAGGACCGTCGCGCGAGAGTTGTTGCCGCACGCGGGATATCGACCGAGAAGAAACCGGCCGGTCAGGAAGTTTGCGTTTTGCCTGGATACGACGCGGCCCGCAGGTGCGGGAGCGGCAACCGTGGGCCGAGGACGCGCGTCGTGCGTGGCAGGCGTCACACAGGACGCAGATCGCTCATCTGTGGGCTCGGCTGACGCATGCCCCTAGGCTGATTAGATATGACGACCGACTGGCGCAACCGCGACGGGCGGATCGGCGTCCTCACCGGCGCGGGCATCTCCACCGATTCCGGCATTCCCGACTTCCGCGGCCCCCGCGGTGTGTGGACGAAAGATCCCATCGCCGAACTGTTGTCGACCTACGATGCCTACCTCGCCGATCCGGAGCTGCGTAAACGCTCCTGGCTGGCCCGGCGCGACAATCCGGCCTGGCAGGCTGAACCCAATGCCGCGCACACCGCGCTGGCCGATCTGGAGCGCGCCGGACGCACCATCACGATCATCACCCAGAACATTGATCGGCTGCACCAGCGCGCCGGATCCTCACCTGGCCGAGTGATCGAAATCCACGGCAATATGTTCGAAGTCGTCTGTATCGGTTGCCAATACCAGACCAGCATGGCCGCCACACTGGCGCGGGTGGCCGCGGGTGAGCCGGATCCGCCGTGTCCGGCCTGCGGCGGCATTCTCAAATCCGCGACCATCATGTTCGGTCAGCAGATGGATCGCGGCACCATGACCAAGGCCGCGCTGACCGCGGAGGCCAGCGATATCTTCCTGGCCGTCGGTTCTTCGCTGCAGGTGGAGCCCGCCGCTTCGATGTGCGCGATCGCGGTCGACAGCGGCGCGGATCTGGTCATCGTCAATGCCGAACCGACGCCTTATGACAGCATCGCCACCGAGGTCATCCGTGAACCCATCGGCACGGCCCTCCCGCGCCTGGTCGCCGAGATATTGGCCAGCTGACCACGCGCGGGCTCACACAGACCCGAGCACTCGCTCGACGTAGGCGTTGGCGAAGCGACCTTTCGGATCGAAGCGGCGGCGCACCTCGGTGAAGTGATCCCAGTCCGGGTAGCGCGGGCGCAGCGTCTCGGCGGTTTGGAAGTGCCGCTTGCCCCAGTGCGGGCGGCCGTTGCATGTGTCGAAAACCGCCTCGCAGGCGCGGAAATACGGTTCGAAGGCCATGCCGCGGTACTGGTGCACGGCGATGTAACAGGTGTCGCGGCCGTTCGCGGGGGAGAGGAACGCGTCATCGGGGGCGACCCAGCGCACCTCGATCGGCATCGGCGTGTCGAATCGCGTCGCGAGTTCCTTGATCTCACGGATGGCGGCGACGGAATGTTCGCGCGGGATGGCGTATTCCATCTCGGTGAAGCGAATCAGCCGGGGCGAGGCGAAGACTCGATACGAGCGGTCGACCTGGCGGCGGTAGCTGCCCGCATAAGCGGCGCCCCGATGGATCAACGGCATCAGCCGGGGCCGGTGCTTGCCGAGTCGGCACACCGCGTCGAAGGCGTAGTTGGACATGAGGATGTCGGCGAACCAGTCGGCGGCCCTCCCGCGCGGCTGTTCTGGCAGGTCGACGGGGTTATTGCGCTTGGTCATCGCCAGTGGGCTGTGCCCGAACAGGTAGAACTCGAAATGCTGGTTGCCGTCGATGTAGGTGTCCAGATCCGCGAGGACATCCTCGACCGGCACCGGCCGCTCGATCCCCTCCAGTACGAACGACGGCACTAGTTGCAGCGTGACCGCGCTGACCACGCCGAGCGCTCCGATGCTGACCCGCGCCGCGCGCCAGCCGTCCGGATCGGACGCCTCGTTCAACTCGATCCGGCTGCCGTCGGCGAGCACCAGTTCGATGGATTGCAGTGCGGCCGAGATATTCTGCAGCGTCGCGCCGGTGCCGTGAGTGGCCGTCGCGGTTGCACCCGCGATGGTTTGCCCATCGATATCGCCCAGATTGGGGAAGGCCAGGCCGAGGGGATGTAGCGCATTGCTCGCGGCATTGAGGGTGATGCCCGCCTCGACTCGAACGCGGCCGGTCTCCCGGTCCACCTCGAGGATGCGGTTCAGCTGCGCGAGGTCGACCAGGATGCCGTCGGTGAGTACGGCGTCGGTGAACGAATGTCCCGCACCGGCGACGCGTACGCTTTGCCCGGTGGTGGCGGCGCGGCCGATGATCTCGGCTAATTCTTCGGTATTGCGTGGGGTGGCGACGGCGGCTGGTGCGCACTGCTGGTCCCCGGTCCAGTTCCCCCACGAATTGGTCATGTGTCCAATTTTAGGGGCTGGCTCGGACCGTCGCTAGATTTGTCCGGCTTTTGCGCTAACGTCTGCGGCCCGCGCAGACGAACGACTTGGCCTGTTCGACTTCCTCGTCCGTCAATGCCGGTACCGGCAGCGGCCGACGCGGGGTGTCATCGCTGCGTACGCCATTGAGGGCGATGGCCATATAGCGCTGCCAGGCGTTCGGATTGACCGGCTTGGAGAACTCGGCGAGCGCGTCGACCATATGGATCAGCGCGAAGAAGTCCGAAGGCTCGATATCGGGCTGCAGTACACCAGCCTTGCGCGCGCGATCGATGACCGCGGCGATGGTCGGCTTGATCCGGTCGCGCAACTGGGCGAAGCGGTCCGGGTCCTCCTCGAGTTCGAGAACGACCTCGCTGAAGCCGCGATTGGTCGCCAGATGGGTGCAGGCGTACTCGAAGAACTGGACCAGGCCCAGCCAGGGATCGGGATGTTTGGCGGCGGCGTCGGCGGCGACGGCGAATTCGCCGACGTTCTGTTCGAAGACCTCGGCGATCAATTCCTTCTTATTGGCGAAGCGCCGGTAGACGGTGCCGACGCCGACCCCGGCGCGTTCGGCCACGTCATCGAGGCTGATCTCCAGGCCGTGATCGGCGAAGAGTTGGCGAGCTGCCTCGACGATGCGCTGCTGATTGCGGGCAGCGTCGGCGCGTAGACGCCGAGGTGGGGGCACGGTAGTGGCGGGATTCACAGTCATATCCTAGCAATACGCGGGTCTAAGCGGAGGAGTTATCTCCGCTATGGCAATAGCTCCGCGCAGGTAAGCGGAGAAGGTTATTTCGGATCAAGCCCAACGCGATGCCGAGTCGCCGGACCGAGGCTCCCCAGTTACCACGAATAGATCTGCCGAACAGTTGCTGGCGCTCGCTTTCGTCCTCTTCCGAGGCGCTCTTGGTACCGCCGTCGGTGCCGCCATCATCGTCGGACCTGTGTCCGTAGGTGGGGACTTCGGCCGAACCTTCCAGGACTGGTACCTTTTCGGCGCTGACGTGTCGACGAACGACGGGCGGTCATAGTGCGTGCCGCCGTCCCGGATGTTCGGCTCGGCCGATCCGACCGTTAGCATTGCGCCGGTGGCATTCGGCTCGGCAGGAGGTCAGCGCATGGGGAAGCGGGCCCACACCCCTGCCGTCGAGCCGATGGTGCTGGTGGTGATCTCACTCGGCGGTGGTGTCGGCGCGCTGGCGCGCTACGCCATCGGCGTGTGGTGGCCCACACAACCGCACCAGGTCCCCTGGGCGACCTTCACGATCAATGTCGTGGGATGCTTTGCGATCGGAATTCTGATGGTTCTGATCACCGAGGTATGGGTAGCCCACAGACTGCTCCGCCCATTTCTAGGTATCGGTGTGCTCGGCGGCTTCACCACTTTTTCCACCTACAGCGTCGAGGTTCGTAGACTGCTCGAATCGGGTGCCGCGGTCGAGGCGCTCGGCTATCTCGGGGGGACGGTGGTCGCGGGACTGGGGGCGGTCGTGCTCGGCATGATTTCGGCGCGGTGGGCTACTGGTACGGCACGGCGGATGAGTTGAATAGTGGAGAGCGCGACGGAAGGGGGTCAGGCGATGAAAGATTCACTGACGGGCACTGGTCCGGCGGCGGGACAGTGGCACTCGGCGGCGCGGCTGACGCTGCTACTCGACGAGGACGACAAGTGGCGGCACGGTCCCCTGTACCACGAGATCGTGCGGCGCGCCCGCGACTGCGGACTGGCCGGTGCCAGCGTGTGGCGCGGGGTGGAGGGTTACGGCGCGTCCTCGCGCATCCACACCAGTCGGATCCTCGATCTGGCCGAACACCTACCCGTGCTGGTGATGATCATCGACGAGGCCGAACGGTTACGCGCCTTCGTCGAACAGAATTCCGAGGTTTTCGCCGCGGTGAACGTCGCATTGTCCGAAGTCGAGGTCTGGCAGCCGACGCTGGGGGTCGCCCGATGATGGTGCTGCTCGTCCTGGTCGGCGGCATGGTCGGTGCGCCGGCGCGATATCTCATCGATCGTGCGGTGGCCGCGCGATTCGAATCTCTGCTGCCGCTGGGCACATTGACCGTTAACATTGTCGGTTCGGCGTTGCTCGGTGGACTGATCGGCGCCGGCGCGAACCACTGGCTGCTGGCCGCGGCGGGAACAGGTTTCTGCGGTGCGCTGACCACATTCAGCACGTTCGGCTACGAGACGATCAGGCTCGCGGCCGAGGGCGCGTACGCCTATGCGCTGGGCAATGTGGTGCTCAGTGTCGCGACCAGCCTGACCGCGGTGTTCGCCGCCGCGGCCACGACCCACTGGTTGTGGTCATGATTTTGATGACGAGCCGGGCGCAGCCGATACGGAAGGGAAACCCGAGCATGGCCCATGATCGAGCCGGGCGGCCCGCGCGTCCCACCGACCTGGAGGACATCGCGCGTCTGGTAACGGCCTACTACAGCCGCATCCCGGATCCGGCCGAGCCCGCGCAGCTGGTGGCGTTCGGCACCTCGGGCCATCGGGGCTCCAGCCTGGACACCGCGTTCAATGAGGCGCATATCCTGGCCATCACCCAGTCGATTGTGGAATACCGTGCCACGCGGGGGATTACCGGTCCGGTGTATCTGGCCCGCGATACCCACGCGTTGTCCGAACCCGCGTGGACCACCGCGCTCGAGGTGCTCGCCGCCAATGATGTGACCGCGATGATCGACGCCCGCGATCGCTACACCCCGACGCCCGCGCTGAGCCATGCGGTGTTGCGGCACAACCGCGGTGGCGCAAAGCATCAGGCCGATGGCATCGTCGTCACGCCGTCGCACAATCCGCCGTGCGACGGCGGCTTCAAATACAACCCGCCGCACGGCGGGCCGGCCGATACCAAGGCCACCGATGCCATCGCCAACCGTGCCAACGAACTGTTGCGCAACGGCCTGGCCGGGGTGCGACGGACCACGCTGCGGCATGCGCTGGAGAACTGCGTCGAGCGCTACGACTACCTCGACCACTACATCGCGGATCTGCCGAATGTGTTGAACCTGGACGCCATTCGCGGCGCCGGAATCCGCCTCGGCGCCGATCCGATGGGCGGTGCCAGCGTCGACTACTGGGAGGAGATCGGGCAGCGCTACGACCTCGAACTCGAGGTCGTCAACCCGTTCGTCGATCCGACGTGGCGGTTCATGACGCTGGATTCCGACGGCAAGATCCGGATGGATCCGTCCTCGCGCTACGCGATGGCCTCGCTGATCGCCATCAAGGACGACTACGACATCTCCACCGGCAACGATGCCGACGCGGATCGGCACGGCATCGTCACACCCGATGGCGGACTGATGAATCCGAACCACTTCCTCGCGGTCGCCATCGAATATCTGGTCGCGAATCGGATGGGCTGGGATGCGCTCACCAAGATCGGCAAGACCGCGGTGAGTTCGTCGATGATCGACCGGGTGGTCAGCGTGCTCGGCCGCGATGTGTACGAAGTGCCGGTCGGATTCAAATTCTTCGTGCCCGGATTGTTCAGCGGCAGTCTGGCTTTCGGTGGTGAGGAGAGTGCGGGCGCATCGTTTCTGCGCATGGATGGCACCGTGTGGACCACCGATAAGGACGGCATCCTGCTCGCCCTGCTGGCCACCGAGATCGCCGCTGTCACCGGCCAGAGCCCGTCCGCGCGCTATGTCGAACTCGAGAAGCGCTACGGCAGTCCGGCCTATGCCCGCATCGACGCCGCGGCGACGCCGGAACAGAAAGCGCTGCTCGGGAAGTTGACTCCGGACATGATCACCACGAAGGAGATCGCCGGTGAGTCCATCACCGCCGTCCTCACCCGAGCCCGCGGCAACGGCGCGCCCCTCGGTGGCCTGAAGGTCACCACCGAAAACGCCTGGTTCGCCGCCCGCCCCTCTGGCACCGAAGACAAGTACAAGATCTACGCGGAGTCCTTCCAGGGCCGCGAACACCTGACCCAGGTCCAAGCGGCCGCGGAAGAAGTGGTTGGGCAGGCGCTGTCCGGTGAGTGATAGATCGACCGCGGGTTCGGCTGGGGCGCTAGGCTCGGCGGGCTCGGGAGTGACAGCGAAGTCGACCGGCGTGTTGGGATCGGTGGACACGGCAGCGGCGTTGGATCCGGGCGGGGCGGGGGCTGGATGGAGCGGGGCGACGTCCAGGGCGTTGCCGGTCGAGATCTGGGTGTTGGTCGGTGCGTCGTTTGTTATCGCCGCCGGGTTCGGGCTGGTGGCGCCGGTTTTGCCGCAGTTTGCGCGGGCCTTCGGGGTCGGGGTTGCAGCGGCTTCGGCGATTGTCAGTGCCTTTGCGTTGATGCGGTTGCTGTTCGCGCCGGTCAGTGGGCGGCTGGTGCAGCGTCTGGGGGAGCGGTCGGTGTATCTCGGCGGCTTGTTGATTGTCGCGGTATCGACAGGGGCCAGTGCATTCGCCCAGAGTTATTGGCAGTTGTTGGTGTTGCGGTCGGCGGGCGGGGTCGGGTCGACCATGTTCACGGTGTCGTCGCTGGCGCTGGTGATCCGGATGTCGCCACCGGCGCAGCGCGGGCGGGTGTCCGGGCTGTGGTCGACGAGCTTTCTGATCGGGTCGGTGAGTGGGCCGCTGGTTGGTGGTGCGCTCGCCGGGCTCGGGTTGCGCGCGCCGTTCCTGATTTACGCCGCGGCGCTGCTGCTCGCTACCGGGGTCGTCTATGTGAACCTTCGGCATTCGACCTTGGCCGCACGGGAACCGGTGGGTGGGCTGCGACTCATGTCGTTCCGGGAGGGACTGGCTCGGTCGGAGTACCGGGCGGTACTGCTCTCGAATTTCGCCAACGGTGCCGCGGTATTCGGCGTGCGGATGGCGCTCGTGCCGCTGCTCGTTGTCGAAGTGTTGCATCAGAAACCAGGCATGGCCGGTGTGACGCTCACGATGTTCGCCGCGGGCAATGTGGCAGTGCTTTTCGCATCCGGCAGGCTCTCGGACCGCTTCGGCCGCAAGCCATTCCTGATCATCGGATCCCTGATCTGTGCGGCCGGTACCGCCGGGCTCGGGCTCGCGCCGAACCTGGCCTGGCTGCTCGTGACCTCATTCGTGGCCGGGCTGGGCTCGGGCATGTTCACCCCCGCGCAGCAGGCGGCGGTCGCCGACGTCATCGGACCGAAGGCCCGCGGCGGCCCGGTCCTCGCGGGCTTCCAGATGGCGGCCGACCTCGGCACCGTCATCGGCCCGGTCGCAGTGGGCGCGGTGGCCCAGCAATTCTCTTACGGCCTCGCCCTCGCCCTGACCGGCGCACTACTTGCCATTGCCGCCGCCATCTGGGCATTCATCCCGGAACCACTGCATCGACGCGCTGTCGAATCGATAGTGGAAACCGTCACGGATTGCCCGCCCGACCACATCCGCGGCCCGGAGGGCACCGAGCACCTCCTGGCCGACAACCCCACCCGCAAGACGTCTCCCCTGGACATCTGATCACCGTGTAACCATGGCGGGGTTTCTCGACATTCGCCTGCGTTGATGCATGGCGATCAACGGTCCAGAACTTGCACCCCATGCGCGGGGTGGGCAGTGGTTGGGGCAGAGTGTTCGGGGTGAGCGAATCGGGATCGAAGTACACGCCGCGGCCGATGTCCAGCGCGACCACATATGCCCTGGGTGGGGTGGCGCTCGCGCTCATCGTGTTGATCGTGTTCCTCGCGTTCCGGTGGGGGCGCGACGACGCGGAGATCCGAAATGACGGGTACGGATCGGTGCACAGCGCGGACGTGCACACGGTCCTGGACCAGAACAACGGCACGATTCTCCTCGGCCGCCCTGACGCGGCGAAGACCATCGATGTGTACGAGGATCCGCTGTGCCCGTCCTGCGGCGCGTTGGAGCGGCTCTACGGTCAGGAGATCGCGCAGCAGATCGACGCGGGCAAACTCGCCATCCGATACCACCTCGTGACATTCCTCGACCCGAAGTCGAAGAGCAAGGATTATTCGACCCGTGCGGTCGCCGCGAATGAATGCGTCGCGGATAACGGTTCGGGTCCGGTGTATTCGAAATTCCACGCGCTGCTGTTCACCTCGAAGCAGCCGGGCGAAGGCAGCTCGGATCTGAGCAACGGCGATCTCGCCGACGTTGCCAAGCAATCAGGCGCTTCGCTGGAGGCGGTGCAGTGCATCAGCTCCGGCGCGAAACTCGACGCGGCGAAGATCCACGCGCAGATGGCTCGCGCCGCGCTGACCGATGCCAATGGCGAGGTCGCCACGCCCGCCGTCTTCGACGGCAAGGACAAGGTCGATGTCAACAATCACGAATGGGTCGTCGACCTGACGAAGTGAAGCACCTGTCCGGCGGGTTCCGGCTCACCCTTCGCGATCGCGGCCAGTTCACGCTCGACGAGTTCGTCGTGCGCCTTGGCCTGCGCGTCCGCCTTCTTCGGGCTCCAGTGCCCGGCCATCAGGGAGACGGACGGTAGGAATACGACCTGCGCGCCCAGGCAGATCCACCACCAGTGTTCCCACTGCTTGGGCGAATCGGCCTGCGCCTGCTGCACTTCCTTGGCGTCTCCGGCCAGATAGGCCCGGTCATCGGCCGGAATGGTGCCGAGCGCCGACTGCAGCTGGGGTGTCGCCTGCGCCAATTTGGGGCCGACGGCCGCCGCCGTACATGCCGACGATGCTGATCAGCGCGCCGAGGATCATGAACGGCTTGCGCACCTCGAGTTATTCCGACGTAATTCCGGCCAGCACCAGGGCGATCGCATCGGCGCCCCAGTACCAGTTGCCGAGCATATTGGCTTTCGCCGGCTGAAGCCGAAGTTCGTCGCCATATACACGGGTAGGAACGACACGATGGTGTAGAAGAAGGCGAGGAACAGGCTGATCGCCAACGCCGAGCCGATTATGTTGGGCCGCAACATCTGTCGCCACACGCCCCGCTCGATTTCCTCGACATCGAGACCGCGGGCGCGGGCTTCGATCAGCGCACGGTTCGCGCAACGTCAGCATGACCCGCGCGTGGATCAGGACGAGTTGCCGGGTGGACACAGGGTAGTGAGATGGATCATTGCCCGCAGGTGTTTCGGGCCATGAGAACGCTCGATTTGCGCAATTGGAATATTCGGTACCGATGAGTGGGACGATCGATTGACGTCGCAGGGATCTCGAGCTGGGTTCGGAATTATGCATTCCGTCGCCGCGGAGGGGTTTCGATTCCGCTGTTGGGCGGAGCTGTGCGGCGATTGCTGACCGTGTTGCTGGAAATAGCTCCGGCACTTGCGATTTCGTTCCGAAGACAACGGGGCCCGTGCCCGATGGCACGGACCCCGTCGCGTCTATCCGGTTTTACAGGTAAGAGCCGCACACGGGCCAAGCGCCCGGGCCCTGGGTGGCGAGTACGTTCTCCGCGACGCGGATCTGCTCCTCGCGGCTGGCGTTGGCCGGGCTGCCCGAGCCGCCGTTGGCGGCCCAGGTGCTCTGGGTGAACTGCAGGCCGCCGGAGAAGCCGTTTCCGGTGTTGATACCCCAGTTGCCGCCGCTCTCGCACTGGGCAACGGCATCCCAGTTGTGGCCGGCGGCCGATGCGGTGGCGGTGGACAGGCCGAACGGAACAGCGGCGATGGCACCGGCGACGGCAGCGAGACCAAGGGCACGGGTGAACTTGCGGTTCTGAGTCATGTGGATTCCTGGCTGCGCCCGCTCGGCTCCGGCGGACTTCCGCCGTGTCCCTGCCCCCAGCGGTGTAGGGGACCCTCGAAACCGCGGGGCAGGGTTACCGGCGTTCAGCGGTTCGGTTCGAGCCCGTCGCGTTGATCCGGGCTGTCGACGACGCTAGCGAATAATTCGCTACAGATCACGCTGCGATAACGCACGAATTGATCCGCTGGAAGGCTTGATTTCCCTTTATTTCCCCAGCTCGAATGCCTGAAAATTTATATATAAGACCGTTTGTGATAGTTACGTTATGTGTTCGGGATCACTACGAAATAGTGATCTGCGTCGCATTTTGGCGCCGGGTCCTGGGATGAATTTCCGGTTTCGCGGTCGGTTCCCTGTACTTCCAGTCAGGTGCGGATGGTGAAGTTGTTATCCGCTGGGGTATTTGTGAATTTCGCGCGCGGGCCGATTCGCGGTTCGAACGATCGAATGTCCGGGCGCCCAGTTGGTGCGCGACGGCAGGCCGGGCCCGCAGGATGGCCGCGCGAAAGTCCACTGCGCAGCGGTCGAAGCGCGCGATAAGCGGCTACAGTGCGCCGGGAACCTCTGGACCGGCATCGTTTGCGTAGATATCGCGGTAGAGACGCGGGACGTTGACCTCTAGTTCGTCTATGCTTTGGCCGCGGAAATGGCCTGGGTAGAGTCCGACCGGTAGCGCGCCGTCAGTAATTGCCGCGGCGACTGACCGACGGTCCTACTGAGCTGCGGCGCGCAGACCATACCCTCGGCATCCTCGGGTGCTTGTTGGATGCACTCTCGCCGGGACTGCCAAGCGTCAACCCAATCCGGGTCCACCGCACCGGTCGCAACCATCCTGCGGGGCAGTCGAGATCCTGCCGAAAGGTTGACCCAAGACAGTCGAACAACCCCCTCCGTCCCCCCGAATCGAGGCGATTTGGTTGCCGACACGGCAGTGGTGTAACTTCGTTCAGGCAGTCAGGGAAACCCGACAGCGACCCACTCGGGGCTATGGCGCAGCTGGTAGCGCACCACACTGGCAGTGTGGGGGTCAGGGGTTCGAGTCCCCTTAGCTCCACCCATGCAAAAGGCCAGGTCCGGCGATATTCCGGATCTGGCCTTTTGCTTTCACTCATGTCATTCACAGCCTTCTGACGACACGATTGACGACAGTTCAACTCGCCGTGTCGTCGGCGGACGAACCGAACAGGCTGTCCATCGAATCCAACGCGTCACGCTTCACGGCCTCGATCACCTCCATGTAGATGCCGGTCGTCACCGTGATCGAGCTGTGCCGCAAGATCTTTTGGACCGTGGCCGCCTCGACGCCCATGGTGAACAGCAAAGTCGCGCACGAATGCCGCAGATCCTGCACCCGGACTTCCGGAACCCCCGCTTTCTCGCACAGTCGATGGAACATGCGATTCACGTTCCGAGGCTCGATCGGTCGCCCCAGTTTCGTGGTGAACACCAAACCTGACTCGCGCCATTGGTTACCGGCCGCGAACCGCTCTTCGAGCTGACGTTTCCGATGCTCACGGAGCACGGCGAGCAGTGGCCGCGGTACCGGCAGCGTGGCCCGCGAACCATCCGTCTGGATGAGGTCGTGATCCGTCTGTCCGCCCTCGCCAGCGTTATCGCCGAACATCTCGATGCGGTCGACGCCAAGGTTGCGACCTTGGCGGGAACCGGTTGGGACGGTGTTGCCGCGCAGGCATATTCGGACGCTCATCGTGAATGGGCAGCCGGGGCAAGAGAATTCGCCGAAGGTGCCCGCGATATCAGCGAGGTGGCGCGCAAGGCACACATCGGCTACACGACCGCGGTCGAGGAAAACTTGGAGATGCTCCGAGGGGGATGAGCGGTGAAGGTCAACTGGCGGACCTACTATGAGGCCGCCAAGCAATGTCACGACCTCGCTGGCGAGCTGCGGCACGCCGATAAACCCGTGCACGACGCGGTCAAAGGCGCGTGCGCAGGTATGGCCGGTGACGCTCCCGGCTGCAAACAGTGAACAGGAAGGGCAAGCCGCTGTGAGTACGTACCAAAGCCTCGAACCGATCGGCCGGAATGAGGCGATCGCGATGCTCGATTCGGACGACAACCTGGCGGTTTCGCAGGCCATACTGCGGTTGGCTCTTCACGACCCTGATGGCGGATGGGTCACCGACCGCGCGCTCGCCCTGCTCGAGAATCCGGACCCCAATGTTCGCTCCGGTGCGGTGACGGCCCTGGGACACCTCGTGCGTATTCACAGGGCCATCGACACCGACCGCGTCGTTCCTGCGCTACGCGAACTCGTCAACGACCCGATCATCGGTGGTCGCGTTGAAGACGCATTGGACGACATCACCGTCTTCGGGGGACGGTCCTGAATCCCCAGCGCTGGCTGACAACAAGCAGGTGACGTGGCTGGCGGGGTGGGGACATAAGCGAGCCAGCGGATATTCGAATTTTGTTCTGCTAGCGGCACGGTCACCGGGACCGGCCGTGGCTATCACGCCTTGGGATTGCGCGGTGTTCGAGTGCCGACCGAACGGTGGTGTGGCGACGTTCAACCGGTCGCCGATGCGGTTCAGCGACTCGCCGTGCTGGTAGCTGGTGACGGCGTGGTCGATTTCGTCTTCGCTGAGCCGCCCTCGCTCCCGGATGTGGGTACCCGCGTCGCGCAGGATGGAGCGGATGCTGGCTTTGGCGAGTTGCCACTGGATGGCGAGCTGTTTGGCGGAGGCTCCGGCATCGTATGCGGCAGCGATCTCGGCGCGCTGGTTGGTGGTGAGGCGTCGTTGGAGTTGGTGGGGCCGGGCTGGATTAGGCCGCTTAGTCGGTGCAGGGGCTGGTCCGTCGGGGTCGGGCAGCGCCGCCAGCAACTGCTCCAGCGCTTCTACCTGCATGTTCGTGTTGTAGTACGGTCCCCCAAGGTCCACGGAAGTACCAGGTCAGGCTCGGTTTTTAACCGGGCCTGACCTTATTTGTTTGGCCTGGCCGCACGGAAACCCACCGTTTGCATTCTGCTTTGTATCGGATTCTTCGGACGGGCCGATGGGTGTGCTGATCCAAGGCATCCAAAGCCGCACAGCCGAGTTTCGGTGCGCACCGATATACGGAATGAGCGCACGTTGACCTGTAGGCGTTACTTCTCGGTTTGTGCGGACGTCAGCCGTCTCGCGACGCTTCGCGCACCCGATCGCGCCGGTCCTGGGGTCAGTACTCGTTCTTGATGACGAAGTAGGAGCCGCGTATGGTTCCGGCCAGCTTCGACTTCTGCCTCGCGAACTTGAACGAGGCGAGTTCGCCAGGGACTTCCATCCCGTCGGAGAGCTTGAACCCGACCGCCCGTTTCCCGAGGTCGTCGACGGTGTACATCACGTTGATCGACAGACCGTTCTCATAAAAGACGTATGCGATCCGTATGTTGTCGACCTGGAACGCTGTCGCCTCGAGCGGGCGAGAGGAGATGACGATTCCACGTTCTTCCGCGAGGATCCGGTTCACCCAGTCGATGGTCGACTCGGCGTCACTCGCAGGCTCAACCGTGAAGACGTGGCCGTACTTGTTCTTGAAGTACCGGGCCTCGTTCGCCCGCAGACCAGCCAGCGCGGCCGCGACCGGCGACGACTCCAGGCCGACGGTAGATACGGTGTTGAAGTCAACGGCATAGGGCATGGGAATTCCTCAGCATGTATGTCCGTTCGTGTCTGCGCGAATGTCCTTTGACATCGGACGAACCGCAGCGCTTCCAGTGGAAACATTACAAGGTCGCCTCCCGAGCTGTCGGTGACCGGCGGCGTGGCGGGCTGGTCGCGCGTGTAGCGGTCCCGGCCAGCGGGTCTGGAGGTCGCGGGCCGTGGTCGTGGCCGGCTTGGTGCAGCACGATCCGAGCCGAACACCCGGTTCCGGTCTGCCCCAAGGAAATGCGGTCACTGACAGCAACACCACCGGTGACCGTCGAGCTTTTCCTGCAGTGGGTTGCCTAGCGGTAGAAGTCGGCCGCGTCGAGGCTGGCGGGCACACCGAGCTCGGCGGCGACCGCAGTGATCGCGCTGTCGGCGACAGCCAGATCGACCTTGCCGTCGGTGGTGTAATACGGTGCGATGAACTTTTCGTAGTGGGCTCGGACCTCGCCCGCGGTTTGGCTGCCGAGGAACGTTCGCATATGCCGAACCGTGGTGTCGGGATCTTCGTGGATCACCCGGAGGGCGCGCCGGTGGGCGCGGACGAGGGCCTGGACCGCGGGGGCGTCCGGCTGGATGTGGTTGGGGTCGACGGCCACGCCGACAGTGGGGATCTGGAAGTGGTCGCCGACCCAGGCCAGTACCTGCCACCCGTGCTCGGCGGCGACCGCCTCCGGCGCCATGGTGCTGCCGACGTAGGCGGCGTCGATGCTGCCGTCGCGCAGTTGGCGCAGGTCCATGCCGTAGTCGCCGGGCGGCCGCACGATGCAGTGCACGTCGCGGTCCGGGTCCAGGCCGGCTCGGCGCACCACGATCCGGGCGAAGCAACCGGGCGCGGTGTCCGGCGGGTGGACCGCGAGCCGTCGGCCGGCCAAGTCCGTCAGCGAGGTCAGGCCGGCGCGGGCGAGGAACCAGAACAGCGGACGGTGTGTGTTGACGGTGAGCGTCACCCACGGGATGCCGCCGGTCAGCCGCGACAGCAGCGCCCGGCCGAGCCCGATGGTGGCGCTGTGGCGCAACCGTTCCTCGTCCCAGGTGGTGCCGTCGTGCAGTGCGACGTGCACCCTCTCGTCCGCGTAGTATCCCTCCTGGTCGGCGATATGGGCGACCAGTTCCTCGTGCAGGCCCCGGCCGACATAGGCCAGGTCAATGGTGTGCATAACCGTCCCCTTCGCTTTAGTACATCGCCATGCCGCCGTTGACCGCGGCGGTGGTGCCGGTCATGAAGCTGTTGTCCTCGCTGGCGTAGAAGGCCACCGCCTGGGCGACGTCGGCCGGGATCGCCAGGCGGCCCAGTGGGGTGGCGGCCACCTGCCGCTGTTTCACCTCGTCGTCGAGTACGTGCGACATCCTGGTCTCGGCCACCGGGCCCGGCTCGACGACATTGACCGTGATGCCCTGCGGTCCCAGTTCCTGCGCGAGATACCGGGCGAACTGCGTCAGCGCCGCCTTGGCCGTACCCAGCGCGATCATGCCCTCCCGCGGCCGGCGGCTCAGACCCGTGCCGAGATAGATGATGCGTCCCCAGCCCTGGTCGGTCATGGTGGGTAGCACGGCCTTGGTGACCACATACGCCGCCCGCATCTCGTCGTCGAGTTTGCCGCCCAACTCCGCCCACGTCATGTCCTGGAACGGCTTGATCGCGTACGGGGTGAGCGCGTTGTGCACGAGCACGTCGACACCGCTGCCCCAGGCCGCCCGGATCTGCTCGATCATGCCGTCGACCGCCACCACGTCGCGCACGTCGGCCCGCACGGCCATGGCCCGGCCGCCAGCGCCCTCGATTTCGGCCACGACATCCTTGGCCGCCTGATCGCTGTGCAGGTAATTGACCACAACGCGCATTCCGCGTTCGGCCAGCAGGCGCGCGGTCGCGGCGCCGATTCCGCTGCTGGCCCCGGTCACCAATGCCACCCTGGTCACGATTGGACCTCCTGTTCACGAATTGCCTCATACAGAACCGTGTCGACGGTCATTCGCAGCAGATCGGCCGCG
Source organism: Nocardia citri (assembly GCF_054065835.1). NCBI lineage: Bacteria > Bacillati > Actinomycetota > Actinomycetes > Mycobacteriales > Nocardiaceae > Nocardia > Nocardia citri. The sequence goes on from NZ_JBSUQM010000023.1 coordinate 69,832, forward strand.
CTGCGATCGAACTTGCCCGGCAACGGCGAGTTCAGCAGCTGGCGCCGCGCCGCGGATGATCTCGCTGAGCAGTTCGGGTGGTGTCGACCGCAGCCCGTGCCGGTACAGGTCGTCGAGCCGTCGGTAGACCACTGCGTCCATCCGCTGTGCCACGTGCTTGCGCAGCACCGCGTCGCCCGCCCGGTTCCCGCTGAGCCGCGCCGATGCGCCCGAGTTCGCTGCACGTCGCGTATCGGAACCGCTGCACCTGCTCACCGAACGGCCGGCCTTCGGTCTCCTCGGCCGCCGCGACCAGCGTGCGCTCGACCGCCCCGAACAGCCGGTCCAGCACCGCGGTTATCAGGCTGTGCTTGTCCGGGAAGTGCCGGTAGATCGTCTTCTTACTCGTCCCGAACTCACGGGCGAGGTCGTCCATGCTGACCCGCCCGAGCCCCGGCGCGAGGAACAGTCGGCTGGGCAACTCCTGCCGCCAGCCGCCGGACAGCGACCGGCTCGATTCCGAGGTCAGCCCAGCCGGGCGCACAGCAGCCAGGCGGGAACCGATTTGCGGCCGTTGGGTTCGTCGCGGATGCCCTCGAACCGGAACGTCGGACCGCCGGGAGTGAGCCCGATGTCGCCTGCGGGCAGATTGCCATGGATTCGCGCCGGCCTGATCTCATCGACCACCCAGTACTTCTCCACCGCCTCGCGAAGTTCGTCGGCGGTGACCGGCGAAGGCCCCGGTACGGGTGCTTCGGGCAGGGCGGCGCGGTCGAACACCAGCGCGAAATACGATGCGCCCGGCGCGGCGGCGCGCACGATCGACTGCTGGTAGCCCGTCCGAGACTCGACCGGGATCGAATGGAATAGCGTGCTGTCGACGATGGTGCCGAAGCGGCCGTCGTAGCCGGTGAAGGAGGTGATATCGGCGACGTCGAAGGAGGCGTTGGCCAGGCCGCGCCTGGCCGCCTCGGCGCGAGCGAGCTCGATCGCGGTCGGCGACAGATCCAGTCCCACGGTGGTGTAGCCGCGCTCGGCCAGATACAGCGAGATCGCCGCTTCGCCGCATCCGACATCGAGGACGTCGCCATGGAATTTGCCCTGCTCGATCAGCGTGGCGAGTTCCGGTTGGGGTTCCCCGATACTCCACGGCGGTTTGACGCCCGGCCCGAACGGGCCGCCCGTGCCTTGGTAGACGGCTTCGAACTCGAAATCATCCGGCGCAGTCATAGCATATGAGTATCAGTGACTTCGGTGTCTGTCAATGTCGTCGATGGCGCTAGGGGTAGGGCCGGGTGATGGTTCGTCCGTGCCCTGTTCGGCCTCGTTGTGGAGCTGATCGCGGATCAGAGCTTCGGGTGTGAATCCCGCTTTCCCCGCGGCCCGTCAACCGAAACAAATCGGTGCTGCGCCGGTCGGGGCAGGTCGGAGGGGCCGTGATCTCGGGCGAGGTCGCATAGGGCCGTCGACGTGGCATGGTGCCTGCGGGACTGTGATCTCGGGTGATTCTGCCGCTACCGCCCCCGGTTCAGCTAGCTAACAGCAAACGGAGCCTGGCCCAGATTCGCGTAGAACCGATCGCGCTCGTTTAGGGTGGGGGTGGTGAGGTCGCAGAGTCGATGATGCGTGCACGGCGGTACGTTCCGTGGTTGTTTCCACCGAATCGAAAGGCGCTGCATAGCAATGGATTTGACGCAGATCGAGTTACTGACCGAGTTGGAGCCGGTAGTCGCGGCCAACGTCGACCGGCACCTGGCGACGGCGAAGGACTGGTGCCCGCACGATTATGTGCCATGGGACGAGGGCCGCAACTTCGCAGCAATGGGTGGCCAGGATTGGGATCCCGAGCAGTCGCGGCTCTCGGAGGTCGCCAAGGTCGCGATGATCACGAACCTGCTGACCGAGGACAATCTGCCCTCCTATCACCGCGTGATTTCCGAGAACTTCTCGCAAGCGGGTGCCTGGGGCACCTGGGTCGGCCGCTGGACCGCCGAGGAAAACCGCCACGCCATCGCCATGCGCGACTACCTCGTATGCACGCGTGCTGTCGACCCGGTCGCCCTGGAGAGCGACCGGATGGTGCATTTGACCCGAGGTGTACACGCACCGGAGGGCTTCAGCGGTGTGCTCGATCAGGTCGCGTATGTGACGTTCCAGGAGTTGGCCACCCGGGTCAGCCATCGCACCACCGGACGAGTCTGCGACGACCCGATCGCCGACCGGATGCTGCAGCGCATCGCGGCCGATGAGAATCTGCACATGATGTTCTATCGCAACATCACCGGTGCCGCGTTCGACATCGCTCCCGACCAGACGATGGAGTCCGTGACCAAAATCGCGAAGACGTTCGCCATGCCGGGCACCGGTATGCCGAACTGGCGTCGCAATGGCGTGTTGATGGTCAAGCACGGGATCTACGACCTGCGTCAGCATTTGGATGAGGTGTTGTTGCCGGTGCTGCGAATCTGGAACGTCTTCAAGCGCACCGACTTCACCGCGCGCGGTGAGCGCAGCCGCGAAGAACTCGCCGAATACCTCGACAAACTCGGTCGCGATGTCGTCCGCTTCGAAGAACAACGCGCCCGCATTCTCGCCCGCGAGGCCGCGCGAGTCGGCTAGCACACCGTGTGTCGCAATCATTCGCGACCCACCCGACTGTGACATCCTGCCGGACGCGACGGAGATAGTTCGACCGCCGCGATCCACTGTTGCCTGAGTTCGCTGGCCCGGCAGTCGAGTTCGGCGTACCGCAGGGCGACCACGCGGCAGTGCGAGTGATATCGAGTGAGCAGTGCCGAAGCCGATCACCCGGGCGGTCACAGTGAACGCGCCCAGGCCTGGGTAGGCGATGCCGTTGACCGACGAGTCGACGATCGCGACGCAGAGTTCGGTACCGCAGGGGTCCGGCGTGGGTGATCAGCCGAGGCTGAAGGGTTGGCCCCATAGGGTTTCGGAGTCGTCCATGACATTGTCGTGCACGGTGACCGTGGTGTAGGCACGGGCTTCGGCGGCGCCCGCGCAACCTTCTACGGACAGCGTGTGATCCACGTACTGGGTAATGCCGGATGTGCCGGTGAAGGTGTAGTCCTCGATTTCCTTGGTGGCTACCTTGCCGGGCTTCAACTGGACGCTCAGGGACGGATCGGCGTAGGGCGAGATCCCTGAATTGCCTGCGGTACCACCGGCGTAGCCGCCCGCGGTGATGCCGCCGCTGCCGCCGCCACCGTCGCTGTCGTGGCCACCGTTGTCCGCACCAGCGGGTGCGTCGGCCTTCGGTTTGGGCGGCGTGTCGCCACTGCCGTCCGCGTGTGTGCCACTGCCGAGGTCGACCTGGCAGCCCACGAGATAACCGGTCTCGATCCGACCGCCGGTGACCGTGATACCCGCGGGCACGGTGATGTGTACCGATGTCACGCCGGATACCCACGCATTGCGGGAAAGTGGGCTCGCGGCCATCGAACCGGAGATCGTCGCATGTTCACCGGTGCGGTCGACGGCCACGACAAGGCCGTCTTGGGTGGTGAACTGGTCGTGGCCATCGGGCAGGGGTATCGAGGTATCGGCTTGTGCCGCACCGGATGTCGCCAGCCCGACGGGCAGGAATGCACACGTCATGAGCACGGCGCACACTGAACGGCGCATTGCGCTGTTCCTCTCGTTCGATCGCATTACGCCGCTCATCCGACGCTGAACGGGTCGCCGTACAGCGTCACTTCGGCCGAGCCTTGGTCGTTGGTCACTGTCAGGGAGCTGTACGCGCGCGCCTGCGCGTACCCGCCGCATCCACTCAGCTGGATGCCACGATTGCGGTAGGCGATGCCGACCGCACCCGCCGCGGGGTCGAGTTTCTTGGTGCCGAATTTCACTACCGCGACGCCACCGGGCACCAGTTTGATACTCGGATTCAGTTCCGGCGATACCGAGCCGGGCGAGACGTAGACATCGCCGCCGAGCGACAGCCCGCCGGACAGGTCGACCTGGCAGCCGATCAGATAACCGGTCTCCAGACTGCCTGCCGTCGCGCCCGGCGCCGTCGCGTATGCGGTCGCGGACAGCTGCGCCGTGCGGGACATGCCGTTGGCGGCGAGAGACTGGGAGATGATCGCGGTTTCACCAGTCCTGGTCAGATCCACCGGAATACCCGTTGCCGTTGTGAAGGCCTGTTCGCCGTCGGGCAGCGGTACCACCGTATCCGCGCGCGCGAACCCAGCCCCGAGCATCAGCAGCGCTAATCCCACGCTCATACCGGCCGACCACCGACCGGCGCCATAGATCACCCTCATCAAACCTCATCCTCGACCGCCAGCAGCTACGGCAGAATCTCGCACACAAATCTGAGCGTCAGCTGGGAATCAGCAGTGTGGTTGCTGTCGAACGGAAACCGCCTGGGGTCAACGCGCTGACAACTGGCTCTTGATGCGGCACGCGCCGGGCAGCGCGCCCGCGATATCACAACTATGGTGTGGGCGTGCGGATTCGACGGTGGCGGCTCGCTTACCTGGGCGCCGAATACGCGGCACTGTTCTTCGGCGGGGCAATGGCATACAACGCGGTATTGCCGGGGAGGCCGCCGATTCCAGCGCTGCTCGCGTTGACGGTCGGCGTCACCGGTTACCTGCGGCGCTCGTCGGACTTCGACCGCGCGACGCTGTGGCGAAATTGTTGGCGGCCAACTCCGATGTATCAGGTCGTCGCTACCAGGAACTGTTCCGCACTCGGTGGTCGCAGACCGTCTGTTCTGTCGGCGAAGTAGCGCTGGGTCAGGATGGATGTGGAAATATGTTGTGCCGCTGCGAAACCTGCTGCCTCGGCCAGCTCGATCAATTCGTCGGGGCTGAACAGGCTGCGGAATGGCACGCCACTTGCGCGCGCGGCATTCTCGACGGCCTCGCGGATCGCGCGTTCCTCGGCATCCAGTAGGTCCAGCGGCAGCTGGAAGGTCATGGCCAGGGTAGAGCCGGGGGCCAGGGTCGAGATCCGCTGCAGCGTCTGGATATTCGCAGCGCGAGTGAGATACATGGAGACGCCGGTTTCGGCGACCACCGCTGGAAGCGACGGGTCGAATCCCGCGGAAATGAGCTGGTCCCACCAGGATTCGGCCTCGAAATCGACCGGGACCAGCCGCAGCCACTGGGGAATTCCGAAGCCGAGTTCGACCAGCCGCCGCCGCTTCCATTCCTGCGGGCCCGACTGATCCACCTCGAATACTGTTAGACCGGAAGCGATTTCGGGTCGGCGCTGAGCGAACGTATCGAGCCCGGCCCCGAGGACGACGTACTGATCGACACCGCGCGCCGCCTGCTCGACCACCAGATCCTCGACGAAACGGGCGCGCGCAACGACGCACGCGCGCGAGAGGCTGGTCGTCTCGGGATCCATATCTCCCCGGGCGTGCCACCCGTCGTCGGGGTCGATCAGTCGCAGCCCGATCTCGTCTTCGAGCACATGCGGGGCCGGATCGATCTCGACATGCAAGGCGCGCCAGAGCGCCACGCGCTCCGCCGTGCTCTCCGGGCCGATGACCTGTTGCATGGTTCAGCCGACCTTTCCGACCTGCAGACTCCACACCCGGCCATCCGGGTCGCGGACTGTCATTTCCGTTGTCCCGTAATGGGTTTCCTCGAAAGGTGTCACCACCTCGACATCGCTGCTCGGCCGGAACGCATCCGGTTCGGTCACCGTCAGCACGAGCTGCGTCTGCGGGGTCTGGCTGCGCGGAATCTCGGCGATGAATACATACGGACCGTCGCCGTTGCGGAACAGTCCGGAGTTGTGGTCGGTGGTGAATTCGGGTTCGAAACCGAGCGCCTGAAAGAACCGGGCCGCCTTGCCCCAATTGTGCGTCTCGACGAAAACGCCTGCAATGCCCTGCGTCGTCATATCGTCTCTCCTTCTCGCGCTCACGGTTGCTGATCATGGGCGTCGTCGAGGTATCCGCGCAGTGCCTCCGCGACCAATGCCGACAGCGACATGCCGGACTCGATCGCCCGGAACTTGACCTGCTTGATCAACCCCACCGGCAAATACACGTTGAACTGCTTCACATCCTCGTCGCCCACATTCCGATGCTAGCATTCTAGAAAGCTAGTAACAAGATCATCGTGCGTTGGTGGCGGCCAACGTCGACTGGTACGCGCAACCAATGCATGCCGCTGTTGATCAGACGGAGTGTGGGGGCATGCGGCGGGCCGCGGGACGGCGCGATAGCTTGATCAGGTGATCAAGAGTTCGGATTCCGCGACGGCGGGGGCTTGGCGGGCAGGTGACGGCGTCCCGGTGACGTTGCGGGAGGCGACGGTGGCATGGGCCTTCGCGGCACATGCGGAGCTGTCCGAGATCGCCACGGAGTACGGGAACTTCATCACTGTGGACGAGTTGGCCGAGCGGGTGCAGGAAGCGTCCGGGGTGCACACCGGTGCGCCGACGCGGACCTGGATGGAGGCCATTCTGCGCAAGGTCGCGCGGCGTTGCCACAATGCCGGCGATCCGCCGCTGACCTCGCTCTGTGTGCGGGGGAACCACACCGTCGGTGACGTCTACAAGTACGTGCTGGAACTCGCCGGGCTGCCGATCCCGAAGGACCTCGAGTCGCATGCCGCCTATGCCCGGTGGCAGTGCTACGAACACCACGGCGCCACCATGCCCGACGAGCCGACCGCCCCGCCGCTCACACCGAAGGTGGCGGACCGTCGCTCGGCGAATACCACTGCGCAGGAGGCCAAGCCCGAGCCTGCTCGCGCCGCCGTGTGCCCCCAGTGCTTCATCCAACTACCTGCCAGCGGAACCTGCCAGTACTGCGTGTAGCGCGGCTCGCTGGTCCGGCGGAACTGTCCATTCGCGTCTGGTCGGCGACAGATGGGCGGCGCGGCGCCGACCCACCTCGGCCGAGCGCACGTCGATCCGGGAAACCGGGTATTCAGCGCCGAACGCTCAATGTGCCCACCATGAGCGCGTGATATCGGCAGTAGAACGGATGTGCGCCGATTTCATCGGGCGCGGTGAAAGTGATGGTCTGTCCAGGGCCGATCTCGTGATCGAAGAGGCCGGGGCGTTTGCTGGTGATGCTGTGCTGCACCGAATCGAGGTTGACCACGGTGAGCACCGCGCCCGGCGTGATCGGAGGCGTGCCGGTGTAGTTTTGGTGTTCGATGGTGATCGTGACGGCCGGTATCGGCGCGGGACCGGACCACGGGGGCGCGGCGCTCTCCTCCGAGGTGCCGCACCCTGCCGCCCATGCGACGGTGAGCAAACCGATCGCCATCCGATGCCGCCACGGGCAGGATCGAGTGCTGTCCACGTAAACCGGCTGCCCACAATTCGCGCCGTCATGCTCGTGCCTGGCGACGACCTTGGGCATCGCACGCTTCGACGGCGATCTCGACGGTGGTGTGCGCATGGCCTGGTGCCGCGCCGGTATCGTCGGGCAGGTGCAGCTGATAACCGACCGGAAGAGTTCGGCGTGGTAGTGCTCTGGGTGGGTATCGGTCTGGTCGCCGCAGCGGCCATGGTCGTCGCGAGTGCCAATATCGGATTGTGGCTGATATCGGCCGGATATCGGTCCGGCCCCGCGGCCGCGCCGACGGTCCCGGTGGTAATCGTGCCGGGTGCGAAGGTCGGACCCGATGGTGCGCCGATGGCCTATATGCGTGGACGACTCGATGTCGCGATCGAACTGGTGCGGACCGGAAAGGTACGCGAGATTCTGGTGTCCGGTGACGCAGCGGGCGCCTCGGGCGACGAAATCGCTTCGATGACCAAGTATCTCGTGGGCCAGGGCATCGATCCGGCGATTGTGCGCGCCGATGGCGCAGGGTTGTCGACTCGGGCGACATGCGAACGAGCCAAGAACCTGTTCGGCATCGACCGCGCGATCATCGTCACCCAATACCAGCATCTGCCACGAGCGGTCGCATTGTGCCGCGGTGCGGGCATCGATGGTTACGGTGTCGTCGCATATTGTGAATGCAAGCGAACAACATTGGTGCGCAACACGATTCGTGAGTGGCTGGCCGCGCCCAAGGCAGTCGCCGCCCTGATCTGGCGCTGATCCCGCCTCGCGCTGCCGAATGCTCGGTAGTACTGGAAACCACGGGTTACCGCGTCGCCCATAGTGCGAGTGCAAGCGAACAATATTGGTGTGCAACGCTATTCGTGAATGGTTGGCCGCGCCCAAGTGCATGTCGCCGCGCTGATCGCCAGCCCTATGGGGGGTCCGGCAGCGCTGGATCCATCGGATCGACCGGACCGCCGGGATTCGGGATCGGTGGTGGTCGCATCGGATCCGGACTCGGCCGAGGATCAGGCAGCGGTGGCTCTGGTTTCGGGCCCGGCTGCGGCGGTGGTGGTGGTGTCGGCTCGGGGTGTGGAACGGGACCAGGCACTGGCGGTATCGGATCGGGGCCGGGACCGGGCACCGGATCGGGGCCGGGCTGCGGTGGTACCGGATCCGGATCGGGGCCTGGTACCGGATCGGGGCCGGGTGCCGGATCGGGGCCGGGTGCCGGTGGTATCGGGTTGGGGCCGGGTGCCGGATCGGGGCGGGGTTGCGGCGGAATCGGATGCGGCAGCGGACTTGGCATCGGCTGCGGATACGGTTCCGGCTCCGGAAGCGGCTCGGGCCCGGGTACTGGTTCCGGCCCCGGTTTCGGCGGCACCGGATCCGGGATCGGCGTCGGTGGCACCGGGTCCGGAATCGGTGTCGGCGGGATCGGGCTCGGATTCGGTGGCACGGGACGAGTCATGTGCATTCCTCCTCGGCACAGCGGTACCCATCCGATTGCGGGTGAATCAGTCGAACGTCCGACGGCCGCGCCGTGACCAGCCGTGACGGGCGAATGCCGGGGTGTTCGCTTCCCTGATCGGGCGACTCCGCTCGTTCGGATGATCGAAACCGCTTGACCGGCTGCGGGTTCGAGCCAGCTCAACGGGCCCGCCTGACCAGTCTGCCTCGCCTGACGCACTCAATTGGTTCGCGTTGCGTATCCCGGCGGTAGCTTGTCCGGCGGACAGTTGATCACCGTATCGTCGTCGAGCTCCCGGGATTCCAGGAAGGTGATGCGCCCGGACGAGCCGACCAGAGTCAGCGGGTAGGTCGGTCCCTTTTCACGATCGGCGATGATCGCCTCGAGATTGTCCTCGCATCGGGTGAGGGTGCTCTCGGGATAGTCGAGCATCCACTGCGGGTAGGAGATCGTGGTGTGCACCCGACGCTCGCCGAGCCAGATGATGAGCACCGTGGTGGCACCGGTCGGCTCCACCCACGCGATCTTGTACAGATCGTCGTTGAGCTGGACCAGCTTCGCCGCCTGACTTTTGGACCAACGCCCGAACATCGGTCCCATCAGACATCGGTATTCGATAGTCTGCGGGTTCCGCACATACAACTCGAATTTCCAGCCGTTCTCGTAGGCGTAGATGAGGTGTTTGCCGACAATTCCGGAGAGATCGCCGGTTAGTGCCGAGACCGTGATCGCTGACTGCCGCGCGCTCATCGGTAACTCCTCTCGGTCGACCAACGCGGTCGAGACCTGCGTCTTTGTCGTCAGCCTAGTCACTCGACCGAGCATTGCGACCGGTTTGCCGGGAACGGCGCGATCATGGCCGCGCGGCCGCGTAGAGGACCAATCTCGACGCACCGCGCCGAAGCAGTTGGGCGATCGGGATCCGTGGACGCGGGAGATGCCCGCGCCGCAAGCGTTGCCCGCCGACCTCATCGCGGAGGGCCACACCATCCCGGTGGCCCGGGTCCAGGCTATGCATGAGGGCAAGCGCCGGGCCCGGGCTCGTAGGCAGAGTTAGTTTTTCAGGGCTCGATGACAGTATGGAAGTGCGCGGCCCCGTCGGTGATCGCGTAGACAGTGACCAGGGCCCGGAACTCGACGCCGTCAGCGGTGACGGTGCAGACCTCGCTCGCGCCGATATCGGCACCGAGGGAGTTGGGGCAGTGCACGCTCTGCGGTGTATGCCCGGTCTGATCGGTGAAGTCGACGGCGACCTGCCGGGCGAGCTGTGAACTGGAGATCGCATCGGTGTCGTCGTCCATGTTCCAGCCCACGGTGGCTCGGGCGAGGCTGCCGAGTATGCCGACGACGAGTATGACGATCAGCAGGGTCCGACCGCCGCTGGACAGCACCAGCGGGCGGGTGGGCGACTGCGCGGGCGGTTCGGTCAATGCCGGACCGGATACCACCGCCCGCTTATCGCCGAAAACGCCCATCAGGTACGTCGGTGTCAGCAGGTAGGTGTAGGCGGATACCCGCATCTCGGTGCGCAGCACCGCCGAGCTCGCCTCGAAGATCGCACCGGGCATCCGGCCGGTGATCAGGACGATCAGCCACAGAATGAACGCGATGATGCCCCATCCGTAGGTGAGCCAGGCCGACAGCACCAGGATCGGAAAGGCCAGGATGAGGCGGAAAAGCACCGCAAGTCGGTTCAGTGGCGTCGGCGCGGGGAACTGCAGGCGGACCGGGTAATCCGGCGCGGTCCAGGCGAACGGTGGGTAGTCGTCGACCAGCAACATGAGGTAGCCGTATACCCGCGCGGTGTAGCCGTAGTATCCGCGCAAGAACTCGCCGCACCAGTCGGGCAATCGACCGAGCACCAGTGCACCGAACCAGCCGCAGACGCTCACCACGAAGGCGGCGATGCTCAGCGCCCAGAGCACGATCAGCTGGGGTATCGCCAAGAGCAGCCGCAACAGAACGGTCCAGCGGCGGTGTCGCTCCGGTGGAAAGATATCCAGTTCGACCAGTGGTTCGCTGTTGGTCGGCGATCCCTCGTGCATTACCACGGCGACCCACTCACTTCCTTCGTCCAGTGGAATTGTCCAGAACTCGGATGAGCGAGATCGAATGTAGCTCGTAGTTTGCCGATAGATCGGTAACCGCGCCGACCGCGGCAGCTCCAGTGCCTGACGACTCTCTGTTAAGCGATCTTGAATAGTCTCCGAACAGGCGCGACGACCGGCTGCCCGACCACGGCAGTGAATTCCGGATACCGGTCGAGACCGCGCCGGGATGGAAGGCGGTGACCGTCACGCCGGTGCCCGCCAGCCGATCGGCGAGTGCGCGCGCATAGCACATTGGTCAATTCGGCTCGGCTGTATGCCTTTTCGCCCGAATAGCTGGTGCGGAACCCGCGATAGTCGAAATCGAGGGTCGCGCCGTAGCGCATCACCGAGGACGTGAACAGAATGCGGTGGCGCCGACTGGAAGTCCCGCCCTGCCGACGCCAGGCCATTCAACACCAACCGACCATTGGGTTTTGTGTGTCGGGCCACACGCGCGACCCTTTTGCTCTAGCGTTGGCGAGGTTGCTGCCGAGAGGGGTTGTCGATGCGTACGGGGATGCTGGAGCTGGCGCAGTTGCGGGCGCACGTCGAGGCCGGGGAGATCGACACGGTGCTGGTGGCAATGACCGATATGCAGGGCCGTTTGCAGGGAAAGCGTTGTGCGGCAAGGTTTTTCCTGGACGAGGTGGTCGGGCACGCGACGGAGGCGTGCAACTATCTGCTCGCCGTTGATGTCGATATGGCCACTGTCGACGGTTATGCGATCTCGTCCTGGGAGACCGGCTACGGCGACTTCGTCCTGCGGCCGGATCTGAGCACGTTGCGGCTGGTGCCGTGGCAGCCGGGAACCGCGCTGGTGCTGTGTGATGTCGAGCATGTGGAACCAGCGCGTAAGCCGGTCACGGTATCGCCGCGGCAGATACTGCGGGCGCAGTTGGCGCGGCTGGCCGAGCGTGGACTGCGCGCTTATGTCGGTACCGAACTCGAGTTCCTGGTCTTCGACGAGAGCTACGAGCACGCTTGGAACTGCGGCTATCGCGATCTGCGGCCCGCCAACCAATACAACGTCGACTATTCGATGCTGGGGACCGCACGCGTCGAGCCACTGCTGCGTCGCATTCGCAATGAAATGGCCGGTGCGGGACTGTATGTCGAATCGGCGAAGGGCGAATGCAATCCGGGGCAGCATGAAATCGCGTTTCGCTACGACGAGGCACTGGTGACCTGCGACAACCACAGCGTCTACAAGAACGGCGCCAAAGAGATTGCTGCCCAAGCGGGGCGCAGTCTGAGCTTCATGGCGAAATATAATGAGCGCGAGGGAAATTCGTGCCATATCCATATCAGTCTGCGCGCCGAATCGGGTGCGCCGGTATTCGCGGGCGACGGCCCGCATGGCATCTCAGCACTCATGAGGCACTTCCTCGCCGGGCAACTGGACTGTCTGCGCGAGCTCACCTATCTGCTGGCACCGAATATCAACTCCTATAAACGATTCGTATCCGGTAGCTTCGCGCCGACCGCGCTGGCCTGGGGACGCGACAACCGGACCTGCGCGCTGCGCGTGGTGGGCGAGGAGCTGTCCCTGCGGATGGAGAACCGGATCCCGGGCGGGGATGTGAATCCGTACCTGGCCGTCGCCGCGACCATCGCCGCCGGATTGCACGGTATCGAGCGCGCGCTCCCGCTCGAGCCGGAGTTCCATGGCAATGCCTACCGGTCTCAGCGCCCACGAGTGCCACGTACGCTGCGGGAAGCGGCGCAATTGTTCGGCGAGAGCAAGGTGGCACGGACGGCGTTCGGCGACGACGTGGTGGATCATTATCGGAATGCGGCACAGGTCGAGCTGGACGCCTTCGACGCCGCTGTCACCGATTGGGAGCGAATCCGTGGTTTCGAACGGCTCTGAGGAGATCCGTCCGGTCATCGGCCTGCCGACCTACCTGGAACAGGCCCGATTCGGCGCCTGGGATGTGCCGAGTGCGGTACTGCCGTCCAATTATGTGGAGCTGGTCGAGCGCGCGGGCGGCATCCCGGTGCTGCTGCCACCGGCCGGTGTGGCGCGCGCCGAGCTGGTGGATCGGCTCGACGGACTGGTGCTCACCGGCGGCGCCGATGTCGATCCGGCACGCTATGGCGCACCGCCGGATGTGGCCCTGGGACCACTGCGCACCGACCGCGACAATTCCGAATTCGAGCTGCTGGCCTTGGCGCGCACTGCTGGTATGCCGATCCTCGCGATCTGTCGTGGCCTGCAACTGGTCAATGTCGCGTGCGGCGGCACCTTGATCCAGCATCTGCCGGATCTGCTCGGCCACGACGGCCATTCCGGTACGCCCGGCGGCTTCCACCCGAACCGGGTGACGACGGTGCCGGAGAGCCTGGTCGCCACCATCGCCGGACCGGAGGTGGAGGTGAATTGCCATCATCACCAGGCCGTCGCCACCGTGGCCGAGGGCCTGATCGCGACCGCACATGCGGCCGACGGCACGATCGAGGCGGCGGAGGCGACGGACGGTCCGTTCCTGGTGGGTGTGCAATGGCATCCCGAGGCGGATGCGACCGATACGCGGCTGATGCGAGCATTGGTCGAGGCGGCGGCCACCTATCGAAGGGAACGGAATTCGTGACGACAACGCAGGTGGTCAACCCGGCGACCGAGCAGGTCGTCACGACACTCGAGCTGGTCGGTGCGGTGGAGACCGATGCGGCGATCGAGCGGGCACAGCGGGCCGCGGCCGATTGGCGCGCGGTCGCGCCGGGGGATCGGGCGCGGCTGCTGCGTCGATTCGCCGAAACCGTCGACGCGAATCGCGAGCAGCTGGCCCAGCTCGAGGTCGCCAATGCCGGACACACCATCGGCAATGCGCGCTGGGAGGCGGGCAATGTCCGTGATGTACTGCACTTCGCCGCCGGTATTCCGGAACGCTTGCTGGGCAACCAGATTCCGGTGGCGGGCGGGGTCGACATCACCTTCCACGAGCCGCTCGGGGTGGTCGGGGTGATCGTGCCGTGGAACTTCCCGATGCCGATCGCGGCATGGGGGTTCGGGCCCGCACTGGCCGCCGGGAATACGGTGGTGCTCAAGCCTGCCGAGCTGACACCACTCACCGCGATCCGCCTGGGTGAGCTCGCGCTCGAAGCCGGTGTGCCGGAAGGGGTTTTCCAGGTACTGCCCGGCAAGGGGTCGGTGGTGGGGCAGCGGTTCGTGACCCATCCCGCGGTGCGCAAGGTCGTCTTCACCGGGTCCACCGAGGTGGGCAAGGAGATCATGGCCGGATGTGCGCGCCAGGTGAAGCGGGTGACGCTCGAATTGGGCGGTAAGAGCGCGAATATCGTTTTCGCCGACGCCGACCTGGAGCGTGCGGCGGCGACCGCACCCTACGGAGTTTTCGACAACGCCGGGCAGGATTGCTGTGCGCGATCGCGGATCCTGGTGCAGCGCAGTGTTTTCGACCGATTCCTGGAAATGCTGGAACCCGCCGTGCGCGGTGTTCGAGTCGGTGATCCATCGGCGGAATCCACCGAAATGGGGCCGCTGATTTCGGCCGCGCATCGTGCCCGAGTGGCCTCGTTCGTCGAACCGTCGACCAAGGTCGCATTCACCGGCACGCAGCCCGACGGACCCGGATTCTGGTATCCGCCAACGGTTGTGCTGCCTGACGCGCCATCGGATCGGGTGCTCACCGAGGAGGTGTTCGGGCCGGTGGTCGCGGTGGTTCCGTTCGAGCACGAGGCCGATGCCATCCGCATCGCCAATGACACCGAATACGGCCTGTCCGGCTCCATCTGGACCAATGATGTCGGCCGCGCGCTGCGGGTGTCGCGCGGTGTGGAAGCCGGGAATCTGTCGGTGAATTCGCATTCCTCGGTGCGGTATTGGACGCCGTTCGGCGGTTTCAAACAATCCGGGCTCGGCCGCGAACTCGGCCCCGATGCGGCACTTGCCTTCACCGAGACCAAGAACGTCTTCATCGCCACCTGATCAAGGAGATATGTTGCAGCGCTTACAGGATCGAGTCGCCGTCGTCACCGGCGGCGGGAGCGGAATCGGCCTGGCCACCGTTCGCCGGTTCACGGCCGAGGGTGCCAAAGTCGTCGTCGCCGATATCGATACCGCCGCGGGCGAGGCCGCGGCCGGCGAAGTGGGCGGCCTTTACGTGAAGGTAGACGTCACCGACGAGGCCCAGGTCGAGGCCATGTTCCAGACCACCGTCGACACCTACGGCGGACTCGATATCGCCTTCAACAATGCCGGAATCTCACCGCCGGACGACGATTCGATTCTGACCACCGGTATCGAGGCCTGGCGTCGAGTGCAGGAGGTCAATCTGACCTCGGTGTATCTGTGCAGCAAGTACGCCATCAACCACATGTTGGAGCGGGGGAAGGGCTCGGTGATCAATACCGCGTCGTTCGTCGCGGTCATGGGTGCGGCGACCTCGCAGATCTCCTACACCGCATCCAAGGGCGGTGTGCTCGCGATGAGTCGTGAGCTCGGAGTGCAGTTCGCGCGGAACGGAATTCGGGTCAACGCACTGTGCCCCGGACCGGTGAACACCCCGCTGCTGCAAGAGCTGTTCGCGAAGGATCCGGAACGTGCCGCGCGCCGCCTCGTGCACATCCCCGCCGGACGCTTCGCCGAGCCGGAGGAGATCGCCGCGGCCGTCGCATTTCTCGCCAGCGACGACTCCTCGTTCATCACCGCATCGCAGTTCCTGGTGGACGGTGGCATCTCCGGCGCGTACGTCACGCCGTTGTAAAGGTACGGTTGATTGGGGCGGATTACTGAGCGGAAAGCCAGGATTCGCGATACATCGCCGATCAGAGGGAGGCTCGTGAGATGAGTACGGAAGATGGGCTATCGCCCGGGTTGTTCAGTCACGACGCCGTGTCGACGGAACAGTCGGTGCAACCCGACATCGGGGGTGCGGATTTCCGCCCGGTGTTCAGCCGCGGTGACGGCAGCGCGCCCGGATCATATCCGCAGCTGGATCAAGGGAATTGAGTTTCGTATAGCGCCGAATGCC
Source organism: Nocardia citri (assembly GCF_054065835.1). Lineage (NCBI taxonomy): Bacteria > Bacillati > Actinomycetota > Actinomycetes > Mycobacteriales > Nocardiaceae > Nocardia > Nocardia citri. The sequence goes on from NZ_JBSUQM010000023.1 coordinate 85,633, forward strand.
GTACGGCGCTATGCCCAGAGCGATAGCGCGGATGGGTAACGCCACGGCGTTCGCTGTGCCGGCCGCCGGACGACGGATTGATGTCGTCGCGTTGGATGGATTGGCCGAGGTCGGCATTGGTGATTCGAGGGGAGCGGGGATCCGGCCATCCTGAGACAGGCTGCGGATGTGTTGCGCGCGTCGATCGTTGAGGGCGACCTCGGGCAGCGGGTGATGTCCGGCAGGCAGTAGTCCGACTGCGGGGCGCGGCCGGGATGTCCCGGGCTCGTTACCGGCGCCGACTCTTCGACCGGACGGGCGGATCCAGCGGGTGGCCGAGGCACGCCGATGCCCGTCGCCGCACACCGAAACTCGGCGGCGCGCTCCTACGTCGAAGAGCCCAAGACGGCCTTCAGGGAAGGTGCATCAGCTGACCGGCGAGCGTGAACAGGCGGCGGGCGAGCCGCATGACAGGGAGCCCCAGCGGAATGAGGATCAGCGTCACGCACAGCACCGCGCCGACGAGCCAAACCACGGCCGCGAGGATCCCGACTACCGTGCCGAGCACGGCTGTCACAATCCCCAACACCACGCCGAGCAGGCCCTTTAGCAGTTGCATTATGACCTCCTGTGCATTATGATCTCCTGCCCCCATTCTGCGCTCTTTCGAGCGCGGGGCCGAGTTCCAGCCGGATCATGTCCGGGCCGTGCCGGGGCCGTCTCGTCCGGCTATTGGCAAAGTTCCGGCGCTGCAGCCGTGTCGAATGGGATGGCAGAACCTGGCGGCTCCTGTCGTAGCCCGGATAGGGTATGCACCGGCCCGTGCGTGGGATGCGTGCCTAGACTGACGGGCGAGAAGGAAGGACCGCTGATGAAGCGAAATCTGAACTGCCCCTGCGGCGAACAGATCGTCGGGACGGATGAGGACGACCTGGTCGAGAAGACCAAGGCGCATCTCGCCGAGAACCACCCGGGACACGACTATTCCCGGGACGAAATTCTGTTCATCGCCTACTGATTCACCACACCCGGCTTTTCGTAACCCGCGCTTGCCGGGACGAAAAGCCGGGTGGGTGGGTTACTTGGGGGAGCCGAGGCGAGCGCCACCGTCCACCCGAATCACCACGCCGGTGGTGAAGGTGTTGTCGGTGAGGAATTCGATGGCCTTGGCGATATCGTCCGCGCCGCCGACGCGGCCGACCGGGGTTTGTGCCCCGATTCCGGCGAACACCTCGGCGCGGGCATCCTCGGGGAGAAAGTTCCACCATTCGGTGTCGATCACACCCGGGGATACGGCATTCACGCGGACCGGTGCCAGCTCGACCGCGAGGACGGGGACGATGGCCTCGACACTGGAATTTACGGCGGCCAGTGCGGCGGTCGTCGGCATGGCACCGCCCGCGGATGCGGCGGAGACCAGCGTGATGGATCCGTCGTGTGCGAGGTGGGGCAGCGCCGCCTGAATGGTTGCGACGTGCGGCAGCAGTTTGCCCGAGACGTGGGCCTGCAGGTGGTCCAGGCGGAGTTCGCGGAACGGGGTGGTGCCCGACGGTCCGGTCACGGTCACGACCACATGGTCGACCGGGCCTACCTCTGAAAACAGTTGCGCCAGTTCATTTTCGGCGCGTGCGTCGACCACCTTGCCGGTGACCTGCTGGCCCAGGTCGGCCAGGGCGGCGGCCAGTCGTTCTTCGTTGCGTCCGGCGATGACGACCTCTGCGCCGTGCTCGGCGAGTCGGCGAGCGGTCGCCAGTCCGATTCCAGAGGTTCCGCCGACGATGACGACTTTGCTGCTCACGACCGGGCCTTGCCGACGCTCGGCTCCGTCGTGCGCAACGCGCGCTGTGGCATGGTTCGCTCGCTGACGCTCGCTCACAAGATCCTCCTGAAGTGCGAATCACGATGATTTTCGAACCATCGTGCCTCGTTAATATATTCGAGGCACGGTGTCTTGTAAAGTGAGCCGCATGACAGGCACCCGGGGCCGACCCCGCAGCGAGGACGCCAGACGCGCTATCCTGCGTACGGCGCTGGAACTCTGCGAGCGCGACGGCTATCAAGACCTGACCATCAAGGCCATTGCGGATGGGGCGGGCGTCGGGCGGCAAACGGTCTACCGCTGGTGGCCGGATAGGGCGTCGATTCTGATCGAGGCGCTGATCGGGTTGGCCGAAGAGCATGCGGCGCTGCTGGTTCCGGATGAATCGGTAGAGGTGCTAGTCGCGGTCGAGCGCCTGCTCGCGGCCACTTTCGAACTCACGCAGAAAGTGACGGGTCAGGCGCTGGTCGGCCTGATGGCGGACGCGCAGCGTGATCCAGACCTATCCAAACGATTGCAGGACACCGTGATCGGCCCGCGACGAGCGACTCTGCGCGCACTGCTCCAGCGCGGTGTCGACGCCGGAAAGCTGACCGCGGCGGTCCCGCTGGATCTCGTCGTAGATTTCGTCTTCGGTGCGATGTGGTACCGGCTGCTCAGTCACCACGCGCCGGTGAACGCCGCCCTGGCGAAGGACGTCACGAGCAGCGTCGCCGCCATGCTCGCGCCGTGAGATCCAGATTTAACGTCGCGTAACCGGAGTGAAACCTCGTGTGATGACACTAGGTGAAGCAGTGTGACGCTAGACACCTTACGCCACAGACACTTCAGCGCTAGGGCGGGATCGGCGTTTGCCTGCCTGCGTGCGCAGATGAGGTAGCGCAGAATCATGTCACCGTACCCTGACTGGCTCAACTCCGGGGACAACACCTGGCAGTTGGTCGCCGCGACACTCGTCGCTCTGATGAGCATTCCGGGTATCGCCGTACTCTACGGCGGTATCGTACAAAGAAAATGGGCCGTCAATACCATCCTGATGGCCTTCACCGGTTTCTCCGCGGTCCTGCTGGTCTGGGTGCTGTGGGGTTTCAAAATGGGTTTCGGTGAACCACTGAAGCTCGGGCCCGGCATTCTGCGTGCCGCGGTCGGTGTGCCGCACACCATTCTCGGCAGCGATAACCAGAACCGGGCCATCATCCCGCTGCTCGACGGCCTGATGCCGAAGCTCAGATTCTCCGAAACCACGCTGGCGTATTTTCACTTCGCCTTCGCCGCGATTACTCCGCTGCTGTTCCTCGGCAGCGTGATCGGCCGAATCAACTTCAAGGTGTGGTTGCTGTTCGTCCCGCTGTGGACCACCTTCGCGTATACGGTGAACGCCTTCCTGCTGTGGGGTGGCGGTTGGTGGGCCTCGATGGGCGCGCTGGACTACAGCGGCGGCTACGTCATCCATTTGGCGGCTGGTACAACGGGTTTCGTTGCGGCGGCCGTTATCGGACCACGCCTGGCCAGGGATCGTGAGCGAGCCGTGCCGAACAATCTGCCGATGGCCGCGGCGGGCGCGGGCATTCTGTGGCTGGGCTGGAACGGATTCAATGGCGGCGATATGTATTTCGGCGGCGCGAATGCCTCGCTCGCCGTATTGAATACCAATCTGTGCACCGCGGTGGCCGTGTTGACGTGGGTGTTCTGGGATATGGCAGTGGGGCCGCAGCGCAGGCCCAACTTCCTCGGCGCGATCAACGGCATGATCGCCGGACTCGTCGCCATCACACCGGCGGCCGGTTTTGTGAACAGCTTCGGCGCGATGATCATCGGTGTCATCGCGTCGACACTGGTATGGCTGTCCTGGAACAAATTGGGGCACACCAAATTGTTCCGCAAGGTCGACGACACGCTCGGCGTATTCCACACCCACGGCGTCGCCGGTCTGGCCGGAGGTCTGCTGGTCGGCGTACTCGCCGATCCGCACGTCATCGTGTACCCGGGCAATGGCAATGGCGTTGCCGACGTGGCGTTTTCGGGCTGGTTGTACGGACATCATCCGAAACAGCTGCTCTGGCAAGCAGGGGCCGCGGTGACGGTGATCGCATGGGATGCGTTCGTCACCTTTGTGATCCTGAAGATCTTGGGCTTGTTCATGAGTCTGCGCATGCCGGACCACGTGTTGGAGACCGGTGACGTCGCGGCCCACGAAGAAGAGGCCTACCCGGACGAGACTCTGGTCTTCGCCCATGTGGGGACCCTCCCCGCGGCGCCCGCCCTGCCCAAGCAGGCACCGGCCAAACGATCGGGCGCGGCGCCCGGGAATCAGGCGACCACGTGAATGCCACCATCCACCTCCAGCGCAGTGTCGGGTACGGCATCGAGGACCCGATGAGCCCAGGTGACGGCGTCGACGCGAAACTCATCACGTTGGTGCTGCCCGCGAACCTCTTCGACCAGATCAAGCAGGCGTTGGCCGTGTTCGGCGTGCGACGGATGGTGGTGTGCCAGGTCTACCGGGTGGACGACCGGGGCAGCCGGGTCGAACGCTATCGCGGCCAGCAGTTCGTCAGCGATGTCGAGGCCGGGCTGCGCATCGAACTGCTGGCCAAGAACGACGACGTCGCCGATCTGGTCCGGTTGATCGATCGGATCGGCGAGGATGCCGGGCCGTCTGGAATTCAGATCTGGATAATCGACGCGCGCTCGCTGTGATTGCTCCTGGTTTGGACGGCGAAGGCTCCCCGGCTCAGGCTGCCTGGTGCTTGCCACCGTCGCGCTGGAGTCGCACGAATGGTCTATGCCCGAGTCGGTGACGGTTCGGCTCGATATCCGCGGCCCTGTACGCGGTCGCGGCCAGCTGCTTGTTCCGGCGGCGATCGTGCCAGTGCGAGGTTCCGAGCGACGGCCGATAGCGAACTGCATTCGTCGCCGAAAAGGCAGTTGTGACCAGTATCACATTCACTGTCGATGTCGCAGGTGGCGGCGGGCCCATCACCGGCTTGGCGGGTCCGCCGCTTGTTTGCCCAGTTCGGAACCGGGGTATCGGTCTATTCCGTGTCTGCATCCGGAAATCCGGGTTGGGCCGGTCGAACGAATCGAGGCCCGTAACCGGGGCCGGTGAGGAGGCGGATGTGACGGATCGCGAATCGGAGAAGATGACGCTACGTCGCTCGGTCGCCGCCTCGGCGATGGGTAATGCGACCGAATGGTTCGATTACGGCGTCTACGCCGCGACCGCCACCTACCTCACCGACGCATTCTTCCCGGGCGAACTCGGCACCCTCGGCACCATGCTCGGCTTCGCCATCTCCTTCCTGCTGCGCCCGCTCGGTGGCATGGTCTGGGGACCGCTCGGCGACCGTCTCGGCCGAAAAGTCGTGCTGGCCACGACAATTCTGCTGATGGCCGGTGCGACCGGATGCATCGGCCTGCTGCCGACCCATGCCCAGATCGGTTGGTTCGCACCGGTTCTGCTCATCGCCCTGCGCGTCGTGCAGGGCTTCTCCACTGGTGGCGAATATGGCGGTGCCGCAACATATCTGGCCGAATGCGCGAACGACCGCAAGCGCGGATTCTTCGGTAGCTTCCTGGAATTCGGCACTCTCGGCGGATTCGTCGGTGGCTCGGCGGTCGTGCTGCTGTGTCAGCTCATCTTCGGTTCGGACGCGATGCACGATTGGGGTTGGCGGGTGCCGTTCCTGTTCGCGGTGCCGCTCGGCCTGATCGGCTGGTACCTGCGCTCGCATCTGGACGAGTCGCCGGTATTCACCGAGGTGGCCGAAAAACCGCACCCGCCGGGCGGTCTGCGCGAGGTCCTGACCACCTATCGCCGCGAAACCCTGACACTCGTCGGCCTGGTCGTCGCCCTGAACGTGGTGAACTACACGCTGCTCACCTATCAACCGACATACCTGCAGAACACCATCGGCGTCGGTGAATCGACCACCACCGCGATGATGCTGATCGGGCAGACGGTGATGATGATCGTGCTGCCGTTGTTCGGCAGACTGTCCGACCGGGTGGGCCGTCGCCCGCTCTGGCTGGTGTCGCTGGTCGGACTGGCGATACTCGCGTTGCCGATGTATTGGCTGATGGGGCAGGGAACCGGTTGGGCCATAGCCGGATTCATCGTGCTCGGACTGCTGTATGTCCCTCAGCTGGCGACGATCAGCTCGACCTTCCCGGCGATCTTCCCGACCCATGTGCGCTATGCGGGTTTCGCACTCGGCTACAACATCTCCACCGCCGCGTTCGGCGGTACCGCACCGCTGGTCAACGAGGCCACGATCGAAGCGACCGGCTGGTCGCTGTTCCCGGCCGCGTACATGGTCGGCGCCAGCCTGATCGGTCTGCTCGCCTGGTCGTTCCTGCGGGAGACCGCGGGTACTTCGCTGCGCGGCACCGGCGTTCCCGATGCTCAGGCGGCGCCACAGATCGCGGCACGAACCGCGGTCTGAACCGGGCATTAGCCGACGGCACCGCCATCAGCGCCCTACCGCACCTAGCCTTCGTCACCGTCGTCTACGGGCCAAGAGTCCTCGATGATCAGGCGGCCGGATTGCATTGCCCGCGTGTACTGTTCGGCGATCGCGGTGATGGGGTAGGTGGGCCAATAGGAGATGGCGCCGGTGGGTTTGTCGATGACGCAGACCGAGCCGCCGATGGTCGGAGGTAGCGGGGGGTTACGTGGGTCGATACCGGGTGGTGGCGAGAAGATGGCGACGACCACGAACCCCGCATCGAATTCGGTGAGCAGGTTGCTGATGCCGTCATCGGTGGGCAGGTAGTGGTCGGCGATACGTTGTGCCTCGGCGAGATCCACCGGAATATTCGCCTCGGTGGGGTAGGCGTGGATATCCATGACTGAGAACTTAGCGCGAAGCACGCCTTCTTCTTGCCTGGCCGAGAGCCATCCGACGAACCCGCCGCCGCCGATTCGCGGCAGCCGATATCGGAGCTGTTCGCCGCCGAATTGGTTTGAGCACGAACTGAATACGACGAGAGCCCGACCGACCCTGTCTCCCCCGAAGACAGGCCCGGTCGGGCTGTAACAAAGATGCCTCGGAGGACTTGACAAGGCGTTAAAGGATCCTGAATAGCGATGTGTCAAGTGTGTCAGTGCCGCTTGGCGCCGAGTTGGGCCAGGAATTCGGCATTGGTCGGGGCCTGGCGCAGGCCCTCCAGCAGCAGGTCGATGGTCTGCTGACCGTCCACTGCGGCGAGGGTGCGGCGCAGCAGGTGGGTGGCCGCCAATTCGTTTCCGGTGAGCAGCAATTCGTCCTTGCGGGTGCTGGATTGGGCGATATCGATGGCCGGGAAGACCCGGCGGCCGGCGGTCGCGCGATCCAGCTTCAGCTCGGCATTGCCGGTGCCCTTGTACTCCTCGAAGATCACGGTATCGGCCAGCGAGCCGGTTTCGACCAGGGCAGTGGCGATAATGGTGAGCGAGCCGCCGTTCTCGAAATTTCGTGCGGCGCCGAGGAATTTCTTCGGCGGCGCGAGCGCGGCGGCATCGATGCCACCGGAGAGGACGCGCCCGGAGGACGGGGCGGCGTTGTTATAGGCGCGGGCCAGGCGGGTCAGCGAGTCGAGCAGCACGACAATGTCTCGCCCCATTTCGGCCAGGCGCTTGGCATGTTCGATGGCGAGTTCGGCCAGTGCGATCTGCTCGCGCGGAGTTTGATCGAAGGTGGCGGCGGCGGTATCGGCGGGCACCGATCTGCCTAGATCGGTGACTTCCTCGGGACGTTCGCCGACCAGTACGAGCATCAGTTCGCACTCCGGGTGGTTCTTCGCGATGCCGTGCGCGATCGCTTGCAGCACAGAGGTTTTGCCCGCTTTGGGCGGCGCGACGATGAGGGCGCGCTGCCCCTTGCCGATGGGCATGACCAGGTCGGTGACCCGGGTCGTCATGGCATGCGGTTCGGTCTCCAAGCGCAGCCGCTGGTTGGGGTAGATGGGGACCAGGTCCTCGAAGTGCGGACGGGCCGTGGCGCGCCGCGGATCCTGTCCGTTGACCGATTCGACACGGACCAGCGGGTCGAGCTTGCCGCTGCGTGCCGGCTCGGCGGCGCCGATGATGAAATCGCCACGGCGCAAACCGAATTCACGGATCAGCCGGGGCGGTACGTGCACGTCCTGCGGGCCGGGGAGGTAGCCCTCGACCCGGAGGGTGGCGGCACGGTTGTCGGCGAAATCGAGGATGCCGCTGACGGATCGTACGGGGTGCGCAGCGCTCTCGGCTGCCGCATCCCCGTTTTGTGATACGGGAAATGTGTTGTCTTTCATGGTTTT